>NZ_NPJZ01000001.1:5285000-5487500 GCF_002245895.1 Rhodococcus sp. OK302
CCATCCTGCACCGATAAATCTTTCCACCACCAACCATGCGATCGGAGGTCATATCCGGTATTAGACCCAGTTTCCCAGGCTTATCCCGAAGTGCAGGGCAGATCACCCACGTGTTACTCACCCGTTCGCCGCTCGTGTACCCCGAAGGGCCTTACCGCTCGACTTGCATGTGTTAAGCACGCCGCCAGCGTTCGTCCTGAGCCAGGATCAAACTCTCCGTTGAAGACTCTAGATTTCGTGGGCAAGCCCACTAATCAGTCATAGACAAATAAGAGTCAAATCACTAGCAAAAAAACTCAACTAGCAAAAAATGTGTCGACAACCGTTCAGACGGAAGAATGAACGAATCATCGACGAAAAAATACTCACACCCCGAACATCAGCTCCGAAACCGTAAGGCCCGGAACATCATCCGAAAATGTGAAGTACCAAAAATTTGGCACTGACATTCATCGACACACTGTTGAGTTCTCAAAGAACACGCGCACACCGTCACCGCCGACCCTCTGGCCGGCTGCTCTGGGGCAACTTTTCCAGCTTATCGGATTCTCTGCGCCGGCGCAAACCGGGCTGATCGTCGTCGTGAACTGGAGGTGAAGCACAACCATACAGGATGGAAAGTACTTCGGATTTTGTAGATTTTGTCAGGCACTTCGTACAACCTCGTGTCACTCGCTGTGAGGCGGGAGTCGGTGTCCGTGTCGCTCTGACTTGGAATAAGTTACGCGAGTGTTCACCGAAATAACAAATCGCCTGGTCACGACACTCGCTTGAAGCACATTCCCGAGGTCACGCACGTTTATGTGCCGGCGAATTCCGAAAAACCCGCACACTTACCCGATGTGACCCCGGGCACCTGCCCTATTCGGTACTTACACGCTCGATTACGCCGCCGAGTCCGCGCAGGTTCTCGACAAAACGCGGGTATCCGCGATCGATATGGAAGATGTCATGCACTTCGGTCACACCGTCGGCGACCAGTCCTGCGAGAACCAAGCCGGCTCCAGCGCGTATGTCGGACGACCACACCGGGGCGCTCGACAACACCGGCACTCCCCGAATTACTGCATGGTGTCCATCCGTCCGAGCGTCGGCGCCCAATCGGATCATCTCTTCGACAAAGCGGAATCGTGACTCGAAGACGTTCTCGGTAATCATCGACGTCCCGTCCGCAACCGCAGCCAAGCCGATTGCCATCGGCTGCAAATCCGTCGGAAAGCCCGGATACGGAAGCGTCGCAAAATTGATGGCCTTGGGCCGCTCACGCTGGATGACTCGGAAACCGTCGACTTCGGGTGTCACTTCGGCACCGGCAAGGCGCAGTTTGTCGAGGACAAGTCCGAGATGCTTGTGGTTGACCCCACGCACTCGCACGTCTCCCCTGGTCATGGAGGCTGCAACGCCCCAAGTAGCTGCGACGATGCGATCACCGATTACCCGGTGCGTGATTGGTTCCAGTTTGCGAACACCCTGAATGGTGAGCGTCGTGGAACCCCCACCGCTGACCTTTGCGCCCATCTGGTTGAGCATGTTGCACAGATCGACGATCTCCGGTTCACGGGCAGCGTTGTCGATGACCGTTTCGCCACGTGCCAGAACGGCTGCCATGAGGATGTTTTCGGTGGCGCCAACCGACGGGAACACGAGTCGGATGTTCGCGCCGTGCAGATCGTCGGCCTCAGCCACTACACATCCGTGCTCGATTTCGCTTCGAGCGCCGAGAAGTCGCAGCCCGGACTGATGCATGTCGAGCGGGCGCGAGCCGATCGCGTCACCGCCAGGAAGTGCAACAACAGCCCGTCGGCAGCGTGCAACGAGAGGCCCGAGGACACAAACCGATGCGCGAAACTGCTTCACCGCATCAAAGTCAGCGTGATATTTCGGTTCAGCCGGAGTCGTGATCCGAACTTCCGAGCCTTCGAGTTCGACCTCGCAGCCCAGCCCGCGCAAGACCTCCGCCATCAGCGGAACATCGAGGATGTCCGGGCAGTTCGTGACTACTGTGGTTCCCTCAGCCAGCAGTGCTGCAGCCATCAGCTTCAGCACACTGTTCTTGGCTCCCCCAACCACAACTTCACCTTCGAGGCGATTACCCCCGGTAACTAGAAAGTGCTCACTCACGGTTCACAGCCTAGAGCCATCAGCGCCGAAACTCCGCGGCGGTACCGTGGCCCTATGGCTGTTCACCTGACGAAGATCTATACCCGCACCGGCGACGACGGCACGACGGGGTTGAGCGACTTTTCGCGCGTGTCCAAGAACGACCCGCGACTGATCGCCTACGCAGACTGCGACGAAACCAATGCCGCCATCGGCGTGGCCCTGGCGCTGGGCAATCCCCCGAGAATCTGATCACGATCCTGCGTCAGATACAGAATGACCTCTTCGACGCGGGTGCGGATCTTTCGACCCCCGTCGTCGAAAATCCCAAGTACGCGCCGCTACGCGTCACCCAGGCATACATCGATCGACTGGAATTGTGGTGCGATGAGCTCAATGATCAACTGGCACCGCTGAATTCGTTCATTCTGCCGGGAGGAACCGCACTCGGCGCACTACTCCACGTAGCCCGGACGGTATCTCGTCGAGCGGAGCGAGCGGCTTGGTCGGCAATCGAATCAAACCCGGAGGAGACGAGCGCACTGCCCGCGAAGTACCTCAACAGATTGTCCGATCTGCTTTTCATCATGGGACGAGTCGCAAACCCGGACGGCGATGTTCTCTGGAAGCCCGGCGCCGGCGCCTGACCCAACGATCGGTCAGGCGGTGCGTCGCCGACGCGCACGCCCGTCTGGCCGGGATTCAACCCACGACAGGAACGCTGTCAGCGCACCGCTGTCGAGAGCGATCTCATACCGGGACGCACCGTCTCGCACTCGCAGGACAACGATGTCGTCGCTCATGATGTCGAATTCGGTACCTGAGCGAGAGCGACGGCTCTCAACCTCGATACCTTGACGGTCGATACGTGAGTCCGGGCCAGGCCGCAGACTCGAAAGTTTGAAGAAGACAAACGCGCTTTCGCCGTAGCGAATGATCCCGTGGCGCCAACCGCTGTCCCCCACCGCGGGTAAACCACGCAATAGCGCAGGCGTACCGCCGTGACGCAATTTCACGACTCGATACAGAAAAGCCGCGACGAGAACCGCGAGCAGCACACCCAGAATGATCAACACAATCATCCCGAATGTCACTGTTCGTCGGCTCCCGTCGCGGCTTTGCTCTAGTTAACTTACGCGCGCTCGACTGCCCGAAGCTGACCCTTGGCGACCGCAATCGCCTCGTCGTCTGCTCTGGTATCAGCAAGTACGGCCTTGGCTGCGTTCACATCGATATCCTGCGCCATGTCCGCGGACTCGGCAAGGATCGTGACGGTCGTAGCCGTCACCGACAGGAAACCACCATGGACTGCGGCAACCACGCGCTCGCCGTTGACGGACGTGATCGACACGGTGCCGCCCTCGATGAGCTGGCCGAGAACCGGCTCATGCCCAGGCATGATTCCGATTTCGCCCTCGGTGGTCTGAGCGCTGACCAACGTCGCCGAACCAGACCACAAACGCTGCTCGACAGCAACGAGTTCTACGGTCATCTCAGCCATCGCGCTCTACTTCCCGGCCATCTTCTTGGCTGCAGCCTCGACGTCGTCGAGTCCGCCACAGCTGTTGAAGGCCTGCTCGGGCAGGTGATCGAACTCGCCCTTGCACACGCGGTCGAAAGCTTCGATTGTCTCGCGCAGCGGGACAACCGAACCCTTCTCGCCGGTGAACTTCTCGGCAACGATGAAGTTCTGGCCGAGGAACTTCTGGATACGACGGGCGCGCCCGACGAGAACCTTGTCCTCTTCCTGAAGCTCATCCATACCGAGGATGGCGATGATGTCCTGCAGTTCCTTGTACTTC
Organism: Rhodococcus sp. OK302; assembly: GCF_002245895.1. Classification (NCBI taxonomy): domain Bacteria; kingdom Bacillati; phylum Actinomycetota; class Actinomycetes; order Mycobacteriales; family Nocardiaceae; genus Rhodococcus; species Rhodococcus sp. OK302. The sequence goes on from NZ_NPJZ01000001.1 coordinate 5,288,903, forward strand.
TGCAGGATGCGCTTGACCTCGTTGGCGACGCGGAAGTGCTCCGCACCAACGATGCTCGGCTCGAGGATGCGCGAGGTCGAGCTCAGCGGATCCACAGCGGGGTAAATACCCATCTGCGAGATCGGGCGCGAAAGCTCGGTGGTGGCATCGAGGTGCGCGAACGTCGTAGCCGGCGCGGGGTCGGTGTAGTCGTCGGCGGGCACGTAAATAGCCTGCAGCGAGGTGATCGAGCGACCACGGGTCGAGGTAATGCGCTCTTGGAGCTCACCCATCTCGTCCGCCAGTGTGGGCTGGTAGCCCACGGCCGAAGGCATACGACCGAGGAGAGTGGAAACCTCGGAACCTGCCTGCGTGAAGCGGAAGATGTTGTCGATGAACAGCAGAACGTCCTGGCCCTGAACGTCGCGGAAGTACTCCGCCATCGTCAGTGCGGACAGGGCGACGCGCATACGCGTTCCCGGCGGCTCATCCATCTGGCCGAAGACTAGGGCGGTGTCCTGGAGGACGCCCATCTCTTCCATTTCCAGGTGGAGGTCGGTGCCCTCACGGGTACGCTCGCCAACGCCTGCGAACACCGAGGTGCCGGAGAATTCGCGGGCGATACGGGTGATCATTTCCTGGATCAGAACGGTCTTGCCGACACCGGCACCACCGAACAGACCAATCTTGCCGCCCTTGACGTACGGGGTGAGGAGGTCGATGACCTTGATGCCGGTCTCGAGGATCTCCGTCTTACCTTCGAGCTGATCGAAGGCTGGTGGCTTGCGGTGGATGCCCCACTGCTCGCCGTCGCGGCCGAGGCCCGGTGTGTCGAGGCAATCGCCCAGTGCGTTGAACACGTGGCCCTTGACGATGTCACCGACGGGAACCGAGATCGGCTTGCCCGAGTCGACTACTGCAGTGCCGCGGACGAGTCCGTCGGTGGGCTGCATGGAAACGGTGCGGACCAGGTTGTCACCGAGGTGCTGTGCAACCTCGAGCGTCAGCGTCTTGGCGACCGAGGGAAGCGTGATCTCGGCCTTCAGTGCGTTGAACAGTTCAGGAACAGCGCCACGCGGGAATTCAACGTCCACGACGGGACCGATGACCCGCACGACGCGGCCGGCTACGGCCGAAGCCGAACCTGCCCCGTTGTTTTCGGTTACTGCTGCGGTCATGTGCTAGTCACTTCCTGCGCTCGAGGCGAGCGCGTTGGCGCCGCCGACGATCTCGCTGATTTCCTGGGTGATCTGGGCCTGGCGAGCCTGGTTGGCCTGACGGCTCAACGTGTTCACCAGTTCGTTTGCATTGTCCGTCGCGGCCTTCATGGCCGTACGACGGGCTGCCGACTCCGATGCCGCAGCATCGAGAAGCGACGAGAAGATACGAGTGCTCACGTACTTCGGCAGAAGTGCACCGAGCAGCTTTTCCGGCTCCGGCTCGAAGCTGAAGTCAGCGACAGGACCATTGGAATGGTCGTCGTCGTGACCGTTGGTCAGCATGTCGTCGCCAAGTTCGATGTGCTCTTCGGACACGGACACCTCGAGAGGAGCCATACGGCGCACCTCGGGGGTCTGGGTCAGCATCGACACGAAGCGGGTGTAGACGATATGGAGTTCGTCGACGCCCTCGATGGTGCCTTCGCCGTTCGGAGCCTCGACCTGGTTACCCGAACCAGCCATGAACAGTTCCACCAGATGGCGGCTGGCCTTCGCAGCATCCGAGTAGCCCGGATCCTGTGAGAAGCCCGTCCAGGAACCACCGATAGTGCGGCCACGGAAACTGAAGTAGCCGAGCCCCTTGGAACCGAGCACGTACACGATCGGATCCTTGCCCTCGCTGCGCAGCAGAGCCATAAGCTCTTCTGCCTGCTTGAGGACGTTGGAGTTGTAGCCACCGCACATGCCGCGGTCACTGGTGACAACGAGCACCGCAGCCCGCTTGGGCTCCGGACGCTCGTTGAGCAGCGGGTGATCGAGCGAAGCAGACGCACTCGCCAATTCGGTGAGTACCTTCGTGATCTCCTCGGCATACGGCTTGGACGCGGCGACGCGACCCTGAGCCTTCGTGATGCGCGAAGTCGCGATCAGTTCCTGTGCCTTGGTGATCTTCTTGGTCGAGTTGACCGACTTGATACGAGACCGCAATTCGAGAATGCTTGCCATCGATCAATCACTCTCCCTTCGAGATTCGCAGTGTCATGGGCAGTCCCGTCACTTGCTGACGGTCTTGCGCTTGACGTTGATCTGCTCATTGGCGACCTCGTCGGCTCCCAATGCGTCAGCCTCGGCTTCGTTCACGACCCGGCTTCCGTCGGATGCGATGAAGCCTTCCTTGAACTTGTTGGTCGCAGCGATCAGCGCAGCAGCGTTGTCGGCATCGAGTGCCTTGCCGCCGTCGATGCTGGCGTAGACGCCGGCAGCCGAGCGCTTCAGGTCTTCGAGCAGTTCCTTCTCGAAGCGACGGACGTCGCCGATCGGAACGCTGTCGAAGATGCCTTCACCGGCGAGGTAGATCGAAACGATCTGATCCTCGACGGGGATCGGGCTGTACTGATCCTGCTTGAGCAGCTCGACCAGACGGGCACCGCGCTCGAGCTGAGCCTTGGAGGCAGCGTCGAGGTCGGATGCGAAGGCGGAGAACGCTTCGAGCTCACGGAACTGAGCCAGTTCCAGACGCAGCGAACCGGAAACCTTCTTCATTCCCTTGGTCTGAGCAGCGCCACCGACTCGGGAAACCGAGATACCGACGTTGATCGCGGGACGAACGCCCTTGTTGAACAGGTCGGACTCGAGGAATACCTGACCGTCGGTGATGGAGATGACGTTGGTCGGGATGTACGCCGAGACGTCGTTTGCCTTGGTCTCGATGATCGGCAGAGCCGTCAGCGATCCACCGCCGAGTGCGTCGGACAGCTTCGCCGAACGCTCCAGGAGACGGGAGTGCAAGTAGAAGACGTCACCGGGGTATGCCTCGCGGCCCGGCGGACGACGCAGCAGCAGCGAGATGGCGCGGTACGCCTCTGCCTGCTTGGTCAGGTCGTCGAACACAACCAGAACGTGCTTGCCCTGGTACATCCAGTGCTGGCCGATGGCCGAACCGGTGTACGGAGCGAGCCACTTGAAGCCGGCGGAATCAGAAGCCGGAGCAGCGACGATGGTGGTGTACTCCATCGCGCCCTTCTCCTCGAGGGCAGCCTTGACGCCCGCGATGGTGGAGCCCTTCTGGCCGATTGCGACGTAGATGCAGCGAACCTGCTTGTTTACGTCGCCCGAATCCCAGTTGGCCTTCTGGTTCAGGATCGCGTCGATGCAGACCGCGGTCTTGCCGGTCTTGCGGTCGCCGATGATGAGCTGGCGCTGGCCGCGGCCGATCGGGGTCATGGCGTCGATAGCCTTGATACCGGTCTGGAGCGGCTCTTCAACCGGCTGGCGCTCGAGCACCGAAGCGGCCTGAAGTTCGAGGGCACGGTTTTCGGTGCTCTCGATCTCGCCCAAGCCGTCGATGGGGGCACCCAGCGGGTTGATAACGCGGCCGAGGAAAGCATCGCCGACGGGAACCGACAGAACGTCGCCCGTACGCTTTACTTCCTGGCCTTCTTGGATGTTCTGGTAATCGCCAAGGATAACTGCACCGATTTCGGTGGCATCCAAGTTGAGCGCGACGCCGACGATTCCACCGGGGAACTCCAACAGTTCGTTGGACATAGCCGAAGGCAGGCCAGAGACGTGCGCAATGCCGTCACTGGTGTCGGTCACTGTGCCGACCTCCTCACGGGAGGCCTCCGGGGAGTAGCTCGCGGTGTAGTTGTCGATCGCGCTACGGATCTCGTCGGAGGAGATCGTCAGCTCCGCCATGTTTTTCCTGCTCTCGGTATCTGGTCTTCGAAAAGATCTGGAGTGTGTGTTCGGCTGAAGGACTATTTGAGGTTCTTCCGCAGTACTGCGAGTCGTCCCGCTGCACTACCGTCGATAACCTCGTCGCCCACCCGGACGACCAAGCCGCTGAGAAGCTCTGGATCGATCTCGACGTGCACGGTGACCGGCTTCCCGTAGGTGCGGGTCAGTGTGCTCGCCAAACGATCCGACTGCTCTGCACTCAACGCCGAAGCGCTGCGCACATGAGCAACAGTGGTATCGCGCTGCGCTGCGGCAAGATTCGACAGCTGGTCGAAAGCGTCTGCGGGTGCAGACTTCAACCGGCCGACGGCCTGTCCGGCAATTGCCTCGGTGACCGCGGTGACCTTGCCGTAGAGCAGGCGCGAGAGAAACTCACGCTTGCGGGCGGTGGGAACCGACAGATCCGAGAGCGCCTGCTCAAGGCTGGGATCCCCTGCCACAATGCGGCCGAGACGGAACAGCTCGTCCTCGACGGTGTCCAACTGGCCCTGATCGGCTGCGGCGCGGAGCAGAGCTTCGCGTCCCAGCAGTTCGAGCGAGTTGACCAAGTCGCGGGTCGCCGACCAGTCCTGGCCTGCAGCTGCCTTCACGGTTGCCAGCGCCTCGGCGCCGACCTTTCCGGAGAACAGCTGCTCTACCAGAGCCTGGCGACCAGCGGCCGGCGTCGAAGCATCAGCCAGCGCGCTACGAAGAGCGCGCTGGCCGTCAAGTACCTCGACCACCGAGAAGAGCTCGGACCCAGCCTGCGCAGCGGCCGCAGTTGCGGCTCCTGCAGAGGCTGCATCCAGGGCGCTGCTCAGCACAGAACGCGTCTGCGCCAAGGCTTCACGGCTCGCTGCGTACATGTTGCTCACTTCCTGGCTGAATCAGCGCTGACGGCGTCGAGCTCGTTGAGGAATCGATCAACCGTTCCGGCGCGCTTCACGTCGTCGGCGAGAGACTCTCCGATGACCTTCTCGGCCAGGTCTACAGCGGTCTTGCCGAGATCCGAACGGAGCTCAGCAACAATCTGCTGACGCTGGGCGACGAGCTGGCTGTGGCCTGCGGCCACGATGCGGTCGCTCTCGTCCTGCGCCTGAACCTTCATGTCAGCAATGATCTGCTGACCCTGGGTACGCGCTTCCTCACGGATCTGCGCGGCCTCGGTACGAGCTTCAGCGAGCTGCGCACGGTACTGCTCGAGCGCAATCTTCGCTTCTGCCTGGGCATCTTCAGCACGCTGGATGCCGCCCTCGATCTGCTCGGTGCGATCGGCGAGGACCTTCTGGAACATCGGAAGAACGAACTTCCAGAAGACAAAACCGACAATCACGAGGCAGACGATGGACCATACGATGTCGTACGTCGCGGGCAGGAGGGGATTAGGTACTTCACCCTCGGATGCCGCGAGCAATGTAATGGTGGCTGCCATGTCGGTCTCTTAGAAAATGAAGCCGGCGACGAGGCCGATCAGCGCGAGGGCCTCGGTGAATGCAATACCGAGGAACATCGTGGTACGAACCTGTCCGGCCATCTCGGGCTGGCGAACCATGCCCTCGATTGCCTTACCGACGACGATGCCGATGCCGATGCCGGGGCCGATTGCCGCGAGGCCGTAGCCGATGGCGCCATAACCCTTGTTGGTGATGGTCTGCTCGGCAACTTCCTGTGCCAGGTAAGCGACGCTCATGGTGTTCCATTCCCTTTCAGTTGACCTCCGCCGGTATCGACGGAAGGCTCAGATCGTGGTGTAGCTGATATGTGGTGTGGTCAGTGCTCGTCTGCGTGCAGCGCGATGTCGATGTAGACCGCGGCCAGCAGCGCGAAGACGTAAGCCTGCAGGAAGATGACCAGCAGCTCGAAGAACGTGAATGCAAGGCCGGCAATGATCGACGGGACGCCGAAGATTGCCTGGAAGCCGCCGGACACGAAGAAGAAGTAATTCGTCGCGCTGAAGAACAGCACCAGCAGAATGTGGCCGGCCAACATATTGGCCATGAGACGAACCATCAGCGTGAACGGGCGCAGTACGAAGGTCGAGATGAACTCGATCGGAATCAGCAAGACGTGCAGTGCCGGCGGGACGCCGGGAACGACGATGGTGCTCTTGACGTACTTGAAGAAGCCGTACTTCTTGATGCCCACGTAGTTGAACACGATGTAGGCAAGCGCCGCGAGTACCAGCGGCATGCCGATACGGGCGTTGGGCGAGATGTTCAAGAAGGGGATGATCGCGGACACGTTGCTGGCGATCACGAGGAAGAAGATCGTCGTGATGACCGGCAGGAAACGCTTGCCCTGCTCCTTGCCGAGGACATCTTCCGCGATCTGAATGCGAACGAAGTCCAGAGCGATCTCGGCCACGTTCTGCACGCCGCGCGGAATCAACCGCGGACTACGCATCGCAATTGCGAAGAACGCTGCGACCAACACCGACATCAGGATGCGGATGAGCATCAATCGGTCGAGCTCGAAGGGGCCCGCGTGAATCAACACGGAGGGCGGGAAAAAATCGTCTAGTGACGGCGCATGGAATTCATCCGCGGCCAGGGTGGTGACGCTCAGCGTTCTCTCCCGTAGTCGGTCCGCAGCCATCATTGACTGCGGTTCGATCGGACATTGACGATCTACAAGTCGACAAGTTCGACTCGCGCATTCGTCAGCAGCTGGAGAACCCTTGCGGGCCTGGCGTCTGTCGGTGTCGGCGACTCTCGTCGACTCGGTGGCCCAGGAAATCGGCCACCTGCGAGCACATGGCATCGTCGGCTGAGGGTTACCTCGCCTACCATTACTCTCGCTTGACGCTGACCCTACCAAGCCATCTACGACATTGTGTAGATGGGGTACCCGAAAGGGCGATTTGCTACGTTTTGTAGTACTACTCGTCGTCGTTGACGGGAGTGCTCGGGGTGGGGTCTACATAGGGCGTCTTGGTTGCCAGGACGCCGTACGTTTCCGCTCCGAGGACGATAACCAGCGCCATCACCATGACGAGCACCAATGCCGTCTTGTCATAGAAGTCGAGCGGCTTCAGAACTGCCAGCACCACAATCGCCAAGATCATCTTGAGCAGCCAGGTACCGAGCAGAACAGCGCCTGCTGTCAGCGCCGGCAACTTCGATGTGAGAAGAACGCCCAGGGCGGTGAAGAGGATGAAGCCGCCACCGACCGCCGCACCGAGCAGAGCGCCGTAGAGGCCCGGTTTGCCACCGATGAGCCATCCGAGCAGTGAGCCGACCACAGTAAGCGCTACCAGTCCGATCACGCCCCACTTCACGGCAGACCTCATGGCTGCGCTGGAATCGGGAATGGGTTGCGATGCGGGCACGGATTGCGGGGTGTTCGTCACGATGTCCAAGGGTAATGGATCGGAAAACTCGACTACCGTCGCTCCTGCTGACGATCCCGCAGTGACGGAATAGCGGTGAAGAGAAATGCCGCGAGCAATCCTGCTGCCACGAGGACCACGACCAACTGTCGATTGAGCAACGCGGATCCGACCGCGCCGAACGCCAGAACACCCACCCACGAGTAGATGACCAGCACAACTCGGCGATGGGTATGCCCGATCTGCAATAGACGATGGTGCAGATGCATCTTGTCCGGACTGAACGGACTGACTCCCGCGCGAGTACGCCGGATGACAGCCAACAGCATGTCCAGCATGGGGATGAACATCACAGCACTTACCAGCAACAACGGCGCCAGAAGTCCCACCAGGTCACGCGTGCCGTACGCAGTCAGTGGGATACGACCCGACGCACTGGTCGAAATCGCGGCCAGCATGAGACCGATCAGCATGGACCCGGAATCACCCATGAAGATCCGGGCAGGGTTGAAGTTGTGTGGAAGGAAACCGAGACACGCGCCGGCCAATGCCGCAGCGATCATTGCCGGCGGATAGGCACTGACGTCGCCGCCCTGATCGTGCAACAGACCGATCGAGAAGATGAGAATCGCGACTGCCGCGATGAGACCGAGTCCGGCCGCCAACCCGTCGAGGCCGTCGACAAAGTTCATGGCGTTGATGGTGGCAACCGCGATGGCAACGGTAAACAGACCCGACTGGATCTGATCCAGAATGATCGTGGAACCCTCACCGAACGGGTTGTAGATGATGAACCAACTGACACCCATGACAACGAGGATTCCGGCGGCAGTCACTTGACCGACAAACTTCGTGAGGGCGTCGAGCCCCCATTTGTCGTCGATCACGCCGACCAGGACAATGACCGCCCCGGCCACGAGTGCAGCATGGACGTCCGGGTTGCCGAATTCGAAACCCCTTGTCAGCGCAGGCAATTGCTGCGCGAACAGCAGACCGACAGCCATTCCGATGTACATACCGACGCCACCGAGGCGAGGTGTGGGTTCGACGTGGACGTCGCGGTCACGCGGGATCGCCACGGCACCGAATCGCAGTGCCAGGAGCCGAACCGCACCCGTTGCAAGGTACGTGACCACTGCTGCGGTGCAAAGAACCAGGAGGAGTTCGCGGATGGGCACACCCGCTCCCCCACTGGACTGCGCGAGGATCGCCGTGGCCGAGTACGTCGCCGTCACCGCGGCCGGTCACCGTTCTGGCGGGCACCGACCATCGTTACGAAACTCCCTCTACAAGGCTTTCCGGGGTAGTGCCCAAAACGTCGGCAATATCTTCGGCGGAAACGGCGCCCACCCGCAGGATACGGGGCGAGTCGCCCGTCAGATCGACGATCGTCGACGCGACCGCGTGCGCAGCGGGCCCGCCGTCGAGATAGACGCTGGCCAAGCCGCCGAGCTGATCACGAGCCTCGTCAACCGTCGTGGCCGGCGGCCTACCGGAGATGTTCGCACTCGAGACCGCGAGCGGTCCGACGTCGCGCAACAGTTCCAATGCCACCGGATGCAAAGGCATGCGCAGCATGACCGTTCCGCGAGCGTCGCCCAGATCCCACGCCAGCGAAGGTGCTTGCTCGACAACCAAACTCAATCCGCCCGGCCAGAACGCGCGAATCAGATCGCGGGCCTGCGGACGGACGCTGTAGACCAGTCCGTCGATGGTGTTCCAAGAACCGACAAGAACCGGAACCGGCATGTCCCGACCACGGCCTTTCGCCCGAAGGAGGCTCGATACGGCCTCACTGTCGAAGGCGTCGACGCCCAATCCGTACAGAGTGTCTGTCGGAAGGACGACCAGACGGCCGGCTTTGAGTGCATTTTTGGCGGCGGCCAATCCTGCCGTACGCGAATCGGTCTGACTGCAGTCGTAAACGGTGCTCACTCGATCATCCTTTCACTCTGCGCTGCGGGCACTCGAGTGCGCTGCGCTTCGAGGTTGGTGGCGACCCGCCTTGCCACGACAAAGCGGGGGCGACCCGCGAGGTCCGGATGCTGCTGTACCTCACCGAATACGCGTCGAGCGGAGAACAGCGCTGCGACGCCGTCGCCGTTGGTGTCGTCGTGCTCGATGCCCGCCGCGCCACCGATTCGAAGCCATCGCGCGATGTTACTGATCATCGGTTTGATGACGGACAAGCCGTCGGGGCCACCGAACAGTGCGGTGTGCGGGTCGTAATCCATGACCTCGGGCTGCAACTGCGCACCTTCGGGGATGTACGGCGGGTTCGAGACCACGAGGTCGACCTTGCCCTCGAGCACCTGCAACAGATCTCGATCCGTGACGTCGCCCAGGTGAAGATGAATCGGGGTATCCCCCATCGCTTCACGGTCGGCCGCATTTCTGCGAGCCCACGCCAATGCCGCCGGCTCCTTCTCCACAGCGTGCACAACAGCGTCCGGCCGAGCCTCGGCAATCGACAACGCGAGCACTCCGGATCCGGTACACAAATCCAGAACGACCGGCGGCCGACTACCGCATCCTTCGAGGAAGGAAAGCGCCCAACCCATCAGCAACTCGGTTTCGGGACGTGGGATGAAAACTCCCGGCCCGACCGCGACGTCGATATTGCCCATCGAGGCGCTTCCGATGATGTGCTGCAAAGGAATTCGCTGCGCTCGCTGCGCCACCATTTCGTTGAAAGCCTCGATGACCTCAGGATCCACCAGTGGCACCAGACCGAGCCTGGTCCGCTCTACCCCCAGCAGATGAGAGGCCAACAATTCGACATCGGTACGTGGACTGGGTACGCCGGCCGCATCAAGCTTTTTTGCAGCCTCGATCAGCGCCAAACGGAGTGGAAGTCTGCTCACGCGAGAAACCTATTCGGCCGCAAGGCGGGCCTCGCGGTCCGCCTTGCCCAATGCGTCGAGAAGTGGATCCAGCTCACCGTCGAGAACCGCATCGAGGTTGTGCGACTTGAATCCGATGCGGTGATCGGCGATTCGGTTCTCGGGAAAATTGTAGGTACGAATGCGTTCCGAGCGGTCGACAGTTCGAACCTGACTCTGGCGTCCGGCCGACGCTTCTGCATTTGCCGCTTCTTCGGCGACGACCTGCAGTCGCGCTGCCAGCACCTGCATCGCACGGGCCTTGTTCTGGAGCTGTGAGCGCTCGTTCTGACACGTCACGACGATTCCGGTGGGAAGGTGCGTGAGGCGAACGGCAGAGTCCGTGGTGTTGACGCCCTGACCGCCCTTGCCGGATGAACGGTAGACGTCGACACGCAGGTCACCCTCGTCGATCTGAACCTGTTCGACCTCGTCGGGCTCGGGATAGACCAGGACGCCGGCTGCAGACGTATGCACGCGGCCTTGCGATTCGGTGACCGGCACACGCTGGACGCGGTGCACTCCGCCTTCGAACTTGAGTCGCGCCCAGACACCGTCCGGGGTGTCGGACTTGCTCTTGATCGAGATGGTGGCTTCTTTGTACCCACCGAGGTCGGACACGGCGGCGTCGAGGATCTCGACGCGCCAGCCGTGCCGTTCGGCGTAGCGGACGTACATGCGTGCCAAGTCGGCTGCGAAGAGCGCGGATTCCTCGCCACCTTCACCGGATTTCACTTCGAGGACGACGTCATCTCCGTCGTGCGGGTCGCGCGGCGCCAACTGGTCAGTCAGAATCTGCTCCAGTTGCGCGACCTCAGCTTCGAGATCAGGGATCTCGGCGGCAAAGCTGGAATCGTCGGCGGCCAGCTCGCGCGCGGCCTCCAGATCATCCTGTGCCGCAGTCAATTTGTTGTACGTCGACATGATGGGTGAGAGCTCGGCGAACCGCTTACCGACCCGCTTGGCTGCCTTCGGGTCGTTGTGCAGCGCGGGATCCGACATCTGCGCTTCGAGGCCGGCGTGTTCTGCCAGGATGTCGTCGATGGCCGAGGGCTTGGTTGCGCCTGCCATGGTTCGCTCCGCTCTAGTTCGTTCGTACGGTGCGCGCTTTCGCTACAACGACGCTACTACCCGGGAAGCGCACAAAACCGGGTGCAGGCACAAAAAAGCCGACGCCCGATCTGCAGTTACAGATCGGGCGTCGGCGGAACAGCTAGTCTTCGAGCTGAACCTTGCTGTCAGCGCGCTTGCCGTAGCGAGCCTCGAAGCGTGCAACACGTCCACCGGTGTCAAGGATCTTCTGCTTGCCCGTGTAGAACGGGTGGCACTGCGAGCAAACCTCAACGTTGATGCGTCCGGACTCCTTGGTGCTGTGGGTCTCGAACGAGTTGCCGCAACCGCACACGATGGTGGTTGCAACGTACGTGGGGTGGATTCCTGCCTTCATGGTGTCCCTTTCAATGGTCGCCGGGTCGCCTTCGCCAATCGAAGTCGTGAACCGGAACCGGACTCAGCCGTTCAGTATGCCAGATGCGGTACTTCACCAGAAATTCCACGTCTTGCACACCTCCGGGTGGCTTTACGAACTGCACAACGCACTCCCCCACGATTTTGTTCCAGGTACGAGAAAGGCCCCACAACCAAATGATTGTGGGGCCCTTCTACTCACAGACGATCAGTCGTCGATCGCGCCCGGTGCAGTCTTCGAAACCTGCATCAGGAACTCGAGGTTGTTCTTGCTCTTCTTCAGACGATCGATCAGCAGATCGATGGCCTGATGCGAGTCGAGCCCGGACAGCACACGACGCAGCTTGTGCAAGACGGCAGCTTCGTCGGGGCTCAGGAGCAGCTCGTCCTTACGCGTACCGGACGGGTTGACGTCCACAGCGGGGAACACACGACGTTCGGCGATCTTGCGATCGAGCTTGAGCTCGGCGTTGCCGGTGCCCTTGAACTCTTCGAAGATCACGGTGTCGCCGGTGGACCCGGTCTCGACCATCGCAGTCGCGATGATGGTGAGCGAGCCACCGTGCTCGATGTTGCGGGCAGCACCGAGGAAACGCTTCGGCGGGTACAGAGCCGTGGAATCGACACCACCCGAGAGGATGCGTCCCGACGCGGGCGACGAGTTGTTGTAGGCGCGACCCAATCGGGTGATCGAGTCGAGCAGAACAACGACGTCCTTGCCCATTTCCACGAGGCGCTTCGCACGCTCGATAGCGAGCTCGGCGACGGAGGTGTGATCGCCCGGCGGGCGGTCGAAGGTCGAGGAAATAACCTCGCCCTTCACGCTGCGCTGCATGTCCGTCACTTCCTCGGGACGCTCGTCCACGAGGACGACCATGAGGTAGCACTCCGGGTTGTTGGTGGCGATCGCGTTGGCAATTGCCTGCAAAACGCTGGTCTTACCGGCCTTGGGCGGGCTCACGATGAGGGCGCGCTGGCCCTTACCGATGGGCATCACGAGGTCGATGACACGCGTCGTCAGAATGTTCTGCTCGGTTTCGAGGCGCAGACGCTGGTTCGGGTACAGAGGCGTGAGCTTGTTGAACTCGGGGCGCTTCTTTGCGGCCTCGACGTCGCCGCCGTTGACCGTGTCGATGCGAACCAACGGGTTGAACTTCTGACGCTGGCTGCTCTGATCTCCGCCGCCGCTGCTGCTGGAAACACGAACGGCACCGGTGATGGCGTCGCCGCGACGAAGACCGTTCTTCCGGATGAGGTTCATGGAGACGTAGACGTCGTTGGGACCAGCGAGATACCCGGACGTACGCACGAACGCGTAGTTGTCGAGCACGTCGAGAATGCCGGCTACCGGCTGCAGAACATCGTCTTCGCGAATCTCGGTCTCGCGCGCGTCGTTGGGCGTGGTGCCCTCGCCGCGCTCGCGACCGCGTCCACGACGCTCACGGAAGCGGCGTCCACGACGTCCACGACCGTTCTCGTCGTCGTCGTCCGGCCCGTTGTTGCGGTTGTCGTTCCGCGGGCCTGCACTGCTCTGACCAGCATTGCCCTGAGCAGCGTTGTTCTGGTTTCCGCGGTCCGGGCGATCCTGGTTGCCGCGCTGGCTCTGACCGTCGCGCTGGCCCTGATTGTCACGGTTGTTGCGCTCGCGACGGGGGCGCTCGTTGGTCTGCTCTGCAGAAGCGGCCTGATCGGAATCGGTCTTGGCTTCGACGCGATCATTCTGCTTGCGCTCTACTGCGGGAGCTTCGGCCGACTTTGCATCGGCTTCACGAGCGACCGGTGCCGACTCCGGCTCGATGCTCAGTTCCGGCTGATCCGGCGAACCACTACGGCGCGAAGCACCGCGACGCTGGCGTCCGCGACGGGGAGTGCCGGCGTCTGTGTCCTCGGAAGTTTCGGTTCGCGGCGCCGGTGCTTCTCGCACTGCGGGCGCTTCGGCAGGCTCGGCCGCCGGCGCTTCAGCGGTTTCGTTGCGCGGAGCACGCGTGCTCTTGGCACGAGTGCGAGCCACGGGAGCTTCGTCGAGCGTCAGTTCGCTCTGGGCCGGCGCCGCTTTACTGCTGCCGCCCTGGCGTTCCTTGATGGCTGCGATCAGATCGCCCTTGCGCATCCCGGAAGTGCCCTTGATGCCCAGTTCACCGGCAAGACTGCGCAGTTCGGTGAGCACCATGCCGGAGAGTCCGGCGCCACGACGTGCGTCGGCACGCTTCGTGGAGGTCGCCACCGCACCGTCGGGTGCTGAAGATGACGCCTGAGAATTGTCGCCAGTGTGCGCCCCAGCGGAGGGTGCAGTGGTGGCGATGAGGTCCGTATCGGTCACGGAGGTCCTTTCCTTCCCTCACTCGCGCTGCGCAGAGTCGAGGGTTCGTCCCGAAGTTTCAGTTGATTACCGAACTCGGAGGTGCCGTACTTAGTTGCATGTCGAGAGTTGCATGTCAAGAACTGCCGGCTCGCCCGCCATCACATGACTATCGGAAACCGGTGCGAGAAGTGCTCCTGCTTCAAACAAACCATGCTCTCGCAAACCTGCACAGCACCTGCTACGCGAAGTGAATCGATCGTGTGGACGAGGCCATTGAGGATTCGCCACTGAAGATTCACACCTTCGCCAGAAGGTACAAGTGCGAGGATCATGCCAAGGAATGTGGACCCCAGTAACCCAATTGGGATGGAGTTTGGCCCCCTGGTGATGCACCGGCGACAGACGCGCACGATGTACGGACATTGCCAGGATAGCGCCCATACCCGAGTCCGGCAAGAATATCGGAAACTCGCGTGTGTCAATTCACTACCGGGCACTATCCCGAACTTCTACACCCGACTACAGAAAAACACCGAGACGAGGATCAGACTCGCGTCGCCTGAACCTCGACGCCTGCCGCAATACCGAGTTCGAGCACCCGAAGGCCGTCGGCACGCGCCGCTTCGGCGAGATCTGCCGGGAACGGACTCGTACTCAGAGCCAACACGGTGGGGCCGGCGCCGCTGACGGTGGCCGCGATTCCGGCGTCGCGCAGGATCCCGATCCACCTGGTTGTCAACGGAAGAGCGGGAGCGCGCTGAGTTTGATGCAAGCGATCCTCGGTGGCGGCCATCAGCAGGTCGGGCCGCATCGTCAGAGCGACGACGGCCAGTGCACTTCGGCTCGCATTGAACGATGCATCCTGGTGCGGAACCATCTCCGGAAGGAGTCCACGGGTGTGTGCCGTCGAGGATCGCTCCTCGGGAACGAGTGCCACTGCACGGATATCGGGGTGAACATCAAGTTTGGCGGCCGAGTAAACCGGCTCGTCACCCTCGACGGACGACGGGCAACTCCACGAAACCACTGCTCCGCCCAGGACACTCGCCGATGCATTGTCGGGGTGCCCTTCGAACTCGGAGGAAAGTTGCACCAACTGCTCGTCCGTGAGACCGAGCTCCTCGTCGAGTGCGCGAGCCAAACCGTTGGCGGCGGCCAGGCCACCGACCGCTGCAGAAGCAGATGAACCCAAACCGCGCGAATGCGGAATCGCATTGCGGCACAACACATCCAAGCCGCTAGCCCACACACCGGCGGCTTCGAGTCCACGCTCGATGGCTCGAACAACCAGATGCGAAGGACCCCAAGGCACATCCGCTGCGCCTTCACCTTCGACGCGAATGCTCAGCCCGGAATCCGTTGTGGTTACGACGATCTCGTCGTACAACCCCAGCGCCAAGCCAAGGGTGTCGAACCCCGGCCCCAAGTTTGCACTCGAGGCCGGGACACGAGCGGTCACCGAGATTCCGACTGGCAGCGTTCTCGTCATGTCAGAGGCAGGGTTCCGTGGAGCAGTCGACGAATCCGCGGACACTATGCAAGCTCGAGGGCAGCCGCAACGGCAACGGGATCAACGCCGATGGGCTCGACGTTCGGCATGCCCATCAGAGCTGTGTCGGGGTCCTTGAGTCCGTTTCCGGTCACGGTGCACACGACAGTCAGTCCGGGCTCGAGCCATCCTTCAGCGCGGGCTGCGAGGAGGCCCGCAACGCTGGCTGCGGACGCCGGCTCCACGAAGACGCCTTCGGTAGCGGCGATCAGGCGGTAAGCCGCGAGGATTTCCTCGTCGGTGGCGGAACGGAATGCTCCACCCGACTGCTCCTTGGCCGCGACAGCACCGTCCCAGGATGCGGGCGAGCCGATGCGGATGGCGGTGGCGATGGTTTCCGGGTCCTTGACGGGGTGGCCGAGGACCAGCGGAGCAGCGCCGGCTGCCTGAACACCGAGCATGCGGGGCTTGACCGAGGTCAGACCGTCTGCGTAGTACTCGGAGTAACCGCGCCAGTAGGCGGTGATGTTTCCGGCGTTTCCGACCGGGAGAGCATGGACGTCGGGAGCTTTACCGAGAACGTCCATGATCTCGAATGCTGCGGTCTTCTGGCCTTCGATGCGCACCGGGTTGACCGAGTTGACCAGTCCGATGGTCGGGAACTCCGCAGTGGTCTTGCGTGCCAGTTCGAGGCAGTCGTCGAAGTTGCCCTGGACCTGAATGATCTTGGCGCCGTGCATGACTGCCTGAGCGAGCTTGCCCATCGCGATCTTGCCCTGCGGAATCAGGACGGCACAGGTCATCCCGGCCTTGGATGCGTATGCCGCAGCCGATGCCGAGGTGTTGCCGGTGGATGCGCACAGCACTGCGCGCTGTCCACGTGCGTAGGCGTCCGTGACGGCCATCGTCATGCCACGGTCCTTGAACGAACCGGTGGGGTTGAGGCCCTCGACCTTGAGGTAGACGTCGCAACCGGTGATTTCGGAGAGATGGCCGGCAGGCAGGAGCGGCGTGCCGCCCTCACGCAGGGTGATGGTCTTCCAGTTGTCGCCGATCGGCAGACGATCCCGGTATGCCTCGATGAGTCCCGGCCAAGCCTTGTGGACGGGGTTGACGATGCCGGTCATTGTTCAGTGCCTTCCAGTCGCAGCACGCTGGTCACAGCGGTGACGAATTCGAGTTCGTTGAGGGCCGCCACGGTGTCGGAGAGAGCCGCGTCGGTTGCTACATGAGTGACGACCACCAGGCGGGCGCCGGCGCCGGCACCTTCCTGACGGACCACGGAAATACTGACGTCGTGCTTGGCGAACTCAGCGGCGACTGCGGACAGCACGCCGGCCTTGTCCGCTACTTCCATGTTCACGTAGTAGCGCGTGAGGATGTCGCCCATGGGGGCAATCTTGAGCTTGGCGTACTTGGACTCGCGGGGACCACGGCCACCGTGAACCTTGTTGCGTGCTGCCATGACCAAGTCACCCATGACCGCGGAAGCGGTGGGTGCGCCGCCCGCGCCCTGGCCGTAGAACATCAGGCGTCCTGCGTTCTCGGCTTCGACGACAACGGCATTGAATGCGCCGTTGACAGTGGCGAGCGGGTGGCTGAGCGGAACCAGAGCCGGGTAGACACGAGCAGAGATCCGCTCCTTGCCCTTGGGCGTGGTGATGCGTTCGCAGATCGAGAGCAGCTTGATCGTGCAGTCGAGTGCCTTGGCTGACGCGAGGTCTGCCGAGGTGATCGAGGAGATGCCCTCGCGGTACACGTCCGCCGCGGTGACGCGGGTGTGGAAAGCGATGGACGCAAGAATCGCTGCCTTCGCTGCGGCGTCGTAACCTTCGACATCCGCAGTGGGGTCGGCTTCGGCGTAGCCCAGTCGTCCGGCTTCGGCGAGAGTCTCGTCGTAATCGGCACCGGTTTCAGCCATCGCGGAGAGGATGAAGTTGGTGGTTCCGTTCACGATTCCGGCGACCTTGTTGACGCGGTCACCGGCGAGGGACTGCGTCAGCGGGCGAATCACGGGGATTGCGCCCGCGACAGCTGCCTCGAAGTACAGATCCACCGCGTTGGCCTCGGCGGCCTCGGCCAACTCTCCCGTGTGGTCTGCGAGCAACGCCTTGTTGGCGGTGACCACGGACTTCGCGGCGTTGAGCGAGGACAGAACGAGCTTGCGCGGCAACTCGATGCCGCCGATCAACTCGACGACGATGTCGACGTCGTCGCGGGCGACCAACGATTCCGCGTCCGTCGTCTGCATGTCCTCCGGGATTCCGCGGTCGGAACCGATACGACGAACGGCAACTCCCCGCAGTTCCAAGGGAGCCCCGATGCGGGCCTCGAGTTCCTCGGCCTGCTCACGGATAATCCGAACTACTTCACTACCGACGTTACCGAGGCCGAGAACGGCCACACCGATAGCGCGATGCGCCGATTCGCTCGTCACTGCGATACCTCCAAGCTAAGCAGATCTTCCACTGTTTCCCTCCGCAGAATCACGCGTGAAATTCCGTCACGCACCGCCACTACGGCTGGGCGGGTGAGCAGGTTGTACCTGCTCGACATCGAATAGCAGTATGCACCGGTCGCTGCTACCGCAAGTAAATCACCGGGTCCGACATCCTCGGGCATCCAGGTGTCCCGAATGACTACGTCACCGGACTCGCAGTGCTTTCCGACGACGCGCGCTACGACGGTATCGGCCGTCGAAGTGCGCGAAACCAGCTTGGCTTCGTACTCGGCACCGTAGAGCGAAGTTCGGATGTTGTCGCTCATACCGCCGTCGACGCTGATGTAGCGGCGGGTCAGGGCGTTGCCGACTGTGACGTCCTTGATGGTGCCGACTTCGTACAGCGTGACGGTGCCAGGTCCGGCAATGGCGCGGCCGGGTTCGACGGCCAGCGTCGGTTCAGGCAGGCCGGCCAGCGCGGATTCGTTTCGCACGATGTGGCCGAGTTTGGCTGCAAGTTCGTCGACGGGCGGCGGGTCGTCGGACGGAACGTAAGAGATTCCCATGCCGCCGCCGAGATCGATGATCGAAATCTGCTTGGTCTTGTCGACGCCGAACTCTGCGACGACGTCACGAAGCAATCCGATGACTCGGTGGGCTGCTACCTCGAAGCCGTCGACGTCGAAGATCTGCGAACCGATGTGGCTGTGCAGTCCGACGAGACGCAGGTTTTCAGCGGCGAAGACGCGACGGACGGCGTCGATTGCCGCTCCCCCGGCCAACGAGAATCCGAACTTCTGATCCTCGTGGGCGGTGGAAATAAATTCGTGGGTGTGCGCTTCGACACCAACGGTGAGTCGGATCAGAACGTCCTGAACGACGCCCGCTTCACCGGCGACACGGTTCAGTCGTTCGATCTCGATGGCCGAGTCGAGTACGACGTGTCCGACACCGGCAGCAACACCGGCAGCCAGTTCGGCGATGGATTTGTTGTTGCCGTGCATAGCAATTCGCTCGGCCGGGAAGTCGGCATGCAGAGCGATTGCGAGTTCCCCGCCGGAGCAGACGTCGAGGGAAAGTCCCTCGTCGGCAACCCAGCGTGCGATCTCACCGCACAGGAACGCCTTGGAGGCGTAGTGCACCTTGGCATCCGGGCCGAAGGCGCGGGCCATGTCGCGGCAGCGCGAGCGGAAGTCTTCCTCGTCGATGACAAAAAGCGGGGTGCCGTACTTTTCGGCAAGTTCGCTGACCTTGACACCGGCGAGAGTCACTTCACCGTCGTCGCCGCGGCGTGCATTGCGCGGCCACACCTGTGGGTCGAGTTCGCCAAAGGCTTCGGGGCTGACGGGACGGTCGGGCAGACCGGCAGTGTGCAACTGCTCGGCATGCTTGGGTCCGGCGGGGTGTGCGTTCACATCTGCTCCGGTGCGGTAACTCCGAGCAGTTCGAGGCCGTTGGCCAGGACCTGACGGGTGGCGGCGCAGAGAGCCAGGCGTGCGCGGTGCACGTCGGTTGCGTCTTCGTCGCCTTGCGGAAGGATGCGGCACGCGCCGTAGAAGCGGTGGTACGCACCCGCGAGTTCTTCGAGGTAACGGGCGATCCGGTGAGGCTCACGCAGATTGGCGGCGCTGGAGACGACGCGCGGGTATTCGCCGATCGTGCGAATCAGGTCGCCTTCCTGCTCGGCCGTGAGCAGTGCGAGGTGGCTCGAGTCGGCGGACAGACCGAGGTCGGCAGCGTTGCGGGCGATCGCGGAGAGGCGTGCGTGTGCGTACTGGACGTAGTAGACCGGGTTTTCGCTGCTGGTCTTGGTCCACAGATCGAGGTCGATGTCGATGCTGGAGTCGACCGACGAACGGATCATGACGTAACGCGATGCGTCGACGCCGATTGCCTCGACCAGGTCGTCGAGGGTGATGACGGTTCCGGCGCGCTTGCTCATCTTGACGGCGACGCCGTCCTTGACGAGGTTGACCATCTGGCCGATGAGAACCTCGACGGTGTCCGGGTCGTCGCCGAAGGCAGCGGCAGCAGCCTTGAGACGGCCGATGTAGCCGTGGTGATCGGCGCCGAGCATGTAGATGCAGAGGTCGAAGCCGCGAGCGCGCTTGTCCTGGAAGTAGGCGATGTCACCGGCAATGTAGGCGGCGTTGCCGTCACTCTTGATGACGACGCGGTCTTTGTCGTCGCCGTAGTCGGTGCTCTTGAGCCACCAGGCACCGTCCTCGTTGAAGAGGTTGCCGGAACTCTTGAGCGATTCGACGGCCTTTTCGACTGCGCCGGATTCGAAGAGCGAGTTCTCGTGGAAGTAGACGTCGAAGTCGACGCCGAAATCGTGGAGGGTCTGACGGATGTGGGTGAACATCAAGTCGACGCCGATGGACCGGAACGTTTCCTGCTGCTCGTCGGCGGGCAGGTCCATGACGTCGGGGCGCTGAGCGAGGACGGTTGCAGCGATGTCGGCGATGTAAGCGCCGGCGTAACCGTCTTCGGGGGCAGGCTCGCCCTTTGCTGCGGCGATCAACGAACGCGAGAAGCGGTCGATCTGAGCACCGTGATCGTTGAAGTAGTACTCACGGGTGACCAGACCGCCCTGTGCGGACAGGATGCGCCCGAGCGCGTCTCCGACTGCAGCCCAACGGGTTCCACCAAGGTGGATGGGTCCGGTGGGGTTGGCCGAGACGAATTCGAGGTTGATCTTCGTACCGGCAAGCGAGTCGCCACTGCCGTACGACGGACCGGCTTCGAGAACTCCGACGACGACGGCGCCCTGGGCGTCGGCAGCGAGGCGGATGTTGAGGAAGCCCGGGCCGGCAATTTCGGCGGAGTCGATACCGTCGGCAGCCGTGAGTGCCTCGGCGAGCCAGCCGGCCAATTCGCGCGGGTTGGCGCCGACCTTCTTGGCTACCTGCATCGCAACGTTGGTGGCGTAATCGCCATGCTCAGGGTTGCGAGGACGCTCGACAGTCAAGGTTTGTGGGAGCACCGAGACGTCGAGGCCGCGTTCGGCAAGGACGCTCGCAGCGGTTCCGCGGAGCAGTTCGGCAAGGTCAGCTGGAGTCACAGGTATCCATCCTATTGCCTGCACACTCGAGGTGGAGACTCGCCTCACGCGCGGCCGCCTGAGAGTAGGCTGACGACCGATTTGGGCGTGTCGCACGCCACTCTCCCAGATTGCCCTCAGACTCGGAAAGTACAGTGGTAATGCCCGAGCTACCGCCGAGTACATCCGGTGGGAGGGCATGCTGCACATTTGCCCACACACCGAAAGAGCCCAATCGATGCCAAGCGGTTCCGATAGTCACGGTCCCAAGAACAATTCCGGGGCCAAATCAGCCAAAGCGATCAAGGCTGCCAAACGAGGCGGAAGCCCGGCCAAGAAGGGCAAGGGCGGCGTTCCCGCGCCTCGCCAGGTTCCGTGGCTGTCGATCGGTGCCGGTGTGGCCGTTGTCGGGCTGATTGCCGTGCTCGGCATCAACCTGTGGCCGAAGGTCGAAGACAAGCAAGCCCTCGAGCCGTACAAGTACAGCTCCGAGAACAAGGATCCGTCCGACAACATCGACGGTGTTCTCAAGATCGAGTACCCCGCCGGCCAGCACGTCGAAGCCACGCAGCGCGTCGCGTACGACCAGAGCCCGCCGTTCGGTGGCCCGCACGACGCCACCTGGGCAAACTGCACGGGCACTGTTTACGCGTCGGCGATCCGTACCGAAAACGCTGTTCACTCGCTCGAGCACGGTGCGATCTGGATCTCGTACAACCCGGACAGCGTCGACCAGAGCCAGATCGACAGCCTCGCCAAGCGGGTCGAGAACAGCAAGGGCTACATGCTGATGTCGCCGTACCCCGGCCAGAGCAGCCCCATTTCGCTGCAGTCCTGGGGTCACCGCCTCGAAATCGACGATGCTGACGACAAGCGCATAGACCAGTTCATCACCGCTCTGAAGCTGAACCCGAACGTCTACCCCGAGGTCGGTGCAAGCTGCACGAACCCGCTGTTCACCGCGGAAACGTCGCCGTTCGACCCCACACCTCCGGGCCCCGACGCGGTTCCGATGGACGGCACCGGCACCACACCGGCCACCGACGAGCAGGTTCCCGCAGGTGGATAGTCAGCCTGACACCGACCGCTCGTCGAAGCCGAGTCAGCGCACCGCGCTACTGATCATCGGTCTCATCGGCGCCATCGCCATCGGTTTCGCTCTGGGCGCGTTCACCAACCTGTTGGGTCCCGACGCGAAGTCCTCACTCACCGTTCCGGCATCGGACTCGGTGGATGTCGGCTTTGCTCAGGACATGCTCGTCCATCACGGCCAGGCCGTCGAAATGGCGTCCACCGCGTTGACGAAGTCCACAGACAACGAAGTGCGCACGGTGGCGTACGACATCTTGACCACTCAGCAGAACCAGATCGGCCAAATGCAGGCGTGGTTGACGATGTGGGACGAACCGATTTCCACAGTCGGCCCGTATATGGAGTGGATGACCTCCGATTCGTCCTCCGGACACGATTCGCACGGAGCGTCTACGACGATGACGATGGATCCTTCCGGCCCGGCGACCACGATGCCCGGCATGGCGTCTTCCGCGGATCTGGCGGCGTTGAATGCTGCATCCGGCCCCGAGTTGGACACACTGTTTCTCCAGTTGATGTTGCGTCATCACCAAGGCGGGCTTCCGATGATGGAGTACGCCGCAGCTAACGCCACCACCGATCCGGTGAAGGCCTTGTCCACGACGATGGTGAATACACAGGAAAGCGAGTCCACTTTGCTGACCAGCATGCTGGCTGCTCGCGGAGCCGCTCCCCTGCCGATGAACTAACCGGCAACAATTCGAATCGAACTGGGCCTGGCCCTGACTGTGGTCAGGACCAGGTCCAGTTTTCTATCTCCGGCATGTCCTCGAGATGCTCCACGATGTAGCGCGAATGCTTGTCCAGTTGAGCCCGGCAAAACTCGACCAACTCCGACGCCCCGGCGGTCCGACGCTTGGATCGTCTCAGCGCCTCGATGACCAGGTGGTAACGGCTCATCTTGTTGAGAACTACCATGTCGAACGGCGTTGTCGTGGTTCCCTGTTCACTGAATCCGCGGACATGGAACCGCTCCGGAGAAGGTCGTCCGTGGAGGAGTTGATGGACTGCCCGGGCGTAGCCGTGGAAGGCGAACACCACGTCCGTCTCGGCCGTGAACAAGTCCCGGAACGACTGCTCACCGAATCCGTGCGGATGTTCGGTCGGCGTCAGTAAACCCATGAGATCAACCACGTTGACAACCCGCACCGACAGGTCCGGCGTTCCTTCGCGAAGCAGCTGGGCGGCGGCCAGAATCTCTTGTGTCGGAACGTCTCCCGCTGCTGCCAACACCACATCGGGTTCCTGCCCGGCAACTTCCGTTCCGGCCCAATCCCAGACCGACGCGCCCGCGGCACAATGCGCGTGCGCCTGCTCGAGCGTCAGGTACTGCAGATGCGGCTGTTTGTCCACGACGATCACATTCACGTGGTTCGTGCTGCGCAGAGCGTGATCCGAAATCGAGAGCAGCGTATTGGAGTCCGGCGGCAGCCATACCCGGATCACGCTGGGCGCCAAGGGAATCACGGCGTCGATCATCCCGGGGCCTTGGTGACTGAAACCGTTGTGATCGTTGCGCCAGCACGTACTGGTGAGCAGTACGTTGAGCGAAGCCACCGGCGCGCGCCACGGCAGGTCGACGGCATGCTGGAGCCACTTGGCGTGCTGGATCAGCATCGAGACGCTCACCATCGCGAAGGCCTCGTAACTGGCGAACATTCCGTGCCGCCCCGACAGCAGATATCCCTCGAGCCAGCCCTCACAGAGATGCTCACTGAGAATTTCCATGACCCGGCCGTCGGCAGAGAGCCCGTCGTCGTACTCGGTGATCGGCAACTGCCAGCACCGCTCGGTTGTCTCGAATACCGCACCAAGCCTGTTGCTCGCAGTTTCGTCTGGACAGAACAACCGGAAGATTCCGCCGCCGTCGTCGGTTTCGGTGGCGGCGTAGATGTCCCGCAATAGTTCGCCGAGCACCCTCGTGGTCTCGTAGAACGTCGAACCCGGCGATTCGATGGGTAGCGCGTACTTCTCGAGTGCCGGCATCGGCAATTCGACGCGTAGTCGTCCACCGTTGGCGTAGGGCGTACTGCCCATCCGCTTGTCTCCGACCGGCGCCAGCGCGGCAAGTTCGGGAATCAACGATCCGTTCGCGTCGAACAACTCGTCGGGACGGTAGGAGCGCATCCACTCCTCGAGTTGCCGCAGATGCGCCTCATCGGTTCGCACTCCGGACAACGGAACCTGATGCGCCCAGTGGGTGCCCTCCACCAACTTCCCGTCGACGGCGTGCGGGCCGCTCCACCCTTTGGGAGTGCGTAATACGATTGCAGGCCAAGCGCCGTGCCACTCTTCGCCGGCGCGCGCCGATAGCTGCATCTCACGAATCTTGTCGTGTGCCTTGGTTATCGCGTCGTACATCTCCGGGAAGACCTTCGCCGGGTCGTCTCCGGATACGACGACGGGATCCCAGCCCTGGCCGCTCAGATATGCCTTGATGTCTTCGTCGCTACTGCGTCCGTACACCGTCGGCCCGGCGATCTTGGCACCGTTCACGTGCAGGATGGGCAGCACCGCACCATCGCGTCGGGGATTGAGAAATGCCGGAAGCTTCCATGATCCCGACAGTGGACCGGTCTCGGCTTCACCGTCACCGATAACGCAGGCCACCAGCAGGTCCGGGTGGTCGAATGCCGCCCCGGCCGCATGTGCCAGTGCGTACCCCAACTCGCCGCCCTCGTGGATACTTCCCGGAGTCTGCACGCTGACGTGGCTGGGAACTCCGCCCGGCGCCGAGAATCGTCGGCACATGCGGTGGATACCGTCGGCGTCGGCGGACACTTCGGGATAGATCTCCGAATACGTCCCTTCGAGGTACGTCGACGCGATCAATGCGGGTCCACCGTGACCGGGCCCGGTCACGTACAACCAGTCCGAGCTGGTGGTGGCTATGTGCCGGTTGAGCAACGCGTAGATCATCGACAGGCCCGGGCTGGTTCCCCAGTGGCCGAGCAGTCGCGGCTTGATGTGCTTCGCTTGCAAGGGCTCTCGCAGCAAGGTGTTGTCTTGGAGATAGATCTGCGCGACGGTCAGATAATTCGCGGCCGCCCACCACCTGAGGTCGAGTGCGAGTTGATCTTCGGAATAACAGCGATCGGTCATCAACGACTCCCGTAGCTCACAATGGTGCTCGAGCAGTCCGCCCGAACCTGTGTCCGCCGCCGAGCCTATGCGGAAATCGCGCCCGAGTCAGTGCGAATGTCCTTGTTCGATGCCCCGGTTTGGTCTTGCACGGGTGTGATGCGCTACGCTAACCCAGCCCAATCGGCACACCGAAATTTCGGTGCGCCCCCGTAGCTCAGGGGATAGAGCGTTCGCCTCCGGAGCGAAAGGTCGCAGGTTCGAATCCTGCCGGGGGCACCACGACAGCGCAGGTCAGAGCACTAGCTCGACCTGCAGTGCAGTCCCGGTGCCACACAATGACGACTAACGTCTACTGTCATGCCGCGAGTTGACCCAGCCCCCACGTACACGATCCGTCAGCTTGCTGCGTTTGTCGCGGTAGCCGAGACCGGAACCATCAGCGCTGCCGCCGAACGCATGCACCTGTCGCCCTCGGCGATGTCTGCGTCCATCACGGAACTCGAACGTGCACTCAAGGTTCAACTCTGCGTCCGCCGCCGGGCATTCGGTGTACAACTCACGCCCACAGGGGAATTCGTCCTCCTACGGGCTCGAGCATTGCTGAAACAAGCCGGTGAGCTCGAGTCCGATGCACTCGGCACAAGCGGAACAATTTCAGGACCCATCGCTATCGGCTGCTACCCGGCTTTGGGGCCGACAGTGCTGCCGTCGATGATCGCTGGGTTCACTCGTGAATATCCCGCCACCGCAGTGGAGTTCCGCGAAGACACCCAGAATCGCCTGCAGGCACAGCTGGAAAACGGCGAACTGGATCTCGCGATCGTCTACGACCTGGACCTGTCTACGGAACTCCGTATGCTTCCGTTGTCGACCCGCGAACCGCTGATCGTCCTGGGCGCCGAACACCCCCTGGCGGCATCCGATCGGCAGATTCACCTACCTGAGCTTGCCGAGTTCCCGATGGTGCTGCTCGACGCACCCCCGAGTACAAAACACGCGCTCGATGTCTGCCGTGCCGGCGGTTTCGTCCCGGACGTTGCCTACCGAACTGCGAACTTCGAGACAGCTCGGGCGTTTGTCGGCCGAGGACTCGGATGGACGCTGCTACTACAGCGCCCCAGCCTCGACGTCACCTACGAGGGCCTCGAAGTGGTTGTCAAAACAATCGGATCCCCGGTGGTCCCGTCGGTGAACGTCGTGCTCGCGTGGCATCAGGACGCACGACTGAGCCGCGTCGCTCGAGCATTTATAGAATTCGTTTCACAATCCGGGAGAATGGACTAACCCCTCTTATCAGGCACTTTCTAACTAATGCAGAATTTCCGTGGAATAACCATCGATTCTTCCGCTTTTCAAGTGTTGTGG
The DNA here is from genome assembly GCF_002245895.1 of Rhodococcus sp. OK302. Taxonomy (NCBI): domain Bacteria; kingdom Bacillati; phylum Actinomycetota; class Actinomycetes; order Mycobacteriales; family Nocardiaceae; genus Rhodococcus; species Rhodococcus sp. OK302. The sequence goes on from NZ_NPJZ01000001.1 coordinate 5,315,252, forward strand.
TGCAGGTCATTGTGTCTTCAAGCCACATTCATCTCGAAAGGCATTTCATGACCTCCATCGCCTCGCCGCCTAGCTCGCGCACCGCCGCCGCGACAGCCAAGGCGCGCAAGGCTGCCCTCGGCAGCTTTGTCGGCACCGCCATCGAGTGGTACGACTTCTTCATCTACGGCACTGCTGCCGCCTTGGTTCTGGGCAAGCAGTTCTTCCCCGGCACGTCCGATCTCGCCGGAACCTTGGCAGCATTCGCGACACTCGCAGTCGGTTTCATCGCGCGCCCCATCGGCGGAATCGTGATGGGTCATTTCGGCGATCGCATCGGACGCAAGTCCATGCTTGTCACCTCCCTCATGTTGATGGGTTGCGCAACCGTCGCTATCGGCTTGCTCCCCAACTACGCCTCGATCGGAGTGTTCGCGCCGATCTTGCTGGTGACGCTTCGCTTCATCCAGGGGCTTGGTGTGGGCGGCGAGTGGGGTGGGGCGGTGCTGGTCGCAACCGAGAACGCACCGGAGGGAAAGAAGGGGCTCTACGGCAGCGCTCCGCAGATCGGCGTTCCTGCCGGTGTTCTGGTGGCAAACCTCGTTTACCTTCCCCTTGCCGCTTTCATGGACGACGCGACGTTCAACTCCTGGGGCTGGCGAATCCCGTTCCTACTCAGCGCTGTTCTGGTCGGCGTCGCCATGTGGATCCGCCTCGGCCTCGAAGAGAGCGAGGAGTTCACGGCGTCCAAGACCGATGCTCCCGCCGACTCGATGCCGATTCTCGAGGTGCTGACGAAACATTGGAAGACCGTCCTGTTGGCCGGTGGAACCTTCATCGCCACCAACGGAATTGCGTACGCGTACATGGTCTACGTCCTCAAGTACGGCGAGAAGGAACTCGGATTCAGCAAGACCACCATGCTGTTCCTGCTCATCGCTTCGTGCCCGTTCTGGATGGCGGGCATGGCATTCAGCGCCCACAAGTCCGACACCCTCGGACGGCGAACCGTCTATATCCGTAGCTCCATCGCGCTGGTAGTTGCCGCAGCGGTGTTCTTCCCGCTCATAGACACCGCTGTCATCCCGGTGATGCTGATCTCGATGATTGCCCTCGGATTCACGCTCGGCTGTTGCGCCGGCCCACAGGCCGCTCTGTTCGCCGAACTGTTTCCCGCCCACATCCGGTACAGCGGCGCGTCCCTCGGCTACCAGATCGGCGCGATCCTCGGCGGCGGCCTCGCACCGATGATCGCCACCGCCCTCTTCGCCGCATTCGACACATCGTTTGCCATCACCGTCTACTTCGTCGTGATTGCAGTGATCAGCCTGGTGTCGATTCTGCTGCTCCCCGAACCTTCCGCCGCACAGAAAGCCTCGTGATCATGTCGACCTACTTTCATCCGAAGAAGTACGCTCCCGAGGACTTCAGCTCCCTGTCCCCGTCGGCGGATGCCCTCCCGGTTGTCATCGTCGGCGCAGGCCCCGTGGGTATGGGCGTTGCCCTGGGCCTGGCCGCGCGCGGCATACCGGTCACGATTCTCGAAGCAGCAGATCAGGTGTCGTTCGGTAGCCGCGCGATCTGCGTCTCCCGACACAGCCTCGAAGTTGCCGAGCGCCTCGGGTTCGGTGCAGAACTCGAAGACATCGTTTTGCCGTGGGTGGGAGGCCGAAGCTACTACCGCGATCAGGAAGTGCTGCACTTCCGTATGGCCAGTGGTGAGCACGACGCCCGTGGCCCCATGGTCAACGTGTCGCAGTCCGAGTTCGAACAGATCATGACCGACACATTGCTCGCGCATCCTCTGGTCACGTTCCACTGGTCGTCGTCGATCGCCGGTATCTCACGTAGTGACGACGAGGTGACCTTGACGGTCGACACGGCCTTCGGCGCTCGCGAACTGCGCGCCGCCTGGGTTGTCGCTGCCGACGGCGGCCGCAGCACGATGCGCGAACTGAGCGGAATCCGCTTGCAGGGCAACAGTTACGAAGGTAATTACGTCATCGCAGATATCCATTGGGAGTCGGAACTTCCCGCCGAGCGCCTGGTCTGGTTCGACGCTCCCAGCAACCCTGGCTCGACCATCATCATGCATCGGCAACCTCGTGACATCTGGCGGATCGACTACCAACTCGACGCGTCCGACGATCCCGCGGACGAGACAGCGGAAGAGCGCATTCGCGATCGCATCACCCGCCACCTCGAATGGCTCCAGAGCGATATTCCGTGGACCCTGGAGTGGTTCGGCTTCTACCGCGCCCACGCGCTGGCACTGGAAGATTTCACCCACGGCCCCGTACTGTTCGCCGGGGATGCAGCGCATCTGGTTCCGATCTTCGGAGTTCGCGGACTCAACTCCGGAATGGAAGACGCCGAGACCCTGGCGTGGCAACTGGCCGCTGTCATCAACGGACAAGCTGATACCACTCTCCTGCAGGCATATTCGACGGAGCGTCGGAGCGCCTGGCAGCAGAACGTCGACAACGCCGGCAAGTCGACACTCATCATGTCTCCCGGCAGCCACGGATACCGGACCACCCGCGATGCCGTACTCGAACTTGCGACTACCCGAGGCGAATTCGCGCATCTGATCAATCCTCGGCAGTCGAGTGCCACCCATGCGCACCTCTCACCGCTGACGTGGCCCACGGCCCCGGGCACGCAGGGCGTACTCCCCGGCGATCCGCTCGAGGATCGAATCGTCGAAGTCCGCACTACGGATGGACTGTCGAAAACGTCGCTGAATCGCCTGCGCGGCTCGGGATTCGGAGTGTTGGCCTTCGGTATGTCCGCCGAGCAAGCATCCGAACTCGACAGACACGCTGCTGAGTTCGCTCACGCTCTTGCACCGGAAACGGTGCAGGTGACGACCGTGGGCGGAACTCACGGGGCGATCCCTGACACTCGTGGCGATCTCGCCTCATCGCTCGGTGCCGGGGATGGCGAAATCTTCGTGATCCGGCCCGACGGCCTGGTGCTGTGCCGGATCAGCGATCCCGCGCAGTTGATCGACGTTGCCAAGCATCTCACCGCCGGAACTGCTCCGACGCAGCTCGAAGCGACCGCCTCCGTGACGTCCGAGGCAGTTGGCGACGAGGCCCGCCGAGAGCATGTGTGGTTGTCTCTCTCCGACGCTCTCGACACTGCGGAACCGGCCGACCGAGAAGGCCTGCTGGTGCGCCTGGCCATGATCCTCGGTTCGCGGGCAAACAGCGAAGATTTCGACAAGGCTCTCGGGTCCGCCACCCGTTAGCCTCTCCACTGACGTTCAGCCGCGCCGGATTTCTCCGGCGCGGCTGAACCTTTTTTCACAGAACCTTCGCCCGGCCGCCAGGGTAAACGCTGAACGGGACTAGGCTCAGGGCGTACCGGCGCGCTTTCTGATGCCGCCGGTGTTCGACAGCAGCGCACCCAGCACTCAGTTGACAGTCCTGGTCCCGGCATTCTGCCAGCGCTTCTGCATTCTGCAGTTCATTCAGGCTCCGGTCTGAGATCTCTACCTGCACCTATCGAGAGATTTACAATTGAACAACGTACGTACCCTTGGAGTCATCGGGCAATCAAGCAAACCGGCAGAACGCCGGTTGCCGATTCACCCTGCGCATTTCGATCGCATCGACGCTGAACTTCGCTCGCGGATCTACCTCGAAGAGGGCTACGGCCATCGCTTCGGATACTCCGACGACTACTTGTCGCGTCTTGTTGCCGGAATCCGCACGCGGAAACAGATTTTGGCTGAAACCGATATCGTTCTCCTCCCGAAGCCAGTGGTGCGCGACCTCACCGACCTCCGTTCCGAGCAGGTGCTGTGGGGCTGGCCGCATTGCGTTCAGGACACCGAGTTGACGCAGATCGCGATCGACAAGAAGCTGACCCTCATCGCTTTCGAGGCGATGAATCACTGGCACAGCGACGGCTCGTTCAATCTGCATGTTTTCCATAAGAACAACGAACTGGCGGGCTACTGCTCGGTTCTCCACGCACTGCAGTTGATCGGCTCCACCGGAGACTACGGACGGCGACTCACGGCCGCCGTCATCGGCTTCGGGGCCACCGCACGAGGCGCCGTGACTGCGCTCAAGGCCCACGGAATCCACGAGGTCGACGTATTGACGCAGCGCGGCGTCACTGCCGTCGGCTCCCCCATCCACTCGGCTCGAATGGTGTCCTTCGACAACGAGACCGGTGACGTTCGAGGTAGCCACGTGATGCTCGACAATCACAGCGTGCCGGTCCCCGGATTTCTGGCCGAACACGACATCGTCGTCAACTGCGTACTGCAGAACACGGATTCACCGCTGACGTTCCTGACCGAAGAAGACTTGATGGACTTCCAGCCGGGCAGCTTGATCGTGGATGTGTCCTGCGACGAAGGGATGGGGTTCAGCTGGGCCCGTCCCACTTCGTTCGCGGAACCGACCTTCATCGTCGGCGACAACATCACCTACTACGGCGTCGACCACAGCCCGTCGTACCTGTGGAACTCCTCATCGTGGGAGATCAGCGAATCGCTTCTGCCCTACCTGCCGGGCGTCATGGCCGGGCCGACGGGCTGGAAAGAGGACGAAACCATCGAGAAGGCAATCGAAATCCGGGATGGTGTCATCGTGAACCCGGCTATCACGCGATTCCAGCATCGCTCGGAGGACTACCCACACCGCATTGTCGCGGAATAGGTGAGTAAATCAGCCCTGGCCGGCTGCCGCCGTGATCGGCGCCATGTCGAAGTAGTCGCGCCAGGCGCTGATCTTTCGGTCTCGAACTTCGAAGACACCCATCACCGGCAACGCCACCTCGGCGCCGTTGATGGTGAAGACGTCGACACGCTCGTTCATCACGACATCGCCGCTGGCGACCTGTCGCTTGACCTGGAAGTCGATACCACCGAAGGCCAAGATAAATCCTTCGATAAAGGCCTTGATCGCTTCCTTTCCGGACACCGGTTCCATCGGAATATTATGGTAGACAGCATCTTCAGTGAAGTACTCGATAATTTTGGCGACGTCCGCGTCGGTCCAGAGTGCACAGAATTCTGTGATCAAGTTCTCGGGTGTTACGAGCTCGGATGTCATTGTGTTTCCTCGTCGTTCGGGTGGGGTTCGATGATGGCCAAGATGGATTGAATCTCGCCGGCCGGAATACCGAAATACTCGGTGACGAACACCGTGACGGCAGGCGGCTGTCCGGGAGTCCCGAGATCGAGCAGATACCGCGCTACGACGCTTTCGCCCCACTCACGCAGTGTGAGTTCACGTATCGCGATGATTCCGCGGTACTGCTGACCGTTTTCGAGTTCGTCACTGATGAATGCGCCGGTGTCTCCGGTGCGCTCCCCGTTTTCGACGCGCCACGCGTCGGGCGCAAAGCGAACTTTGGTTGCGTCGTGAGTGAGAAGTGCGTTGACGTATTCGCGTGCCATCGCGACGCGCCCACTGACTGCCGATTCGTTGGAGTGCTTGGCAATCGCGCTCAGAATCGTCTCGGCCAACTCCGGTCGGCAGATCACGAGATCCGGTAGGTAGGGGTGGGATTCGTTGTAGCGCAGGGGCGAACCGTCGATGCGACTGCAATGCAGGCCCGCTGCCGCAGCGACGCCGACCGGCGCCGCCGAGTCCCATTCCCACTGCCCGCCGGCGTGCAGATAGGCGTCGACGTCGCCGCGAACGACGGCCATCGCCTTTGCTCCGGCCGAGCCCATCGGGATGACTTCTGCACCGAGTTCTGCTGCCACGTCGTCGGTAAATGCCGGCGGCCTCGAGCCACTGACCACGATTCGGAGCGGTGAGTTGGGGGGAACGTCAGCGAAGCTGTCGCCGCTGGAATACACCTCTCCGAGCGTCGGTTGAGAGACAGCTGCCGCGGTAATTTCCTGACCGCGCTCCCAGAGTGCCACGTGCACAGCCCAATCCGTATGACCAGGTAGTCCGTACTCTTTGGATCCGTCGAGCGGGTCGATGATCCAGACTCGGGACGCTTCCAGTCTGGTGCGATCGTCGGCAGATTCTTCGGACAGGACAGCATCATCGGGGCGAAGTTCAGCGAGCCTGTCCAGGATGTAGGCGTCGGCAGCTTTGTCTCCGCGCCGGCCCAGTTCCCGACCGTCGACGATTCCGAGGCCTTCGGCTCGAATCTCGAGGAGGATCGCGCCCGCGACCTCGGCCAATTGCGCCGCCAACTCGGCGTCAGTGGATCCGCTGGGGGTTGTTTCGCTCACCGGTCCAACACTTCCATAATCCGCAGGGCAATTTCGGTAGGCGTTCCGTTCTCCGGACGAACAATCAGTTCGGCCCGCTCCGGAACCTCGTAGGGATCGTCGACGCCGGTGAATCCGGTGATCTCACCGGCCCGAGCCTTGGCATACATGCCCTTGGGATCGCGGGCCTCGCACTGTTCGATCGGAGTATCGACGTACACCTCGATAAACCTCAGCCCGGCCGCTTCGTGAGCGGCACGCACTCGATCACGGTCCTCGCGGTACGGGCTGATCAGGCAGGCCACCGCTACGGCTCCGGAATCGGCGAACATCTGCGCCACCGAGCCGACTCGGCGAACGTTTTCGGCGCGATCGGCGGCGCCGAATCCCAAATCTGCGTTGAGTCCGTGTCGAAGGTTGTCACCGTCGAGTCGGTAGGCCGGGATACCGGCCGCGACCAGTCGACGCTCGAGTTCGACGGCAATGGTGGACTTGCCGGACGCAGACAACCCCGTCAGCCACACAGTTGCACCCTGAGTTGCGCGTTCGTCGCGAGAGACTTCGGAACTGTGCCAGACGACGCGCGATTCCTTGAGCGTCGGTCCGTTGATCATGCCGGCCGCGACGGTGTTGCCGGTGGTCTCGTCGACGAGAATGAAACTGCCGGTGACTCGATTTCGACGGTAGGGGTCGAACATCAACGGCTGCTGCGTTTTGATCGAGATACGACCGATCTCGTTGAGAGACAGCGATTCCGCGCTCTCGTCGCGGTGCAGGGTGTTGACGTCGAGGCGGTAGTCCAGCCGAACGATCTGCGCTTTGGTGGAACGAGTGGTGTGCAGCAACGAGTATCGATTGTTCTCGGACAGCGTGGTCTGCTCGGTGAGCCAGCAGATCATCGCATCGATCTCCTGGCCGACCTGCGGCCGATTGTTGAGTCGGCAGAGCTGATCGCCGCGACTGACGTCGAGATTGTCGGCCAGTTCGATACAGACCGCCGACGGCGCAAAAGCCTCCTCGATCACCGTTCCACCGGGACCGTGCACTGCCTTCACCGTCGATGTGAAACCGGAAGGGAGAACAACTACTTCGTCACCGGGCTTGAAAACGCCACTGGCGACGGTTCCCGCGTATCCACGAAAATCGTGGAGGTCGGCATCGGTCTGATTCTGCGGACGGATGACGTATTGCACCGGAAAACGTGCGTCGATGAGGTTGCGATCCGACGCGATGTGCACCTGCTCGAGGTGGTGCAGCAGTGACGGGCCGTCGTACCAGTCCATGTTCTCGGTACGCGCAACGATGTTGTCCCCCAACAGTGCCGACACCGGAATGAAGGACAGATCGTGCACGTCGAGCTTGATCGCGAACTGACGGAACTCTTCCTTGATCTCCTCGAATCGTTCCTGCGACCAGCCGACCAGATCCATCTTGTTCACACACAGCACAAGGTGCGGGATCCCGAGAAGCGTTGACAAGAACGCATGTCGACGCGTTTGTTCCAGGACACCTTTGCGAGCGTCCACCAGGATGAGTGCCAGGTCGGCCGTCGACGCACCGGTCACCATGTTGCGGGTGTACTGCTCATGCCCCGGAGTATCCGCAATGATGAATTTGCGGTGCGGGGTCGCGAAGTAACGGTGTGCCACATCGATAGTGATGCCCTGTTCGCGCTCGGCACGCAAACCGTCGGTGAGCAGTGCCAGGTTGGCGTACTCGTCGCCGCGTTCACGACTTGTCCGTTCGACTGCTTCGAGTTGATCTTCGAAGATCGACTTGGAGTCGTAGAGCAGCCGGCCGATGAGCGTCGACTTACCGTCGTCGACGCTGCCGGCCGTGGCGACTCGGAGGAGTTGCGGCATCAGAAGTACCCCTCTTTCTTACGATCTTCCATACCGGCTTCGGAGATTCGGTCGTCAGCGCGCGTTGCTCCGCGTTCGGTGATTCGACTGGCTGCTACTTCTTCGACAACTGCTGCCGCTGTTTCGGCGGACGATTCCACACAGCCGGTACACGTGGCGTCGCCGACGGTCCGAAAACGCACCAGTGCTTCGTAGGATTCTTCGCCCTCACGCAACTCGAGAAAGCGTGTGCGCGCCAACAGCATTCCGTCGCGCGGTACCACTTCCCTCCGATGGGCGTAGTAGATGTTCGGGAGGTCGATCATCTCGCTCTCGATGTACTGCCAGATGTCGAGTTCGGTCCAGTTGGAGAGCGGGAATATCCGAATGTGCTCGCCCTTACGGTGTTTGCCGTTGTACAGGTTCCACAGTTCGGGCCGTTGCACCTTGGGGTCCCATTGACCGAACTCGTCTCGGAAGCTGAAAACGCGTTCTTTTGCGCGCGCTTTTTCTTCGTCGCGTCGAGCTCCGCCGAACACGGCGTCAAACTTCCCGTCACGAATTCCGCGCAACAGTGCGTGTGTTTGCAGGCGATTTCGGCTGGCGCCAACCCCGGTGTCTTCGGCAACCCGGCCGGCGTCGATATCGTCCTGCACGCTGGAGACGACCATCCGTAGACCGAACCGGTCTACGGTGCGATCACGGAATTCGATGACTTCGTCGAAATTGTGACCGGTATCGACATGCATGACGGCAAACGGCAAGGGCGCGGGCCAGAATGCCTTGGCCGCGACAGCCAGCATGACAACGGAATCCTTGCCGCCGGAGAACAGGAGTACGGGCTTCTCGAACGTTGCCGCGACCTCACGAAAAATGTGGACTGCCTCGGCCTCGAGCGCCCGCAGATGCGATAACTCGTACGCGGGCGGGGATTGGAGTGTTGCCATCTCTTCAGCTCCTGAGCATCGAGAACCCCTGCGCGGATCACCAATTCCGCTTCGGTACATTTTTGTACCGCACTGGTTCTAAATTGAACGCATTCACAGAATAGAACGCGTTCTACTCGAGGTCAATGGTTGCGAGCCGGACTTCTTCCACCCACTTCTGCGGTCACCGCATCGGCGGCCTCCACCAGCGCTGTCGCTCGTCGTACAATTTCGGCGCCCGAGATCGCTCCACCGACGTACAGCGTCAACACCAACGCCTGATGCCCCTCGGCGTCGTAGGTCGGAGCCGCGATCAGGGAAACCGGATGCTCGTCGTCCGAACTGATGTCCCGGCCGAGGTACACCCGCTCCCCCAAACTCGACACCATTTCACCGAGCAACTCCCGCACTTCCGGCGGAAGATCGTGCGTCGCAACGCCTGCCATCAATGTATGCAGACGCTGCCCGATCGGATCGAGACTCTCGACAAGGTATCCCGCGCCGCGACATTCCCGGACCACGCTCCACAGGCGCTCACGATCGAGTCGAACCGGAAGGCTGGGTTCCTTGCCGAGCCAGTTCTCGAGGTCGTCGTCGGAACCCCACAGCACGTACATCAACCCGACCGGTGGGGCGAAGGGATAAACCTGGCCAACCCGGGCCGCAACGCGTATCCGCTCGGGGCCGGTGACCTCGAGAACCCTGATCCGGTCTCCGACCACCGCCGACGCCGTACACGTAGTCCCGAATTCGGCACTCAACTTCTGCAGGTGAGCGCGGGCGATCGGACCCACGGCAAACCCGCGCTGAGCGGCGCGGCCGGCTGCGATCAGCGCCGGACCCAACCCGTAGGTCTTGAGCGCTTCATCCCGCGCGAGGTAACCACGATCCGTCAGGACCGTCAGGATGCCCAGACAGGTCGGCTTGCTGATCTCGAGCGCTCGGGCCAGTTCCGACAATCCGAAACGCTGCTCAGTGCGGGCGACGAGATAGTCGAGAACCTGCACGACGCGTTCGGTCGGCGGGGACTGACGTCCCGCAGAACGGACCTTCTCGGGTTCACCCATTGACCACTCCCTAGAACGCGTTCTATTGTCGGTTCATAAACATCTACCCCATAGGTACATATTTGTACCATGACGCTCTGGGCCGGCAACACTGCCGGAACTGTGAGGAGCCAGCGTGCTGACGGACCCGTTTGCCCAGGCGATCGCCGAGGCCGAAAAACTGATCGAGACTGCGCCGCACATCAGATCCGAACAGGATCTCTTGGAAGGCTACGAGTACCTGGCCGGCGGAATTCTTGCCACCATGCACGCAGCCTGGGCTTCCGAGAAGACCCATCCGAGCTTCATCCAGGGCACCGGCCCGTTCACGAAAATGGGCCTCGACAACCCGGATACGCTGTACTTCGGCGCCCGAATCAACGATGACAAGGAATACAAGGTCACCGGAACGCGCGGCACCACAGCCGATCTGAGTTTCCAGGTGCTCAGCGGCAACTACACCAATTCCAATGTTCCCGGCAGCGAGATCGCTTTCGACGATCGCAAACTGGAGATCAAAGACGACGGCACGTTTGTTGCCTGGTTCGGACCCGGCCCTGCCGACGGCCGCTCAAATTACTTCACGCTGGCCCCCGGGTCCTCGCAACTCGTCGTTCGTGAGGTCTACAGCGACTGGAGCCAGCAACGCGGAATCATCCGTATCGAACGCACCGATGCCATCGGAACAGCGCCGGCGCCCTTGACCCCGGAAGAAACCGAGAAGCGCTTTGCCCGCGCCGGCAAGGCCCTGGTCACCCGGGTCAAGACCTGGCTCCAGTTCCCCGAGTGGTTCTACATGAAGCTTCCGGTCAACACGATGACCGAACCACGCCTGACGCCCGGAGGCCTCGCGACGCAGTACTCCTCGGTGGGGCACTACGAACTGACCGACGACCAGGCGATGATCATCACCGTCCCCGCATCCGATGCGCCGTACCTCGGTTTCCAACTCGGAAGCGTCTGGTACATCTCACTCGACTACATCAACCACCAGACCTCCCTCAACAATGGTCAGGCCCAGGTAGATCCGGACGGGATGGTCCGAATGGTGGTGAGCGAGAAGAATCCCGGCATTACCAACTGGATCGAAACCGTCGGCCATCCGCGCGGAATCCTGCAGTTCCGCTGGCAGCGGGTATCGCGCGAACTCACTCCTCAAGACGGTCCCAGCGTCGAGATCGTGGACATCGCCGACGTCGAGAAGCACTTGCCGCATTTCGCCACCAACAAAATCACGCCCGAAGAATGGGCAGCGCGAATTGCGCTGCGCCAGTCCGCCATCGACAACCGAATGCTGGGGTAATCATGACCGAACTGCTCAAGGACCAGGTAGTTGTCATTTCCGGGGTAGGGCCCGCGCTCGGCCGTTCGCTGGCTCTACGCTGCGCGGAATCCGGTGCAAGCCTGGTTCTCGCTGCACGCACACAGTCGCGATTGGACGACGTGGCAAAGGAAATCGTCGATGCCGGCGGACGCGCCGTAACCGTGGCCACCGACATCACCGATCAGGAATCCGTGGAGAATCTGGTCGCAGAATCGATCGCCGCCTACGGCAAGGTCGACACCCTCGTCAACAACGCCTTCTCGGTGCCGTCGATGAAACCGTTGGCACGCACCGACTACCAGCACATCCGCGACAGCATCGAACTCACCGTGCTCGGGGCACTTCGGCTGACCCAACTCTTCACACCGGCACTGGCCGAGTCGAAAGGCTCGGTTGTGAACATCAATTCGATGGTGCTCCGGCACTCTCAGGAGCGGTACGGCAGCTACAAGATGGCGAAGTCGGCTCTGCTTGCGATGTCGCAGTCACTGGCCACAGAACTCGGCCCCCAGGGAATCCGCGTCAATTCGGTTGCTCCGGGCTACATTTGGGGCGACACACTCAAGGGCTACTTCGCGCATCAGGCCGAAAAATTCGGCATGACCGTTGATCAAATCTACGAGCACACCGCTTCGAACACCGACCTCAAACGCCTCCCGACGATGGACGAAGTGTCCGATGCGGCAATCTTCCTGGCGTCACCTCTGGCCAGTGCTGTCACCGGGCAGTGCCTTGATGTCAACTGCGGCGAATTCCACCACTAGGAGCACCATGTCTGAACGCACACACGTCGGAACCGTCGAAGATCTGCACGCGTCCGCGACCAAGATGACCGGGCTCACCGATTTCGGCGTCGACGATTACACCGAGGCGCTGTCGGTTCTCCTCGAATCGTACGACCGCGACGAAGACCTGACGCCCTTCGGCAGCAAGATCTCTCGTGTGTTCCTGCGCGGCGCACTCGTTGCACGGTTGCTCAGCGAATCTGCCTGGAAACAACATCCCGAGCATGCGGACGTGAAGATCGAACGGCCGATCTTCGTCACCGGGTTGCCTCGCACCGGAACCACTGCACTGCACCGCCTCTTGACGGTCGATCCGGCGCACCAGGGTCTCGAGATGTGGTTGACCGAGTTTCCCCAGCCTCGTCCGCCGCGCGATACGTGGGAAACGAATCCCGTGTACTCGAAGATCGAGGAAACGTTCGGCCAGCACCATGTGGAGCATCCCGAGTTCATGGGCGTGCACTACATGTCGGCGAGCGAAGTCGAGGAATGCTGGCAACTGCTACGCCAGACCTTCAAGTCGGTGTCGTACGAGTGCCTGGCCAACCTGCCCACGTATTCGAATTGGCTGAAGAAGCAGGAATGGTCCAATGCCTATGCGCGCCACAAGAAGAACCTGCAGCTGATCGGTCTCCCCGATCAAGATCGCCGGTGGGTGCTCAAAAACCCCAGCCACCTGTTTGCACTCGACGAACTGATGGCCGCCTACCCTGATGCGTTGATCGTCCAAACACATCGCTCCCCCACGACGATCATCCCGTCGGTGTGCAGTTTGTCAGCACAGGCCACCGACGGCTGGTCCAACACCTTCACCGGCAAGGTCATCGGTGAGAGTCAACTCGAACTCTGGGCGCGCGGCCTCGAACAATTCGATGCCGCACGTGCACATCACAATCCGGACCAGTTCATCGATGTCGACTACCAGGATTTTGTCACCGACCCACTCGGCACCGTCGAGAACATCTACACGCATTTCGACATTCCGTTGACTACCGCAGCACAAACGTCGATGGAGTCGATGCACGAGGAATCTCGCTCCGGCTCACGCAAACCCGCTCACAAGTACACGCTCGAGGAGTTCGGTCTCACCGCTGAGCAGGTCGAGGAGCGCTTCGGAGCGCGGTAATTCGGTCCCGCACAGCGGGAAAACCACACCAAGGCCCCGGGTGCCGGTACAGGATCGGCGGCAACCGAACACAGACGCCGACACCCGGAGACCTGCTCACTATGACGTTGCACCTCAACCGATCAATCTCTGTCGCAGGGCCGATAGTCGGGGGTTCCCACGGCTTCCCCGGCACATCCACGTCGCTGGATATTTCAGCCGCCGACTACGTCGAACACGAGTACTTCGTCAGCGGTAACGCGGCGTCGTACATCGCTACGAACTCGTGGACTTCCGATGGCCGGTGGGACGTCGAGGAAGAGTCGTACGCGCCGTACACAACACGAATCATCGTGCGCACGCCGACGGACCCCGCCACGTTCAACGGAACCGTCCTCGTCGAGTGGCTCAATGTCAGCGGCGACACCGACATCGATGTCGACTTCGGGCACATGAACGAGGAAATCACGAGAGGCTATGCCTGGGTGGGTGTTTCCGCGCAAGCTGCCGGGATCACCAGCACCGGCGGTAGTGCTCTCGGCGACGGTGTTGTCGGTCTACTGACGTGGGACCCCGAGCGATACGGGAATCTCGATCACCCGGGAGACCGGTATTCCTACGACATCTTTTCTCAGGTCGGCGCAGCCTTACGTTCACCCGGCGACGTCGATCCGCTGGGCGGTCTGGTGCCGACGCAGATCCTTGCGGCCGGACAGTCACAATCGGGATTCCGAATGCTGACGTACGCAAACGCTGTTGCGCCTCACGCCCGAGTCTTCGACGGCTTGATCGTCCATGCCCGCGGCGGCATCGGAGCTCCGCTGGGCGAGGGCATGATGCTCCTGGATCCCGCGCCGGCCCGAGTACGCACCGATCTTGATGTTCCTGTATTCCAGTTGATCACCGAGACAGAACTATTCGAACTGTGCGGCGGACCCGGCCCCACCAGTTTTGTTGCGGCCCGTCAGCCCGACACCGACATGATCCGCACGTGGGAAATCGCGGGCACCGCGCACTCGGACGCATACTCACTGAAAATCCTTCATCCGCAGTATGTTCGCCAGTTTGTCGACATCAAGAACCTCGCAGCATTGTTCGACATCGTCAACGACGGACCACAGCGATACGTCTCCTGCGCGGCTCTGCGCGGCCTGCGTGAGTGGGCAGCGGGCGGCGCTGCCCCGGCATCGGCACCTCCCATCACGACGGCTGACGACGCGATAGTCCGGGACCGCCACGGAAACGCTCTAGGCGGCGTCCGAACGCCTCACCTCGACGTACCACTGGCCGTGCTGACGGGGGAAAAGGTTCACGTCCCCACCAACGGCGCAACCCTTCCGTTCGATGCCGCGACGTTGGCTGCCCTGTACCCGACCCACGAGGCGTACGTGACGGCGTTCACCGAAGCCACCAACCGCGCCGTGGCGGGCGGTTTCATTCTCCCGGAGGACGGCGCCGTACTGATCGCCGAGTCAGCCCGACAGATGCTCGGCGAGTAACCGGTCCAATTGCTGCGGTACCTCGTCGGGTATCCAATGGCTCACGCCGCGAAGAACTTCGAAACGGTAAGGACCGTCCACGAATCGCGGCGTGAGCTCACTACCTTTGGGACCGATTGCGGTGTCGTTGTCGCTCCAGATGTGGAGCGTCGGAACGCTGATGCGAACGGCACGTGGTTTCGGATTTCTCATCCACATGGCGCGATACCAGTTCAGGCCACCGCGTAGCCGCCCGGGCGATCGCAGTGCGTCCAGATCACGTCGGGCCAGCTCGGATGCTTGCCCACTGGCTACCAGGACTTTCTGTCCGACAACAGTTTTGGAAATGATCCATTCCGGGAGAATCGGCAATTGAAATGCCGCCATGTACCAGGACTTCAAGCCCTGAGTGCTGGTCACCATTGCTCTGACAAATGCCAATGGATGCGGAACGGACAGTGCGGTCAGCGTACGCAGCAAGTCCGGTCGCAGCGCCGCGACCTCCCAAGCAACTCCGGCGCCCCAATCGTGGCCCACCAGATGCACTTTTCCGACGCCCACGGCATCGATCAAAGCAACAGTGTCTGCAGCCAGTTCGGATCCTCGATACGACCACCGCGATTTCGGACGGGCCCCGGGCGAGTATCCACGCTGATCCGGCGCAACGGTGCGATAACCGCGCGCGTGCAGGTACGGCACCAAACGATCCCAAGACGACGAATCCTGCGGAAAACCATGGAGCAGAACAACAACCGGGCCGTCGATCGGACCTTCGTCCCGAACGTCGAAAGTCAGCCCGGAACGCGTGTAGGTGGTGAGCCTCGAAACTTCTGCGGTCATGATGCCACGCTAGCGCGCACCGACTCCATCACGGGCGCATTCTCACCGGCCCGCAGAAACCTGCCGGTCTTCTCGATCCCGAATCCTGCGGCGAATGCGCCGTCGCGATACACCAACCGGCCACTGATCACGGTAGCCACCGCGGCACCGTCGCTACGATTCACCATTCGTGAGACGCCGTTATATTCGGGAACTATTGCCTCGAACAGTCCGTCCACCGACTCGTCGAGCCCGGCCGGGTCGATGACAACGAGGTCGGCGCGATCACCCTTGCGCAGGTGCCCGGCATCAAGTCCGTACCACTCCGCGAGTTCGCCGGTGAGGCGATGGATCGCGCGCTCGACGGTCAGGAACGGCTTCCGATCTCCCTGAGAATCGTTGACTCGCTTGAGAAGTCGCACGGGGTAGTTGTAGAACGCCATGTTTCGCAAATGCGCGCCGGCGTCACCGAAGCCCATCTGAACTCCGGAACTGGCCGCAAGTTTCTCGGCATACTTCGGGCGGTGATTGGCGATCGTGGTGCGCCAACGAAGCTTCTTACCGTATTTCACGACGAGGTCGAGATAGGCGTCCACCGGATGCACGCCACGAATATCGCCGGCCTCCCCGAAGTTCTTGCCGATCAAGCTCTCGTCGGGACAACCGACGATGACGGCGTCGTAGAAGTTTCGGTGCCAGATGCGCGGCGAAAACTTGTTGTCGTAGTCCTTGCGGAACGCTCGACGGTAGGACTCATCCTGCAGCAACTCATTTCGCTGCACCTGATCCTGGAGGTGTAGCGCTGCCGCTCCGGCACCGAACTCCTCGAACACCACCAGATCGATACCGTCGGCATACACAGTGAACGGAACGGGGAGGTGCTGCCATCTGAAATCTGTTCCGGCAAAACGGTTCAGCAGGGGCGCGGCGGCCAGCATGAAGTAGACGATCACCGGATATGCCTTGGAGTCTGCACCGGAGAGCAACGACGTCTTGAGCGGCTTCTTGCGTCCGAAGGACGAGCTTTCCACAAAGAACGCCGCAACATTGGGATGCAGATTGATGGTCGGCGCGCTCTGCAGAATCTTGCCGCGCTCACGCAAGATGCGGTTCAGGAAACGGAATTCCCGCCACCTTGCGTACGTCGACGGCAATGAGCGGGAACGGTATTCGTCGCCGTCGATCTTGTCGAGCGCATTGGTCATCGAGGAGAGTCCGAGCATCCCGGCGTCGATGGCGTCGCCCAGCATGGTGCCCATGCGAGCAAGTTCCGAGCGGGTCGGCTTGACCGACTTGTCGGTGCCTCGCCCCAAACCCAATACGTGCGTGCGAATATCCGAATGACCGATAAACACAGCAACATTCGGTCCGAGGGGAAGCGCGTCGAGCGCCGCCGCATAGGCTGCGGGCCCGTTCCACGTCTTCTTCTCCTGGAGGATTCGAAGGACCGCGTCGTGGGGGACGGCTTCAACGCGACTGAACAGGTCCGCGCATTCCTGCGGAGTCGAGTACACGGTGGACAGCGAGCAGTTACCCAGTACAACCGTCGTGACGCCGTGTCGGACAGATTCGGGTAACCCGGGGCTGACGAGAGCTTCGGCGTCGTAGTGCGTGTGGACGTCCACGAAGCCGGGGAGCACCCACTTGCCGGCAGCGTCGATCACTTCGGTATCGGGCCCAACAGGAAGCGGGTCAGTCGACACTTCTGCAACAACTCCGTCCCGGATTCCCAGATTGCGACGCAGGCCGGGCACACCGGTTCCGTCAAACCACAGACCGTTGTCGACCACGATGTCGAAACCTGACACTGCCTGACTCCTCGCCTCATCTACGTGTAACTGAACGTTATAGATAGCCTCCCGGAGAAGTCAATGGGGCATCCACTTACGGCCACGACCAGCGCAACCACTGGACAAACTGCCGATTGTGCGCAATTGTGATCCGGAACACCGGGCACGCGCCAGCGAGGACTGTTAGGTATCTTGCTTGCAGTGGCACTGGACCACGAATTCCCAACACGTAAGGAATGGCGACATGCAGTCTGTCGAAGACGTATTGCCCGAGGGTGTCGAACTCGGCGACATCTTGAAGGTCCTCAAGCTCGGAGTGGCTGCCGTCAGCCTCATTGCCGCGGTCTCCGCCTTCAGCTGATCTCTACGCACCACAAAACGGGCCGGACTTCGGAGTCCGGCCCGTTTTGTATCGCTGCTCGGATTTCGCCACGCCGAAAAACCCCAAATCGTTAATATCCACCAGAACGACTGTCCAGTTTGCTAGCGTGCACCTGCACGGCACACGGTCGGGCATCACACAAACGGAGGACCATCGTGGGTTCATTTGACACCATCAGCGCAACCATCGACATCGTTTCGCAGATCGTAAAGCTTCTCCAGAAGCTCACGGCCGGCAGCTGATCGCCAGCAACAATCGCCGACATACAGGCGGAAACAAGCGGGGCCGACACTGTCGGCCCCGCTTGTCGTTGGAGCAGGTGACCTGATTCGTCGTCGGCTCCCGCTGAACTCCGCTCAGCCTGCGGCCGCGAACCATTCGCTGTAGAAAGTCGCCAAACCGAGAACACAGGAGATGGCGACAAAGATCCAGAATCTGGCGATCACCACTGTCTCGGGCCAACCGAGTAACTCGAAGTGATGATGTATCGGGGCCATCTTGAATACGCGTCGGCCGGACGATCGGAACACCAACACCTGAATGATCACCGACAGGATCTCAGCGACGAACAGGGCGCCGATGATGACCATCAGTAGTTCGGTGTGGGTCGTGACGGATAGTCCGACCACAAGACCACCGAGAGCCAGTGAACCCGTATCGCCCATGAAGATCTGCGCGGGCGCGGCATTCCACCAGAGGAAACCCAGGCACGCTCCACCCGCAGCGGCCGCGACTATCGCAATATCGAGCGGGTCGCGCACGTCGTAACAACCCGCGACGGGGTCGAGCACACACGAGTTCCGGTACTGCCACCCGGCAATGACGACGTAGGTGCCGAGGATCATGCCCATCGAACCGGCTGCCAGACCGTCAAGGCCGTCGGTGAAGTTGACGGCATTGGACCAGGCGAAGACAAGCACGCAGAAGAAGACCAGGAACCCGATCGTTCCCATCGAGAACACCGAGATATCGCGAACATGCGAAAGGTACTGGCTCCCCGGTGTGACGCCCTTGTTGTTGGAGAACTGCAAAACAGCACACCGAAAATGATCGCGCTCGCGAGCTGACCAACCGTCTTCGCGGTCTTGTTCAAGCCGAGGTTGCGTTTCTTACGAATCTTGATGAAATCGTCCAGGAATCCGACGATTCCCAAGGACGTTGCCAACGCGAGGACCAGCCAACCCGAAGCGGTGAACCTCGGCAGTACCGAACCGAAGCCGATCACGTGAGCTGCCAGATAGCCCGCCCACATACCCGCGATGATCGCGATTCCGCCCATCGACGGGGTGCCGCGCTTGCCCTGATGACTTTGCGGCCCCTCGGTGCGGATCTCGTGTCCGAGCCCCTGTTTGGACAGCACTTTGATGAGGAAAGGCGTCAGGAACAGAGCGACGAATAACGAGACGCCACCCGCGACGAGGATTGAAATCACTCGGTGGACTCTACAGACGTAACCGCCGGCGACACACAATCAGACAAGGCGGTCGGCGCCTGGCAAGCATGGGATGATCGAACCTATGCCTCCCGCCTCGCCGCTCCCCCTCGACCCCATCGAAGAGGCGCATCGGCAATGGACCGAGCACGGTTGGAGTGACGTCGCCGACGGTATGGCGGCCGTCACCTCGGTGATGCGGGCCCAACAGATCATGATGGCCCGGGTCGAAGAGGTACTCAAACCCCTCGGACTGACATTCGCCCGATACGAACTGCTGACCCTGCTCACCTTCACCAGGTCGGGCGCACTTCCGATGACCAAGGCCAGTGCCCGCCTTCAGGTTCATCCCACCAGCGTCACCAACGCCGTCGACCGGTTGGAGAAGGCCAAGCTCGTACGACGCGTACCGCATCCCAGCGACCGACGTACGACGCTCATCGAAATCACCGACGCCGGTCGGACGCTCGCGCTCGAGGCGACCGAGTTGCTCAATGCCAAAGTCTTCGCACACCCGGGTCTGGCACCGGACAAGCTCGACCAGTTGGTGACGATCCTCACTGAATTGCGGAAAGATGCCGGCGATTTCGAGGCCGGAACGTGAACGATCCTGAAGGATTTCGCTCGCTCAGCGAGTGAAATCCTTCAGGATCAGGGCACGACTAGCGGTGTTTGAACTCAGCTGACCGCTTCTCCACGAATGCGGCCATGCCTTCCTTCTGATCTTCCGTGGCAAACGTCGAGTGGAAGATGCGACGTTCGAAGCGGACTCCCTCAGCGAGGGAGGACTCGAAGGAGCGGTTGACTGCTTCCTTGGCCATCATCGCGATCGGCAAGGACATCTCGGCAATAGTCGTTGCCGTCTTCAGAGCGTCGTCGAGCAGGTCCGCGGCCGGAACGATCCGCGACACGAGGCCTGCACGTTCAGCTTCTTCGGCATCCATATTGCGTCCGGTCAGGCACATTTCCATGGCCTTGGCCTTGCCCACTGCGCGGGTAAGACGCTGTGAGCCGCCGATACCGGGGATGACACCGAGCTTGATCTCGGGCTGACCGAACTTTGCGGTGTCGGCGGCAATGATGAAGTCGCAGAGCATCGCGAGCTCGCAACCACCACCGAGCGCGTATCCGGCGACAGCAGCGATCAGCGGCTTCCGAGACGCAGCGACGCGATCCCACGGAGTGAAGAAGTCCTCGGTGTAGGCGTCCATGTAGGTCTTGGACTGCATTTCCTTGATATCGGCGCCGGCGGCGAATGCGCGCTCGGAACCGGTGATCAGGATGGCGCCGATGCCGTTGTCTGCTTCGAGATCGGTTACTGCTGCAACCACCTCGTTCATCAGCTCGGAGTTCAGGGCGTTGAGAGCCTTGGGGCGGTTGAGCGTGATGACGCCGACGCGGCCCTTACGCTCGAGGATGATGGTGTTGAAGTCGGTCACTGCTGTCCTTCGGTCGAACGATCACGGATGTCGTTGATGATGGCAGAGAAGTCCAGGCCGCCACCGCCCGCGGCATGGAAACGGCTGTAGAGCTCTGCAGCCCTGAGTCCGAGTTCGCCGTCAACACCATTGGTGCGCAAAGCGTTTGCCGCCAAACCGAGGTCCTTGTCCATCAGTGCGACAGCGAAGCCTGGCTGGTAGTCGTTGTTGGCCGGGGTGGTGGGTACCGGTCCGGGGACCGGGCAGTTGGAGGTCAATGCCCAGCACTGCCCCGATGCGTTCGACGCAACGTCGAACAGCGCCTGGTTGCTCAGGCCCAGCTTCTCGCCGAGAACAAACGCTTCACTGATGGCGATCATCGATACGCCGAGGATCATGTTGTTGCAGATCTTCGCGGCCTGACCGACTCCGGCGTCGCCGCAGTGAACTACCTTGCGGCCCATCACCTCCAGCAACGGGGATGCAGCCTGGAAGTCCGCTTCGGAGCCGCCCACCATGAAGGCGAGGGTGCCGGCGGTTGCACCGACAACACCGCCCGAGACAGGTGCGTCGACGCTGCGATGGCCTGCAGCCTCGGCCTTGTCGTGGGCCACCTTGGCATCTGCGACATCGATCGTGGAGCAGTCGATGAACAGGGTGCCTGGTGTAGCGATCGGCAGCAACTCGTCGTACAGCCCCAGGACATGCTTGCCGCTGGGCAGCATCGTGATGACGACGTCCGCGCCGCGCACTGCATCTGCGGCTGAATCAGCTACAGATGCACCGTCTTTGACAGCCTGCTCGAGCGCCGCCGGCGCCAGGTCGAAGCCGACAACTTTGTGTCCGGCCTTGACCAGATTGGCTGCCATCGGGCCACCCATGTGACCGAGTCCGATAAATCCAACAGTCGTGCTCATAGCTCGCGCTCCTTCGGCGTTGGTCAGTGAGATGTAAGGCCGAGCTCGCGCTCGCCGAGCGGCGCAAAGTATGCGTCCACTGCTTCTTCGGTGACGTCGGAGAGAGTGGCCGGTGACCACTGCGGGTTTCGGTCCTTCTCGACAACTTGCGCTCGGATTCCCTCGACCAGATCGTGTGAACGCAGTGCTGCGGTGGATACCCGGAATTCTTCGTTCAGAACCTCCTCGAGACTGCCGGCGTCCTTGGCATGACGCAGTGAACGCAATGTCACGGACAGTGCGATCGGAGACTTACCCAGAATTGCCTCGGCAGCCTTCTCGGCTTCGGGGATGCCACTGGCTCGCAGCCGTTCGACAATCGTCTCGACGTTGTCCGCCGAGTACGCTGCGTCGATCCAGCTCTGCTGGGCAAGAAGCTCGGATACCGGTGCGGGCTCGGCAAACTGAGCGACGGCCTGTTCCACCGTCGACGAAGCAAGAGCCTCGATAAACGTCTCGACGTTCTCCGACGGAATGAAATGATCTGCGAACCCACACGCGATGGCGTCGCCGGCACTCAGACGCGCCGTGGTGAGCGCAATGTGGGTTCCCAGCTCACCGGGAGCACGTGAAAGTAGGTACGTGCCGCCGACGTCGGGGATGAATCCGATTCCGGTCTCGGGCATTCCGATCATCGAGCGTTCGGTGACGATACGGATGTCACCGTGTGCGGACACTCCGACGCCGCCGCCCATGACTATGCCGTCCATGATCGCGATGTACGGCTTGGGGTAGTTCGCGATATCGGCATTGAGGATGTACTCGTCGCGCCAGAAGTCGAGTGAACCGGTCTTGCCGTCTTTGGCGTCGTGATAGATCGAGACAATGTCGCCGCCGGCACAGAGGCCGCGCTCGCCGGCGCCGGTAAGGACAACAGCTTTGACGTCGTCGTCGCTCTTCCATTCCTCGAGCGCCTGGGCCATCTGCGTCACCATGTTGTGGTTGAGCGCGTTGATAGCCTTGGGACGGTTGAGCGTAATGCGCCCCAGTCCGTCACGCTTTTCGATGAGTACTTCGCTCATGCTGCTCCCTGCTTTCCTTGCGCTCCGACCACGCTCCGGGCGATGACCACCCGCATGATCTCGTTGCTTCCTTCGAGGATCTGATGAACCCGAAGATCTCGCACGATCTTCTCGATCCCGTACTCAGCAAGATAGCCGTACCCACCGTGCAGCTGGAGCGCGCGGTTGGCTACGTCGAAACCGGTGTCGGTGGCAAAGCGCTTGGCCATCGCGCATAGTTCGACAACATCGGGTGCGTCTGTTTCGAGTGCCTCGGCAGCACGCCACAGCAGAGTGCGGGCAGCCTCGAGTTCGGTACGCATATCGGCAAGCTGGAACTGCAGCGCCTGCGATTCGATCAATTGCGCGCCGAAAGCCTTGCGGTCGGTCAGGTATCCGACAGCTTTCTCGAGCGCTGCCTGCGCGCCGCCCACCGAGCAGGCCGCGATGTTCAGGCGACCGCCGTTGAGGCCCTTCATGGCGATTCGGAACCCACTGCCCTCTTCGCCGAGCAGGTTTGCCGCGGGGACTCGCACGTCCTCCATGATGACCTGACGAGTGGGCTGCGCGTTCCAACCCATCTTGATCTCGTTGGCACCGAACGACAGACCCGGCGAATCCTTCGGCACGATAAACGCCGAGATCCCCTTGGCACCAGCAGCTCCGGTGCGAGCCATGACGACATACACGTCGGAAGTGCCTGCGCCGGAAATGAACTGCTTCACTCCGTTGAGGATGTAGTCGTCTCCGTCGCGAACGGCCTTGGTACTCAAACCCGCTGCGTCGGATCCGGCACCGGGTTCGGTGAGGCAGTAGCTGCCCAGCTGGTCCATCGAGCACAGACCCGGAACCCACTTGTGTCGCTGTTCGTCGTTGCCGAACTGGTCGATCATCCACGTCACCATGTTGTGAATGGAGATATACGCGGCGATCGACGGATCACCCTTCGCGAGCTCCTCGAAGATCCGGGCAGCATCGACGCGGGTCAGGTCACTGCCACCTACATCCTCACGGATATAGATGCCGCCCATCCCCAGGGACGCCGCCTTGCGGAGAACGTCCACCGGGAAATGCTTGGTCTGGTCCCACTCCACTGCGTTGGGCGCCAGATGCTCGGCCGCGAAGTCGCGGGCGGTGTCGCGAATCGCCCGCTCGTCATCGGTCAGAGTAAACATGGAAAGTTGTTCCGATCAGTTCATCGTGGGGATGACGAAGTGGTTGGTCTCTTCCTTCTTGCCGGAAGGCCAACGCTGCGTCACGGTCTTGGTCTTGGTGTAGAAGCGGAAAGAATCGGGACCGTGCTGGTTGAGGTCACCGAATCCGGAGCGCTTCCAGCCACCGAAGGTGTGGTACGCGATCGGGACCGGGATCGGCACGTTGACGCCGACCATTCCGACATTGACGCGAGCCGTGAAGTCACGAGCGGTATCACCGTCACGGGTGAAGATGGAGACCCCGTTGCCGTATTCATGCTCGGACGGAAGGCGCAGTGCCTCTTCGTAATCCGCTGCACGCACGACCATCAGGACAGGCCCGAAGATTTCCTCGGTGTAGATCCGCATCTCGGGGGTGACATTGTCGAAGAGGGTGGCGCCGGCGAAGAAGCCGTCTTCGTGCCCTTCGAGCGTGAAGCCGCGGCCGTCGACGACTGCTGTTGCACCCTCGTCGATTCCGATCTGCACGTAGTTGTTGACGCGATCCAGAGCGTCCGCACTGACGAGGGGTCCAAAATCCACCGCCGCATCGTCACTGCGACCGATCTTGAGCTTGGCGACGCGTTCCTTCAGCTTGGCAACCAGAGCGTCTGCGGTCTCTTCGCCGACGGGAACGGCCACCGAGATAGCCATGCAACGCTCACCGGCACTGCCGTAACCGGCGCCGATGAGTGCGTCGGCAACCTCGTCGAGGTCGGCGTCGGGCATGACAACCGCGTGGTTCTTGGCGCCGCCGAAGCACTGAGCGCGCTTGCCGTGAGCTGCGGCCGTCTCGTAGATGTACTGCGCGATGGGCGTGGAACCCACAAAGCCGATTGCCTTGACGCGCTCGTCGGTCAGCAGGACGTCGACAACTTCCTTGTCACCGTTGACCACGTTGAACACACCGGCAGGCAGTCCGGCTTCGAGGAACAGTTCGGCCAGACGCAGCGGCACCGAGGGGTCACGCTCGGACGGCTTGAGAATGAAGGAGTTACCGGCGGCGAGAGCCGGGCCGGCCTTCCACAGCGGGATCATCGCGGGGAAGTTGAATGGCGTGATTCCAGCGACCACGCCGAGCGGCTGACGCATGGAGTACACGTCGATGCCGGCCCCGGCGCTCTCAGTGAATTCGCCCTTGAGCAGGTGCGGAGCGCCGACAGCAAATTCGATAACCTCGAGGCCACGCTGGATGTCGCCCTTGGCGTCGGCGACGGTCTTGCCATGCTCGGACGAGAGCAGCTGCGCGAGCGACTCCATCTCGTCCTGCGCGAGCTGGAGGAACTTCATCAGGACGCGGGCACGCTTCTGCGGATTGAAAGCCGCCCAGACCTTCTGCGCTTCTTCGGCATTCGCGATGATCGCTTCGGTCTCAGCCTTGCTTGCGAGCGGCACTCGCGCCTGCACCTGACCGGTGTTGGGATCGAATACGTCGGCAAATCGCTCGGAAGTGCCGGGAACGCGCTTGCCACCGACGAAGTGCGTCAACTCTTGAACCGCCACTTTTTCAACCATTGTGCTAACCCGTTCCTTGCTCGTTGTGGACCGCCGAGGAGGCAGCGCTAGTTATGTCTACCATCCTATAGTTGGATGTCCATGTATGTCTACAGTCGTGCGCCCTTCTTAACCTTGGGGGTTAAGAAAGGCGCACAGCAGATGCCGCCGCAGCAGCAATATCCTGGTCGGTTACTTCATATCCATCGCTGCCGCCACCGGGTCCACCGGAACCGTCGATCACCTTGCGCGCCGACAAATGGATCGCGTCGACTCCCGTGGCCGCGATCTTCGCGATGTCCGGTACACGCACTCCCCCGCCGGCCATGATCTCAACGCGGCCATGAGCGTATGCAGTCATCTCGGCCAACTCGTCGAGTCCGTCGATGCACCGCGGGGCGCCGCCGGACGTGAGCACTCGGCGCACTCCCAGTTCAGCGAGGACGTCGAGTGCAGCCAACCTGTCCGCCACCACATCCATGGCACGATGGAAGGTCACCTGCACAGCAGTCGGGTCGACGGCGCGCAAAAGGTGTTGCAGCGCAACCGTATCGATGCGGCCATCTTCGGTGAGCGCGCCCACCACCACACCGGAGGCGCCGGCCGCAACCGCAGCAGCGGCGTCGCGGGCCATAACATCCAATTCTTCACTGCTGTAGACAAATCCGCCGGGTCGACTGCGAATGAGCGGATGAACTGCGATGCCGGTCGCCACGACGGCCTCGATCATCGCAATACTGGGAGTCAGCCCGCCAGTGGCTCCGAGGGCGGAACACAATTCCACGCGCGAAGCACCGACGGCCGCAGCGATACGCGCACCCGCTGCGTCCTGCACCGCCAGTTCCAGTACCGCCATCAGAATCGCTGCGAAGCGGGCTTGTGCTCGACTGCGTAACGGTAGTAATCGGCGAGCTTCAAACTCGTGGCTGCCGCTTCGTCGATCACGACGGTGACGTGGCGGTGCAACTGCATGACCGACGCCGGGCAGAATGCTGCGAGAGGGCCTTCTACTGCCGCGGCAATCGCGTCGGCCTTGCCCTCGCCGAGTGCGATCATCACCAGGTGGCGGGCCTCGCTGATGGTGCCCAACCCCTGCGTCAGTACGTGATGGGGGACGTCGTCGACGCTGTCGAAGAAGCGCGCATTGTCGATACGCGTCTGCTCGGTCAACGTCTTCACTCGTGTACGCGAGGTCAGCGAGGATCCCGGCTCGTTGAACCCGATGTGACCGTCCGTACCGATACCGAGCAACTGCACGTCGACGCCACCAGCTGCGGCGATGACGGCGTCGTAGCGTCGAGCTTCGGCGTCGATGCTCGACGCTTCACCGTTGGGGCTCGACACCAATGCCGGATCCAAATTAACGTGATCCACGAATTCGGAGCGGATCACCGAAAAATAAGACTGCTCATGGTCTTTCGGAATACCGACGTACTCGTCGAGCAAGAAGGCTCGGGCGCCCGAGAAATCGAGACCCTCTTCGCGGTGCCGACGCGCCAGTTCCTGGTAACTGCCGAGCGGCGACGATCCCGTGGCCAGGCCCAGCGTGACGTGGCCGCCGCGGACGTAGCCCTCGACAATGTCTGCCACCGTGGTGTGAACCTCGGCGGCGGTGGGGCGAATAACGATTTCCATATCTATTCCTTTCGGGCGACACTGCTGCCGCCGAGCAGCACGTGCGGGTTATGCAAGCTGCGATCTGTCACAAGAATGTCGGCCCTCGAGCCCACGGCGAGAGTGCCGCGTTCAGCGTCCAGGCCGAGAAGCCTCGCCGGCGTACGGGTAGCGGCGGTGACCGCGTCGGCAAGGGGCACGTTTGCCTCGAATACGGTGCTACGCACCACATCCAGCAATCGTGCTGTCCCGCCGGCGATCGCCCCTTCGGACCCGTCGGCGGTGGCAAGCCTGGCGACGCCACCCTCCACGCGGACAGCCAGCGGTCCGAGTCGGTAGTCGCCGTCACTCATTCCGGCGGCGGCCATCGAATCACTCACCAACGCAATCTGATCCGCACCAACGGTGTCGAACACCATCGAGACGGTCTCCGGTGCCAGGTGTACGCCGTCGGCAATCAACTCCACCACCATTTCACCGCGGGCTGCCCCGGCCAGGCAGGCAGCCACCGGGCCGGGTGCCCGGTGATGCATCGGCGGCATCCCGTTGAACAGGTGTGTGGCACTGAGTGGTCCGGCCAACGGTCCGGTCGACGCCGTCGCGATGCGACCCCTCATGGTCGACGCATCGCAGTCGGTGTGGCCCAGACTCGGCACGATGCCACGCCGGCGCATGATCGTCAGAAGTTCGGTGAAGTGCGCCGTTTCCGGTGCCAGCGTCATCGAACGGACCGTGCCGCGGGCGGCATCACAAATCTCCTCCAACAGGTCCGGGTTACCGGGCACGATGGATGCCGGATCTTGTGCACCGCAGCGGGCGCAGTTGATGAACGGGCCTTCCAGGTGAATACCCAGAAGTTGGCCGTCTTCAACCAGTTCGGCCAGAATCTTCGCTTGCCGCAGCAAATCCGCAGGTTGCGCGGAGACGAGGCTGCCGAGCAGTCCCGTCGTACCGTGCTCACGGTGATGCGCTGCGGCCCGCGAGGCACCACCGGAGTCGGCGTTGGGAAACCCTGCTCCAGCGGCCCCGTGACTGTGGACAT
Source organism: Rhodococcus sp. OK302 (assembly GCF_002245895.1). Classification (NCBI taxonomy): domain Bacteria; kingdom Bacillati; phylum Actinomycetota; class Actinomycetes; order Mycobacteriales; family Nocardiaceae; genus Rhodococcus; species Rhodococcus sp. OK302. Next base: position 5,343,070 of record NZ_NPJZ01000001.1, read on the forward strand.
CGATCAGTCCGGGCAGGATCAACTGATCCGTGGCTACCGGCAGGGCGCCGGGGTAGTCCGCGGCCGGTCCGACCCAGGTGATCAACGCACCTTCGGCAACAACGACTCCGTCGGCAATCGATCCGGATTCCGAGCCGATGACGTTGCCCCGCAGGACAACTGCGCTGCTCACAGCGACTCCCGAATCTCCAGCACAGCAGCCCGTCCACCGACCGGGTTACGCGCAGCCCGCGCGGCGGCGGCCATTGCCCGGCACCCGTCCATGTCGACGGCGGCCAACCGGGCGCGCACCTCACCCAACGCGGGTGTCGACATCGACAGACTGGTGACACCGAGGCCCACCAGAACCGGAGCCAACAACGGATCCGACGCCGCCTCGCCGCACACTCCGACGGGCTTTCCGGCCGCAGCGCCGGCGGCACCCACCAGAGCGATCAAGTCGAGAACTGCAGGCTGCCACGGGTCCAGCAGATGTGCCAGACCGCCGGCCATACGATCAACCGCACACGTGTACTGACTCAAATCGTTGGTACCGATACTGACAAAGTCGAGATGCTCGAAAATGTCCTTGGCCCGCAATGCTGCAGCCGGCACCTCGATCATCGCGCCCACCGTGGTGATGCCGCGGGAGCGTGCCAGTTCGGCAAAACCGATCGCCTCGTCGGCCGTCGACACCATCGGCGCCATCACCCACAGGTCTGCACCCGTGGCGAGGCCGGCGGCAGCCAGCGCGTCCAATTGTGTGATCAGCGTCTGCGGGTACACGTCGGCGATGCGCAGCCCACGAATTCCCAACGCCGGGTTGGCTTCCTCCGCCAGATCCAGGAACGGCAACGGCTTGTCCGAACCCGAATCGAGGGTCCGCACTACTACCTTGCGTCCGGAAAAGTGCTGCAGGACAGCCGTGTACATCTCCGTCTGCTCGGCCAACGAAGGCTCCTCGGTGCGGCCGAGGAAGGAGAACTCGGTGCGGAACAGTCCGACGCCCTCGCAGTCGACGACACCCGCTCGGGATGCGTCGTCAAGCGTTCCGATGTTGGCGAGCAAACCCACGCCCGTGCCGTCGAGCGTGCGACCCGGTCCGCTGCCCGACGCCGTTCGCGCTGCGGCCGCAGCAATCTCGAGCGCCGCCCGTTCCTGCTGCTCGGCAGTCGGATCGACCACAACTTCACCGGTACTGCCGTCGAGAATCAGCAGCACGCCGTCGGGCAGAGCGAGTGCTTCGGGGCAGCTCACCACTGCCGCGATACCCAGCGACTTCGCCAAGATTGCGGTGTGACTGGTCGGCCCGCCTTCCAAGGTGAGCAGCCCGATCACGTCACTGCCCGCGAGCGTCGCAGTGTCCGCGGGAGCCAGATCCCGGGCCACCAGAATGTACGGATGACCCGGTGCCGGAATGCCCGGCAAAGGCTGATCGAGCAGTACTGCGACAGTCCGTCGACCCAGATCGCGCAGATCCGTAACTCGCTCGGCCATGTAACCCCCCAAGGCTGCGAGCTTGTCGCAGAACCCTTCGAAAGCCACGGTCACCGAGTACGCAGTCGGTAGACCGGCCTCGAGATTCTTGGACGTTTCCTTCACGATTCCGGGATCGCGGGCCAGCGCGGCGGACGTCACCAGGATCTCCGCGGCAACGCCGTCGACGCCGTCGGCGCGGCTCTCGAGATCACTCGCCACGGTGTCCAATGCGCTACGGACCCGCACCAGTTCGTCGGCCGGTGTACCGGTCACCGGGTCGCCCGCCGACGTCTCGATGACGGTGCCGAAACCGATCCACGGCGCGCAGACCACACCGGAACTCACACCGAGACCGTGGATATCGGTGGACATCAGGCCTCGTCGAGGTCGGTCGCGAGCAGTTCGGCCAGGCTACGAAGGGCATCTTCTGCGCCTTCGCCTTCTGCCCGCAACGTCACCTCGGCCCCGAACTGGACACCGAGCGTCATGACCGACAGCATGCTGGCGGCGTCGACCGGCTCGCCGTCACCGAGTGCAATGGTGACGTCGACGGGGGCGGTGGCTGCTGCCCGAGTGAACTTGGCAGCGGGGCGGGCGTGCAGGCCCACGGTTGATCCGATGATGGCGGTTACGGTTGCCATGATGTCAGCGGCCTTCCAGTTCCTTGACGATTTTGTGTTCTTGTTCCGCGACCGAAGGTGCGTCGACGCGGGTGTCGGCCACAGCTGCGACGGCAACTTCTGCTTCGATAACTGCCTCGCCGGGAGTGTTGTCTTCGCCGTCGAGCTCTTCTTCGCGGCCGGGGGTGCGCAGGTTCCACTTCTTGATGACGAAGCTGAAGAGGAAGTAGTAGATCAGTGCGTAGATCAGGCCGATCGGGATCAGCATCCATGCATTGGTGGCCTTGCCGAAGTTGAGGACGTAGTCGATGAAGCCGGCGGAGAACGTGAAGCCGTCATGGATTCCGAGGGCATTGACCAACGCCATCGACGTACCCGTCAAGATCGAGTGGATGACATACAGCGGCCAGGCGACGAACATGAACGAGAACTCGAGCGGCTCGGTGATACCGGTGAGGAACGCGGTCAGACCGGTGGAGAGCATGATGCCGCCGATCAGCTTCTTCTGAGAAGGCTTGGCGTTACGCCAGATCGCGAAAGCTGCTGCGGGAAGCGCGAACATCATGATCGGGAAGAAGCCCGTCATGAAGGTGCCGGCACTGGGGTCACCGGCAAAGAAGCGGTTGAGATCGCCGCGAACAAGCTGTCCCGACGCGTCCTGGTAGTCGCCGATCAGGAACCACACTGCAGAGTTGAGGATGTGGTGCAGGCCGGTCGGAATCAGCAACCGGTTCGCGGTGCCGTAGATGCCGCCGCCGATCACGGTATTCGCGGCCACGGTCTCGCCCACCCAGGTCAGACCGGAATTGAAGAGCGGGTAGATGAATGCCATCAGTACACCGACAACAAGACCCGTGAGAGCGGTGAGGATGGGAACCAAGCGTCGGCCGTTGAAGAATCCGAGGTAGTCGGGAAGCTTGGTTCGATAGAACTTCTGCCACAGGATCGCGGACAGCAGGCCCATCACGATGCCGGCCAGCACCCCGTAATTGATCATCGACGGGTCACCGTTGGGGTCGGTCTTGCCCTCGAGAACGATGGGCGACATGGCCTCGAAGACGCCGTTGATGACCATGTATCCGACGACTGCAGCCAAGGCTGTGGAACCGTCCGACTTCTTGGCCCACCCGATGGCGATACCGACTGCGAAGATCAGCGGCAGCCAGGTGAAGATCGACTGTCCGGCAGCCGAGATGACACCCGCCGTGCTTTCCAGCGCACTGAAACGCCCGAGCAGATCGTCCTGACCAGCTCGAAGCAGAAGTCCGGCCGCGGGCAGCACCGCAATGGGCAACATCAGGCTGCGGCCGAGGCGTTGAACCCCGGCAAACAACGTCGATTCCTTCTTGGGGCTGTCGTCGGCAGTCATAAAGACCTTCTCTTGTCGTCAGGGGTGGCGCGGGGTGAACCGATGGGGCGGAAAGTATTGTGAACCAGTATCCGCAAGGGGTACTGTCCGGTCATAACCAGTTGCTAGTTTGACCAGGTGAACGCAAGATGTCAACAGGAGAATGTGACCTAGGCAACTGGAAAAGCACTCACCAGCCAACCGACCCGCACAAACCAGGAGAATCAATGTCCAAGGCAGAAGCAATCGTCAAGGGCCTCGGCGGCGCCGAGAACATCGTCGAAATCGAAGCGTGCATCACACGACTGCGCACCGAGGTCAAGGACGGCAGCAAGGTCGACGAGGCAGCCCTCAAGGCCGCCGGCGCTCACGGTGTACTCAAGGCCGGCACTGTCGTGCAGGTCATCGTCGGCCCCGAGGCGGATACCCTCGCCGAGGACATCGAGGACATTCTGTGAGCGTCTCCGTCCTCGCTCCCCTGCCCGGACGCGTCCTGGCACTAGCCGACGTTCCCGACCCCGTATTCGCGCAGCAGATGGTCGGCGCGGGCGTAGCTATCGAACCGGCTCGCGATCAAGGACCCCTGACCGTCGTCGCCCCCATCGCCGGCAAGATCCTCAAACTGCACCCGCACGCATTTGTCATCCTGGGTGCACAGGGAACCGGCGTACTCGTCCACATCGGAATCGACACGGTCAAACTCGACGGTGAAGGGTTCACCCTTATCGCCGCCGAAGGCGATCAGGTTGCCGCCGGCGACGCAGTCGTGAGCTTCGATCCCGCATTCATCGACAGCACCGGATACTCCGCGGTGTGCCCGGTCGTGGTCATGGACTCCAAGCCCGACACCGTCACCTCCGAGGCACTCGGGTCCGACATCACAGTCGGTGCAACACTTTTCGACTGGTCGAAGTAGAAGTCAAGCAAAAAGTGGGCACACCCTTTCTTCTTCGGGGTGTGCCCACTTTTCTTTGAAACCGTAAGGCTATTGATCTGTCCGCAGTTGCGCTCGCGGCGCTCCCTGCACTTCCATGTGCAGCTTGTACCGATCCGAACGGTACCAACTGCGGGTGTGCTCGACCGGCGCGGTCCCGCTGAAAGACACCCGGTCGAAGTACAGCACCGGCGCACCCTTCTTGGTTCCCAACAACGTCGCGATCTCGGTGCTGGCACCGTCCGCACTGACCGTCTGCTCGGCGCGATCGATCGGCATCTCGAAGCGCTCAGCAGTTGCGCGATAGATCGAGGCCGTCAGGTCCAGTTCCAGCAACCCCGGCAGCAGCACCGGATTGAACCAACCGTCGTCGACGCTGACCGGCTCGCCGTCGGCCAGACGCAGCCTTTTCACGTGGTAGGCAAGAGATTCCGGCGCCATCCCCAACGCTCTCGCGGTGGCGTCCGGTAAAACGGCTTCTTCGCTGACCAACACGACGGTGGTCGGCACATGACCTTGCGCGCGCATTTCCTCGGTGAACGACGCCAAATGCAGTGTCGATTGCACCGCCCGGTGGGCGACAAATGTGCCCTTGCCACGAACCCGGACCAGATGTCCGTCGTTGACCAACTGGCCAATCGCCTCGCGGACGGTGATGCGACTGACGCCGTAGTCCTGCATCAAGTTTCGTTCGCTGGTCATCAAATCACCAGGTTGCAACTCCCGAGTGCACTTGTGCAACAAGATTGCCCGTAACTGCTCGTGCTTGGGTATTGCGCTGTCACGCAGATGAACGGGCATCACGGCGGCTGCTCCTCCGACTTCGAATTTCGTCACGGGACACGATCCCTGTTCGCACCAACCAGGCCGGTCCCAACCGGTCCGGTCCAATAACAATACGTGACTTGCCGCAGCATCCCTAGCAACTATCCCAAAACGGGCAATCTACCGTCCTCAATCATCCAAATAGCGGTAGATTGCCCGCAGTTCAGCAATCGCAAGGTTCTGCTGAGCCAGATCCAATCCGAGCGCTGCAATGGAGGCTCGCAGCCGGTTGGGATCCAAATCGTCTATCGCAGCCCGAAATTCGCCCCTCGGAAGCGTCGGCAACGCAGATGCGTCACCGAACCAACTTTCGATATCGACGGCTATGGTGCTCTCGTTTTCCACTCCCCGATCAGATCGTCGAGATCGACCCCACGTAGGACCAGAAGTTGCATCGGATCGGTGTCGATCCGCTCCGCAGTCAGATAGGCAACGGCGGCAGCATGTTTGCACGGCCATCCGTCATCCGGGCACGTGCAGTCGAATCGGAAGGCGCTCGGCCCCTCCGGTACGAGTTGTGCTGCCAGCATGTCCGGAATTGCCCCGGACACCAGCGCTGCCAGCGAGCCCGGGACGCGGCGGATCTTGGTGATGATGTCGTCGATATCGGACTGATCGAGGGTATCGATCCGAAGTGTTGACACAAATGGCTGGAGTTGACTGCCCTGCACTTCCGCCGTGGCAATTCCCGGCTTGATGTCGAGCGCCAGCACTTGACCGGAACGTGCGTAAGTACGCCCCCGGGACACACGGGGTTTGTCGCCGATCTCCTCGACAACTCTGACAAACGCCTTGCCCCAGAATGTTCGACCGAACGCCGGACGAGCTTTTATGGGCGCTGCCCGCTTGCGCGGCCCGGTGTACTCGCTGAAATCGGGTCCCTTCGGTCGTGGACTCATTCGCCCACCGCGTCGTCACCGAGTCGCAGCAGTTCACCGAGTTGTTCGACGCTCATCTCCGTCACCCAGTTCTCCCCGGTACCAACCGCCAATTCGGCCAGTTCACTCTTGCTGGCGATCATCGAATCGATTCGCTCTTCCAACGTTCCGACACACACCATCTTGCGGACCTGAACATTTTTATTCTGGCCGATACGGAACACCCGGTCGGTGGCTTGATTCTCCACCGCTGGGTTCCACCATCGATCCATATGTACGACGTGGTTGGCCGCGGTCAGATTGAGGCCCGTGCCCCCGGCTTTGAGGGAGAGCACCATGATCGGCGGTCCCCCGCCGCTCTGGAATGCCTCGACCATGTTGTCACGGCCGGCTTTGGACACCCCGCCGTGCAGGAACGGGACTTCCGTACTGAAACGTTCCGCCAGGTACGGCACAACCAACTCCCCGAACTCCCGAAACTGCGTGAACAGCAACACTTTCTCGTTGTCAGCCGTCACCGACTCGACGATGTCTTCGATCAATCCGAGTTTGCCCGAACGATGTTGACCGCGTCGCATCACCGCAGATCCGTCACGCAGGAAGTGCGCCGGATGATTACAGACCTGCTTGAGTTTGGTCAGAGCCGAAAGCACCGCCCCCTTACGCTTCATACCCTCCGTGCCCTTGATCTGAGCCATCATCTCGTCGACGACAGCGCGATACAGCGCAGCCTGCTCTTCACTGAGGTTTGCGCGGACGGTCATCTCGAACTTCTCGGGAAGATCGGTGATGACGCTCGGATCGGTTTTCACACGGCGAAGCACAAACGGCGAGGTGACGGCCCGTAGCCGTGACACTGCGAGTTCGTCCTTCTCCCGTTCGATGGGCACGACAAATCGTTTGCGGAACATCTGTTCCGAACCCAGAACCCCGCGGTTGGCAAAATCGAGGATGGATCGGAGTTCGTCCAATCGGTTTTCCACCGGTGTTCCCGTCAGTGCCACTCGGTGCGCTGCCGGGATGCTTCGAGCGGCCCTCGCTTGAGAAGTCTTGGCGTTCTTGATGTGCTGCGCCTCATCAAGGACCACACGACGCCATTGAAGCTCCTTGAGCGCGGCGACGTCGCGCGTCATCAGTGCGTACGTCGTGATGACCAGATCGCTCTTCTTGACAGCATCCTCCAGCAACGTCCCGGTTGCCCGGTCGCTGCCGTGATGAACGTACACACGTAGGCTCGGAACAAAGCGCGCCGCTTCGCGTTGCCAGTTGCCAACCACGGACATCGGGCAAACCAATAGCGTTGGTGTTGTTGACTTCTCGTGTGCAAGCAATGCAAGAAGCTGCAGCGTCTTACCCAAGCCCATATCGTCTGCCAACACCGCGCCCAAACCGAGAGCACTCATGTAGACCAGCCAGTCGAGTCCCCGGCGCTGGTACGGACGCAGGACCGCATTGACTGTGGCCGGAACGGGAACTTCTGTCGGCTTCACCGAATGATCCAGCAACGCCGACGCCCACCCCGTGGCCGTTACTTCCTCGACGGGAAGGTCTTTCAGATCGTCCGCGATGAGGTCCTTGAGCAACTCGACAATCGCCCGATCCCCACTCGAATGCCGGCTGCTGACAAAACGAGCAGCACGCGCGAGTACCTCTTTGTCGGCTTGCACCCACTCGCCTCGCAAACGCACCAGATCAGACTTGGCATCAACCAGCCGGCTCATTTCGTCAGGCGTGAGCACCTTGTCTCCGAGCGCCAACTCCCAGTCGTATTCCACCAACTGATCCAGCCCGACCGTGCGATTCTCCGCGACGATCGGCGACGCCGCCGAGGTGACCCGAACCCGCAATGACGGCGACACCACACTCCACGCCCGCGGAAGCAGCAGCGTGATCCCTTTCTCCTGCAAGGCAATAGCGCCGTGACCGACCAGATCCATCACGACCGGCGTCGGCAGCAGTAAGTCCAAACTGTCATCGTCGCGAGGCACATCGCGAAACCGCGGATAAGCCGCGACAGCTTCTTCGAGCTTTCGGCTGCCCAATTGCAATCTGGCGGCATCGGTCCGGTGCAACCGAATACGTTCGGGTGCTTCACCTTCCGGACGTAGACATACCTGCAATCGCCAGAGCGCTTCGGTGTCGAGATCGATGTCGTCACTGAGCTCTGGCTCGATGAGGCGCAGAACCAACTCGGGCTCGTCCGCCGTGAGGGTTTCGCTCCACTCCGTCAATCCCTGAGCAACTCTCGGCGGCGCACTGTCGAACGCATCGCCTTGCAGCAACGCGGTCCACAGTTCTGTGGTGACGGTTTCACCGGAACCGTCGATTGCCCGACGCACGACGGCATCCGTGAGTTCCCGGGTGATGTCGTCGAGGATGGATCGAGGCGAAGTCACCGCCCGCTGCACGGGAGGCATCGCGACAACCAACTCACCCAGCCACGCGCGTTGGCGTTCACCGATCAGCAACCGCCAGCGTGGCCACCAACTGCCCTCGGCCCGGCTCAACTCCGGGACAACGCGGCCGGCGCGCACCCACCGGTCGATACCGCGAACGACGTGAATCAGATAGTGCAGATCCCCGGCAATTCTGCTGTCGCCCGGCTTGAAACGAAGCAGCAGGTCAACTGCGTCCGGCGGCGCTAACGCGACCGCGGCATACTCACTCTGCAATGGCCCGCCCGGAACCGGCGGCATGGCAACACTCACCCGATGCCGAAACTTTCGGTGCAGCACAGCACTGACCGGGTCACGGGGATCATCGACCCCGGAACCATCGTGTCCGTCTACCCAGAGTTTGAGCCCCGATCCCGGTGACCAGAGTCCATGCAGCATCCGACCATCCAATCAGGTGCCACCGACAGGTGGATCACCACCTGATTGTGAAGGATTTCGCTCGCCTAGCGAACGAAATCCTTCACAATCAGCGTTGTCGGACGCCGGTGGTTGAATCAGATCTGTGCGCACACGAGGTTCGACTGCAACGCTCGCACTGATACTCCTGTGCATCACAACTTCGTGCGGATGGATCGGCGATAGCAATTCCGCACCGGGCAGCCCCATTCGCTCTGATCTCGAACAACTGCTCACTCACGTTTCCGTCGTCGACACGCGTCCGCACCCCGGCGGATACCAACGCGGGTGCGGCAGTGGAGAGGCGTGCGTGTTCGGGCAGTCCTGGTCCGACGATCAAGATGCGCCGGGCGGTCACGACGGTTGCGATACCCGCAACAATGTTCTGGCCCAAGACCTTTCGAGTGTGATCTACAAACCTGATACCCACAACTGTGTGGTGTTGTCCGGCACCATGACCGATCCGTATTCAGGCGAGGCCACTTCGTTTGATCGGCAGCAAGCCAGGTCGGTCCAGATCGACCACGTCTACCCTCTTGCGGCAGCGTGGGACTTCGGGGCACACAGCTGGCCGCTCCCCCTCCGCAAAAGATTTGCCAACGACACCCAGTTGAATCTGCTGGCCGTCAACGGTCCCGATAATCAGGCAAAAGGTGACAGCACCCCCAGTGAATGGCTACCGCCAAATCCTGCCTACCACTGCTTTTACGCCGGCAAGTACCTGACGGTCGCAGTGTCGTACGGGTTGCCCATCAGCCGAGCAGATCATCAGACACTGACCGACCTCGCCGCCAACTGCTGACCTACTTCACCGTGAACGACCGTGTGTGCCAACCCGTTGCGCCGCCGGGAATCGGCGGAGTCCTCTCCTCCACCTGAACATTGCCGTCGAGGTCGGTCGCCCGGACTTGCAGCGTGTGCAATCCCGGCGCCGCGTCCCACATCCACGACCACTGACGCCACGTATCGATCGAGTACTCCTGCGCCAATGTCGCTGGTTGCCACTCCCCGTTGTCGACGCGCACCTCCACCTTCTCGATACCGCGATGCTGAGCCCACGCAGTTCCTGCCACCAGCACTTGACCGGAATTCACCGGCGACAGCGCTGCCGGTACTTCGATTCGCGACGCCGTCTTGATCGGAGCCTGCGCGCCCCACCCGCGCTGCGTCCAATAGGCGTCGACCTGATCGAATCGCGTCAACTCCCACTCGGTGACCCATTTTGTCGCGGACACAAAGCCGTACAGTCCCGGAACAACCTGGCGGACGGGATATCCGTGCTCGAAGGGCAGCGGTTCCCCGTTCATCGCGACGGCAAGCATCGCGTCGCGCCCGTCGATCAACACTTCTACAGGAGTGCCGACGGTGAATCCGTCGACGCTGGTCGAGAGCAGCATGTCCGCATCCGGGTGCACTCCGACTTCTTCGAGGAGGTCCTTCATCGGATAGCCGATCCACGTGGCGTTGCCCGCCAAGACGCCGCCCACTTCGTTGGAGACGCAGGTCAATGTGACTACGCGCTCGATCGGGGTTCGGGCGACCAGATCGGCAAAGGACAGAGTCATTTCACGGTCGACCATGCCGTGGATACGCAATTCCCACGAGTCCGTCGTGAGCTGCGGAACCAGGAGTGCCGTGTCGATTCGATAAAAATCTTCGTTGGGAGTGATGTACGTCGACGCCCCGGCGACGCCGATATTCGCTCCGGCGGGAATCGGAGCAGCCACGTCCTTGACTGTGGGAACCACAAAATCTTCCCGGTTCGCCACAGCTCCCGCGATCCGTTTGCCCACGAACTTGCCGGCCGCTCCCGCTGCCGCAGCGACGGCCAATGCCACCCCGGCCAGCATCAGGAATTGGCGTCGTGGCAGCCAGGACTCGTCGATACCAGCCGCCAACTCCACTTCGAGTTGCCCGATCAACAATCGAAGCGTTGCAATTCCGGCGGCGACGCCCACGATCGTCGGGATCACGTACATCGCGTCGGCGATGGGCCGCTGCAACGCGGCGTACACCCCCACCAACCCGAGGACTCCGAGAATGACACTGCCGATGGGGCGTCGTCGACGTTCCAACAGACCGGCAACCGCGCCGAGCAACACGATCAGGATCGACATTCCGATGAACAAGGCCGGCTTGTCGTTGGTTCCGAAGGTGTGGATCGCGAATTCACGGGCCCACGCGGGCGTGCGGTCGACGGTGGTCGCACCCACCGCATAGAAGGGCGATGAGTCGGGGTTGATCGGCAGTGCCACCAGCTCGCCGACGCCCAGCACGACTGCCACGGCCACCACGCCGGACACTGCGTGGGCAACTAATCTGCGACGTGGTTCCGCAACCGGTTGTTCATCGATGCTCTGTGTGACCATGGGCGTCTCGGTTCTTCTCGGGTTCCAATACCACTGCTTACCCGGTATTCGGAGCCGCTGCTCGCCAGGATGGGTCGATTAGAGTTGAGGCCATGACTGTCGACCTCAACAAGGACACACTGCTGTGCATGTCGCTCTCCGGGCGACCGAGCAACATCGGCACCAGATTCCACAACTACCTGTACGAGGAACTGGGTCTCAACTTCGTCTACAAGGCGTTCACCACCGATGACATTCCGGCGGCAATCGCCGGGATCCGCGCACTCGGCATCCGCGGTTGCGGAGTGTCCATGCCGTTCAAGGAACAGGTCATCGCGCACGTCGATGTCATGCACGATTCGGCGTCGGCAATCGACTCGGTCAACACCATCGTCAATGAAGCGGGCGTCTTGCATGCCTACAACACCGACTACCAAGCGGTGGCAAATCTTTTGCGCGAGAACAATGTAGACACTTCACTGTCGGTTGCGGTGGCCGGCAGTGGAGGCATGGCGAAGGCAGTTGTCGCAGCAGTTCGCGATACCGGTTTCACCGACGTCACAGTAGTGGCGCGTAACAAGGCCGCTGGTTCGACTCTTGCTGATCAGTACGGATTCACCTGGAAATCAGATCTCGGTGAAATGAGTCCCGGCGGGGCGAGCGGAGCGACGCGGGATTTCCGAGTTCTGATCAATGCCACCCCGATTGGCATGGCGGGCGGCGCCGAATCCGATTCCCTGTCCTTCCCGGATGTCGCGGTTCGCAGCGCCGAGGTCGTATTCGATGTGGTTGCGATGCCCGTGAACACTCCGCTGGTCGCACTGGCCACCGAACTCGGCAAGACGGTGATCACCGGCGGTTCCGTGATTGCCCTCCAGGCCGCCGAGCAGTTTGTTCTCTACACCGGCGTGCGCCCCACAGCCGACCAGATCCAACGCGCCTCCGAATACTCGCGCGCGTGACAAACTCGGATCTATGACGGACACCGGAGAGAGCGCTCCCGTGCAACTCGCACGAAACTTCAACGAGTTGCTGCAGGAATTGCGAGTCGCTCTCTCTGGCGTCCAGATCCTGTTCGCATTTCTTCTCGCCGTGGCATTCACCGAACGGTACGCCGACGGACCGTCGTACATCAGGACCATTCACCTCGTGACAGTCATCCTGGTCGCGATATCCTTCGGATTGCTGATGGCGCCCGCGGTGTGGCATCGGGTCCTGTTTCGCGGTGGGCATCGCGAGCGGATCCTCACCATTGCAAACCGATTCACTCTGTGCGGCATAGGTTTTCTGGCCGCATCCATGACGGGCACGGTGCTGCTGATCACCGAGATTGCCGTGGGCGGAATTACTGCAATCATCCTCGCCACCTGTGCCGCAGTCATGTTCACGACGTTTTGGTTCGTGGTTCCGCAGTTGATCACCCGCAACGAAACCTGAACTTACGCTCCAGTTTCGACGGGTCGTGCACTGTCATTTGACCACTGCGACCAAGATCCCGGAAACAGCGTGGCGTCGTAGCCGGCAATGGCGAGAGCTGCAATCTGATGTGCCGCGGTCACTCCCGACCCGCAGTACACCGCAATTCGATCCGTATCCCCCAGCGCTGCAAAACGCTCACGCAAAATCTTCGCCTCCGAAAATTGGCCGTTTGCATCAAGATTGGCTGCGGTCGGTGCGCTCACCGCACCCGGAATATGGCCGGCGACAGGATCAATCGGTTCCACCTCACCGCGGTAGCGCTCCCCGGCTCGCGCATCGAGAAGCACACCGTTCCACCGAGCAGCTTCGTCGATGTCGATCGTGGGCATCTGACCGCCTCGAAGCGTGACGGTTCCCGGTAGGACTGCCTCCCCGGTTCCCACAGACGTCGGCAAACCTGCTGATTCCCAGTTCGGCAATCCTCCGTCGAGCAGACGAACATCTGCGAGTCCAGCCCAGCGTAGTAGCCACCAACCCCGCGCTGCTGACATGTTTCCCACAGCGTCGTAGAGAACGACCGGGGCGCCGTCGTCGATTCCCCATCTACGTGCCGCTTCCTGCAGGTTCTCGATCGACGGCAGTGGATGCCTGCCCGATTCCTTCGACGGCGGAGCGGCCAGTTCGGTTTCGAGATTCACGAACACTGCGCCCGGGATGTGGGCCTCACGAAAATGCTCCTCACCGTTCGGATCACCCAGCGCCCAACGAACATCGAGCAGAATCGGTGGGGTGCCGGCATCGATGAGCGATGCCAGTTCGGGAGCGTCGATCAGCACGGGAAGAGTCATGGGACCAATACTGGCATGACTCGAATCAGGCAACACCGAAGAACGCGCCGAGACCAACCAGCAGGACGCCGCTCACCACGTCGATGCGCTTGCCGACGCCCGGCCGCCTCAACTTCCGTCCGGCGCCCGCCGCCAGAACAACAACGACTGCCCACCACAGTGCTGCGGCAATTACGGTGGCGCCGGCCAACGTCAGGGTGCGCAAGGCTGCGCCGCTACCAGGTTCGACAAACTGCGGAAGCAGACCGAGGAAGAACAGCAATGCCTTGGGATTGAGGAGGTTGGAGAGGAACCCGTAGCGGAATGCCCGCGCCGCTGGGATCGGTTCCGAAACGGCTGTCAGGGTGTCTCCACCACTTCGTGTTTTGAATGCACTGCGAATTGCGGAGATACCCAGCCAGGTCAGGTAAGCCGCACCCGCGTAGGTGAGCGCCGAGAGCAGTTGTGGGCGAGTCGCGACGAGGGCCGACAGTCCGAGCGACGCGGCGGCGGTGTGCACAACAAGTCCAGCAGTCACACCGGCTGCCACGACGGCACCCGTCCGCCGATCCGCCAGGGAATGCCGCAGAATCAGGACAAAATCCGGGCCGGGTGTGAACAAGACGATGGAAAGCAGTGAGCCGAAAGCTAGCCACTGACCGATACTCATCCGAAATACCTCACGTTCGAGCAGGTCCGACACCTGCATTCATGACAGGAGTGTGCAACTGGATCCGGGAAGTTCAAAACCGTTCCGGATAGAATTCGGCAGATGTCGAAGAATGAAGATTTGGATTCGGTGGACTGGAAGATTCTGGCCGAATTACAGAAGGATGCGTCGATCACCAACAAGGTACTGGCCGACCGAGTCGGGCTGGCGACGTCGTCATGTCACGAACGTGTGCGACGTCTGCGAGCAAACGGGACGATCAGTGGGATCCATGCCGTCGTCGATCCGTCGGCCGTTGGTCGGTCGATGCAGGCGATCATTGCTGTGCAACTGCGTCCGCACCGACGCGACCTGGTGGACCGCTTCACCGCCGACGCCCTCGCATTGCCGGAAACTCTTGCACTGTTCAATGTCTCGGGGCCCGAGGACTTCTTCCTCCATGTCGCGGTTCGCGACAGCGCACACCTGCAGCGAGTGCTGATCGACCATCTTGCTGCTCACCCCGAGGTGTGGCACGCACAAACCCATCTCATCTACGGCAAAGCCGTCACGGCGCCCATCCGTCCGGATCGGTAGATCCGTCAGGCAGAATTACTGACCATGTCAGACTCCCCCCAGACCACTGAGCCGGACATGGTCCGCGGCAACGCGCAGCCCATCAGCGCCGGAATCGTGACTGCACTGGTGGGGTTCACCAGCTCGTTCGCGGTAGTCCTCACCGGTCTCACAGCCGTAGGTGCTGACGCCGCTCAAGCAGCATCGGGACTCCTCGCCCTCTGTGTCACCCAAGCCCTGGGCATGCTTTGGTTGTCCCGACGGTACAAAATTCCGATCACCCTGGCGTGGTCGACACCAGGCGCAGCATTGCTCGCCGGTGCCGGCGCGGTGCACGGTGGATGGCCCGCCGCAGTGGGCGCCTTCATCGTGGTCGGAGTTGCGATAGTTCTGACCGGACTGTGGCCCGCGCTGGGCAAGCTCATCTCGGCTATTCCGACTCCCCTGGCTCAGGCGATGCTGGCCGGGGTTCTCCTGCCCTTGTGCCTGGCCCCGATCGGCGCTGTACGAGACGCACCACTGGTGGTGGCTCCGGTGATTCTGGTCTGGCTTGCGGCGCAACGCTTCTCCAAGCGGTGGGCAGTTCCGCTCGCATTTCTGACCGCTGCCGTCGTCATCTGTATCAGTCTGGTGACATCCGAGAACACCCTCGACGTCTCAGCCATGATTCCTCGCATCGACCTCACGGCACCGTCGTGGACGTGGCAGGCGATGATCGGAATTGCCTTGCCGTTGTACATCGTGACCATGGCCTCGCAGAACATTCCCGGTGTGGCGGTGATGAATTCGTTCGGATATGCCGTGCCGTGGCGGCCGTCGATGATCGTGACCGGCATCGGCACTGTTCTCGGCGCCTCAGCCGGTGGTCACGCGATCAACCTCGCCGCAATCAGCGCTGCACTGGCGGCGGCGCCCACCGCGCATCCCGATCCGAAGCGCCGATGGATAGCAGCCGCTACGGCCGGTTGGGCCTATCTCGTACTTGCCGTAGGTTCTGCCGCCGTTGCCGCGCTGGTTGTCGCGGCCCCGGCAGGAGTGGTGGAAACTGTTGCCGGACTGGCACTCTTGGCGACGCTGGCGGCTTCTCTGACCGCGGCGCTCAACGATCCGGCCGAACGCGAAGGTGCCGTCGTCACGTTCCTTATTGCCGCGTCGGGTGTCGTCGTCGCAGGAGTCGGATCGGCCTTCTGGGCATTGCTCGTCGGATTGATCGTCAGGTCCGTGTTGATCGGTAGCAGCGCCTCGTTAAGGTCGAAGTCGTGACCGCAACAGATTCCTCTATCTCGATCGAGCAGTTCCCGGTTCGCTGGCCCGTCCCCACCCGTTGGGATGACAACGACCACTACGGGCACGTCAACAACGTCACCTACTACTCGTACTTCGACACGGCCGTGAACGCGTGGCTCATGTCGGCAACCGGTACCGACATTCGTAACCTTCCGGCCATTGGTGTTGTGGCCGAAACGTCCTGCCGGTACCTGAGCGAACTCACGTTCCCCGAACAACTCCAAGTCGGTATCAGGGTCGAAAAACTTGGCACCAAGAGCATCGTCTACTCACTCGCGATCTTCCACGAGAACGCACACGGGATCTGGGAAGCTGCAGCTACGGGCCGCTTTGTCCACGTGTACGTCGACGCTGTTACCCGCACGCCGGTCGCTATACCGGCCGCGATCGCTGCCGCGGCCGGTTCGCTCGTTTAATTCAATCCCAGCTTTTCTGCGGTCGCCACTGCCCGAGCGACAATTCCGTCGATCAAGGTGACCGTCGGGCCACCGTGTTCGGCCTTGTTGCGTGGGTCGTCGAGGATTCGACGCAATACTCCCTCAGCGATGATCGACAGCCTCCACAGCGCCAACACATGCCAGTAGCCCACTGCCGAGACGTCGCGGCCGGTGGCGGCAACGTAGGCCTCGACCAGTTCGTCGCGATTCGGGAAACCTTCGAGCGTCGACGCCATGAACGGGCCGGCCACCTTGTCGCCGGCTTCGGGCCAATATGCCAGTAGCGCACCGAGATCCGCGAGCGGGTCTCCCAGCGTGCAGAGTTCCCAGTCGACCACCGCGAGTACTCGACCTTCGGCCGGATCGACGATGATGTTGTTGAGGTGAAAATCGCCGTGGACCAGGGTCACTTCGGTTTGCTCGGGAATGTTTCGATTCAAGATTTCCGCAAGCCGCTCGACGTCGGGAACTTCCCGCGTTTTCGACTTGTCCCACTGCGCCGACCACCTCTTGAGTTGCCGCTGCGCAAAAGGTTTGGTGCTCGCGAGATCTTGGAGTGCCGTTTCCTCGAGGTCGACGGCGTGGATGGTGGCCAGCGCCTTCGGGAGTGCCAATCCGACTTTCCGACGCTCTTCCACCGTCAACTTCTGCGCAACCGACACTCCGTCGATCACCAGCCCGTCGACGTAGCTCATCAGCACCAGCGGCGCGTCCGTGATCGCCGGGTCTTCGGTGATGCCGATGATCTTGGGCACCGGAACCGGAGTTCCCTGAAGTGAGGACAGGATTCGGTGTTCCCGCACCACGTCATGAGCTGACGCAAGCAATGTCCCCAATGGGGGCCTGCGCAGTACCCAGCGCCCGCCGCCCGCATCCGTCACCGAGTACGTGAGGTTGGATTGACCGTTGCCGATCCTCTCGAAAGTCAGTGGTGTGGTGGCGCCAACCCCCAGTTCGGCGATCCACCCGGAAACTGCTTCTTCGTTCAGTCCGACTGCATTCATCGCACCGATGCTAGCGGGAGAAATCGAATAGTTGGCAGTAACGACGCCATTGTTACCCACGAGTTCGGAAATCGTGACTGGTAGGCATGCTTTCGAGACGGTGACCCCCTTGCGGATTCTGCAATCAAGGGGATGCTGGGAAGAGAGACCACAACTGAAAAACACATCGGGATTGCTCGATCTCGCTCACAAGGCGCGTCGGGCATGAGTAGAAACCGAGGTGAACCGCGATGATCGACAACCTCGACTATCCAGTCCAGCTCCTCCAACCGGACGGCGCCCGTGTGTGCCGAACCGAATACGACCGTCTGATCGCAGACCTCGGACCTACCGAATACATCTCGTTGTACCGGGACATGGTCATCAGTCGCAGAATCGACACCGCGGCGGTAGCACTCCAACGTCAAGGCGAAATCGGTTTGTGGGCACCACTCTTGGGCCAGGAAGCCGCTCAAGTCGGCTCGGCCCGCGCTCTGAAACCTGACGACTTTGCATTCGTCAGCTACCGCGAACATGCCGTCGCCTACTGCCGCGGCGTTCCCCCGGAAGTTTTGACGCACATGTGGCGCGGGTGCTCCCATTCTGCTTGGGATCCAAATCAATTCAACGTGACCAACCCGGCGATCGTCGTCGGATCGCAGGGGCTTCACGCAACAGGGTACGCACTCGGCGCCCACCTCGACGGAGCTGAGATCGCTACCATCGCCTATTTCGGCGACGGCGCCACCAGCCAGGGCGATATTGCCGAAGCGTTGGGATTCGCTGCCAGTTTCCGCGCCGGCGTCGTGTTCTTCTGCCAGAACAACCAATGGGCCATCAGCGAACCCGTCTCGCTACAGTCCCGCACCCCGATCTCGCACCGCGCCGACGGTTACGGCATACCTTCCTTCCGCGTCGACGGAAACGATGTACTCGCTGTTCTGGCAGTGACGCGCGCGGCGCTTGCCCATGCGCGGGAAGGAAGTGGGCCCACGTTCATCGAAGCAATCACTTGCCGGATGGGTCCGCACACCACCTCCGACGATCCGTCCCGGTATCGCAGCGATACCGACATGGCCGAGTGGCGCCGACGTGATCCGATCACGCGGATGAGGGCGTTTCTGGAGCGGCGCGGAATTCTCGACGAAACCGCCGATGCCGAAATTTCGACCGCGGCCGAGGATGTCGCCGCCCGCTTGCGGCACGCCACGCTTGAAACTCCGGACCCGCCGCCGTCGACTCTGTTCGAGCACGTCTACACCGGGCCGCACCCGTTGATCGAGCATGAGCGAGAACAACATCGGGAGTACCTGGCAAGTTTCGACGATCAGGAGGCCATGTCATGACTGTCGTCAATCTGGTGACGGCGCTCAACACCGGACTACGACGCTCACTCGAACGGGATCGCCGCGTCGTCATCCTGGGTGAGGACGTCGGCCGTCTCGGCGGAGTTTTCCGTGTCACCGATGCACTCCAGAAGGACTTCGGCGAGAACCGGGTGATGGACATGCCGCTCGCCGAATCCGGGATCGTGGGAACAGCTTTCGGTTTGGCTTTGCGCGGATACCGACCGGTGTGTGAAATACAGTTCGACGGTTTTGTCTACCCGGCTTTCGATCAAATCGTCTCTCAAGTGGCAAAAATTCACTATCGAACCGAGGGACGGGTACGCGCCCCGATCACGATCCGCATTCCCAGCGGGGGCGGAATCGGTGCCGTGGAACATCATTCGGAGTCACCGGAAGCCTATTTTGCACACACTGCCGGACTGAGAGTGGTGTACCCCAGCAACCCTGCCGACGGTTACCACATGATCCGTCAATCAATCGAGTGTGACGATCCCGTTGTGTTTCTCGAGCCCAAGCGTCGGTACTGGGATGCGGCCGAGGTTGATCTCGACGCGGAACCCTCACTCCCCCTGCACAGTGCGCGTGTTGTCCGCCAAGGAAGTGACGCCACCGTCGTCGCGTACGGGTCGATGGTGGCTACCGCGCTCGAAGCTGCGGATATCGCCGACGACGAGGGTCACCACCTCGAAGTAATCGACCTCCGGTCCCTCTCCCCCATCGATTTCGACACCGTGGACAACTCGGTACGACGGACGGGTCGACTCGTCGTCGTTCACGAGGCACCGATGTTCCTCGGCCTGGGGGCAGAAATTGCAGCACATGCCGCGCAGCATTGTTTCTACGATCTGAAGGCGCCGGTCTTGCGTGTCACCGGATTCGATATTCCCTATCCCCCAGCAAAACTCGAGCAGTTTCACTTGCCGGATGCAGACCGGATTCTCGACACACTCGACCGGGTACTGACGCCATGAACACCGCGGAGTTCCGTCTACCGGATCTCGGCGAAGGTCTCACCAGCGCCGAATTGGTGTCGTGGCGTGTTGATGTCGGCGACACCATAACTCTCGATCAGGTGATTGCCGATGTCGAATCAGCCAAAGCCCTGGTCGAACTTCCCTCTCCCTATGCCGGAATGGTGACAGACCTGTTGGTCGAACCCGGCGCCACCGTACCCGTCGGTGCGCCGATCATCCGGATCACGACTGCGGAGTCGGCCGAACCCGCCCCGCCGAGTGTTCTTGTCGGCTACGGACCGCAGGCATCGCACTCGAGCCGAAGACGACGGCACGTCCCCCAGACAATGCACCAAGACGGAGAGACTGCGCCGACACACACCCGGCGCATGGCGTCGGCAATGACCTCCAGCGCCAGAGCACCACAGGCAACTGTGTTTGTCACCGTCGATGTCACCGCGTCGATGGACCTGCTCGCCAAGCTCCGCAACTCCGCACCCTTCGAAAACATTTCGGTGACACCACTGACCCTCGCTGCCAAATCATTGGTCACGGCGATCGCTTCGAGCCCCGAGGTCAATTCGACGTGGGATGAGCAGTCCGGCAGCAGCGTCAAGCATCCACACGTGAACCTCGGCATTGCGGTGGCGTCGGATCGCGGGCTGCTGGTCCCCAACATCAAGGACGCCGACACGCTGAGCCTGCTCGACCTTGCTCGATCGATCAATGAACTCACTGCGACCGCGCGAGCCGGCCGAACCGACACGCCGCACCTCACCGGCGGAACCGTCACGATCACCAATGTCGGAGTATTCGGTGTCGACGGCGGCGTACCTCTCCTCAACCCCGGTGAGGCTGCCATCCTCTGTCTGGGCGCTGTCAACGAGCGTCCGTGGGTGGTCGACGGGCTCATCGAGATCAGATCTGTGGTCACACTTTCTGTGACTTTCGACCATCGCGGTGTCGACGGAAGGCAAGCTGCAGAGTTCCTTTCACTGGTGGCGGCGATGCTCGAGGATCCGGCCGTGTTACTCGCGCACCTGTGAGAGCATCCGGGCCTGGCACACTGTCACGGTGAGCAGCACGCCCAGCCCAGCACTGATTCGCGCCCGCGCCGGCATCTTCGGCATTTTCGGGATCAACGGATTCCTCCTTGCCATGTGGGTGGTCCACATCCCGTCGATCGAACACCGGGTGGGCATCAGTCATTCCACACTCGGTTCGCTGCTGCTGCTCCTCGCGGTCGGCGCCATCGCCGGCATGCAAGTGAGTGGCCCACTTGCCGATCGCTACGGCAGCCGACGCATGGTGATTCTCGCGGGCCTCGGATTGTGCGCGGCAGTGCTGGGTCCGGGGTACGCCACCAACACCTGGCAATTGGGTGCGGCCCTGGTTGTCTTCGGATTTGCGAACGGGGCGCTGGACGTCTCGATGAACTCTCAGGCCGTCGAAGCCGAACAGCTTTACCGTCGCCCGATCATGGCTGCCTTTCACGGCATGTTCTCGGTGGGCGGTGTTGTGGGCTCGATCGTCGGATTCGGCACGCTGGCAATCGAACTCCCGCCGTACGTCACCCTTACCGCCGCGTCGGCAATCGGTTTGGTGGCCGTCGCGATCTTTTCGCGGCCCTTGCTTCCGCACACCCCGCACCACTCCGAAGCCACCGAATCCGAACAACCGCACGGCCACTTCTCGGCCAAGGTGCTTGCGTTGGGCTCGCTCGCATTTGTCTTGATGCTTGCCGAAGGGGTGGCAAACGACTGGAGCGCGTTGCAGGTCAAGGAAGACCTCGGCGTCTCGAATGCCGTTGCTGCGCTGTCCTTCGGCGCCTTCTCCGCAATGATGACGGTCGGACGCTTCACGGCGGACCGCATCAGCGCGGCCGTCGGTCCCGTCGCCGTGGTTCGCTACGGCGCGATCATTTCCGCCGCCGGAATGCTGACCGTCGTGTTGTCGGGTTGGCTTCCGCTCACGTTGTTCGGCTGGGCACTGTTCGGCGCCGGTCTCTCCGGGTGCATCCCGCAGATCTTCACGACGGCCGGCAACCTGGGTTCCGGTTCGGCTGGTACCAACATGTCTCGTGTTGTCGGAATGGGGTACATCGGATTTCTTGCGGGCCCGGCAACCATCGGATGGGTGACCAAGATTGTGCCTCTCACCACAGCGATGTTGATCCCCTTGGCATGTGTGCTGGTCGCTGCGGGTTGCGCCGGTGTCGTTCGTCGCGATTCTCCGACCGCCCACCGAAGTCACAGCTGATCCTCACGACACGCACAGGCGAAGCGAGGATGCTTGGGTACCGTGACCGTCTCGTCCCCCGCCCCTCGCTCCTCATCCACCACTCCTCGCCTGCTTGCCCTTGCCTCACTGTGTGTTGTGGCGCTCGGCATCCTGTTGTTACTGAGACCCACGTCGCCGACGGTCACCGTTCCGGAATCGCTCGAATCCGTCGCTGATTGGGTGATCATCCATGTCGACGTGACAACAGTGCTGGCAGCCACCACTGCCCTGGCCGTGGTGTCGATGGTCCGAAATCTCCACTACGGCATCGGCGCCATCCTGATGCTCGGGGTGGGTGCCAACCTGACCACTGCTGCGCTGGGGTCTTGGATCACGGATGCGCCGACGACGTTGCTACCCAGCGGCCATGTAGTGGCCGCGGCCGCTCTCTACGGTTCGGCGGTACTGGTATCCGCCCCTCGATGGCGACCAGTGGTTATCGGGCTTGGTATCTCCGGAGTTGCCGGGGTGTGCATCAGTGCGAGCGCTGCCGAGATGAGCGGGATTTTCGGAGTGATTGCCGGGCTACTGGTCGCCGCTGCCTGGGGTTGTGCCGCAGCCGTTTTGATGGAGCGTTCACCGATCGCGGCGCAACGTGAAGCATTGCGTGCCGATACAGCCGTTGTGGCCTTTTCGCGACATCGCAGCATTCACCTGTAGCGCTGCAGCCAGCCCTGAGGTCCTTCGTAACCCCAACAGGGGACTATGGTCCCTAGTGGCGCAACCACTTGCGCTGCAACGGAATACGGACGCGGTAACCGGGGCAAGAACATTCGCTCATTTGGCGAAATCTCCCCCCATCGATCAGGTTTCTATCGTATGTTCATTTTGTCCGAATCAGACGCTCGTCCAACAACAAAGGATTCCACACATGGATTTCAAGGCCATCCTCGCACTGATCCTCCCCCTCATCACGAGCCTGTCGGCTGACAAAGAGCCCACCACTCCTCCCGTCACCCCTCCCGCTGTCTAAGAGCTGCTAGCCGCGTAACTGTCTGCGCGCAGCAAGGCAAAAGGGCACCTACCCGCATCGCGCGTAGGTGCCCTTTCCGGCAGAGTACAGACTTACAGTGCCTTGAGTTCTTCCGTCACCTCGGCAACGGACTTCTTCGCATCACCGAACAACATCGACGTTCCGTCCGCGAAGAACAACGGATTCTCGATCCCCGCGAAACCGGAGTTCATCGAACGCTTGAGCACGATCACCGACTTCGACTGATCCACGTTCAGGATCGGCATCCCGTGAATCGGCGACGACGGATCATTACGCGCCGACGGGTTCGTGACATCGTTCGCGCCGATCACCAACGTGACATCGGTGCGCTTGAACTCGTCGTTGATGTCGTCCATTTCCTTCATCGCGTCGTACGAGACATCCGCCTCGGCGAGAAGAACATTCATATGACCGGGCATACGGCCGGCGACGGGGTGAATGGCGTACTTGACCTCGACGCCCTTCGCCTCGAGCATCTTCGCCATGTCCTTGACTGCGTGCTGAGCCTGCGCCACAGCCAAGCCGTAACCGGGAACGATGATGACCTGGTTGGCGTACGCCATCTGAATAGCGGCATCGGCAGCCGAGGTTGCCTTCGCCGTACGCACAACACCGTCCGAGGAAGCAGCTTCTCCGCCGCCGCCACCGAAACCACCGGCAACGATCGCCGGGATGGAACGGTTCATGGCCTTGGCCATCAGGTTGGTCAGGATGGTGCCCGACGCGCCGACGATCATGCCGGCCACGATCATGGCCTGGTTGTCGAGCGCCAAACCGGCTGCCGCAGCAGAGAGTCCGGTGAGCGCGTTGAGCAGCGAGATCACGACGGGCATGTCCGCGCCGCCGATGGGCAGCACCACCATCAGGCCGAGGATGCCCGAGATGACCAGGACACCGACGATCCACAGCGAGCTGGTCGGGCCTTCCGGCGTGATCGCCTTGATGCCGATGATGACCGAGAACGCCACGGCGGCAATGAGAAGCAGCGCATTGAGCGGCTGCTGCAACTTGCCGATGCCGATCGGGCGGCCGGGCAGGGTTTCCTGCAGCTTCAGGAACGCGATGACGCTGCCCCAGAAGGAAATCGAGCCGATCACTGCAGCAAAGAGGGATGCGACGACGATGTGCACCGTCGGCGACTCACCGTGCTGAAAGGCCGTGAAGCCGTCCGAGTCCAGGAACTCTGCGTAAGCGATCAACGCGACGGTACCGCCGCCGACACCGTTGAACAGTGCCACCAACTGCGGCATCGCCGTCATCTTGGTCCGCAATGCCGGCGGAACACCGAGAACGACACCGATGACGAGACCGGCGATGATGACGATCCAGTTGCCCAGCTGCGCATCACGAATGGAGATCAGGGTCGCGACGACGGCGATGATCATGCCGACTGCGGCGATCTGGTTGCCGCGCACCGCGGTCTTGGGTCCGGTCAGACCCATCAGACCGTAGATGAACATCGAGAACGCGAGAATGTACAAGCTATTGACCAGGTATTCCATTACTGGTCACCGTCCTTCGTAACAGCCTTGGCGGCCGGCTTGGCCTTGAACATCGCCAGCATGCGGTCGGTGACGACAAAGCCGCCGACGACGTTGACCGTTCCGAAGACGAGTGCGACGAACAAGATGATCTGCAACCCGATCGACGGGTCCTGCACCTTACCGAGCACGACAAGTGCGCCGAGGACGACGATGCCGTGGATGGCGTTGGTGCCCGACATCAGCGGGGTGTGCAGGGTGTTCGGGACCTTGGAGATCACAGCGAAACCGACGAACCCGGACAGCACCAGGATCGCGATGTTCGCCAGCAGTGATGTGTACATCAGGCGCCCTTCTCTTCACGGGTGACGCACGCACCGGCAATAACCTCGTCGGAGAAATCAGGAGCCAAAGCCCCGTCCACCAACATCAGTTCGATCAGTGCGGAAATGTTCTTCGAATACAGCTCGGAGGCATGCTCGGGCATCGTCGCCGGCAAGTTCAGCGGCGAGCAGATGGTGACGCCGTTCTTGACGACGGTCTGACCCGGTTCGGTCAGCTCGCAGTTGCCGCCGGTCTCACCGGCGAGGTCGACGATGACGCTGCCGGGCTTCATGCCCGAGGCGGCGGCGGCGGTCACCAGACGCGGCGCCGGACGACCCGGAACCAGCGCGGTGGTGATGACGACGTCGAAACCCTTGATGGCGTCTTCGAGTGCCTGCTGCTGCTTGGCGCGCTCGTCGTCGGTGAGCTCGCGGGCGTATCCGCCCTCACCGGCGGCGTCGATACCGAGATCGAGCCACTGGGCGCCCACTGAGCGCACCTGGTCGGCTACCTCAGGTCGGACGTCGTAACCGGTGGCGCGGCCACCGAGACGCTTGGCCGTGGCCAATGCCTGCAGACCGGCGACACCGACACCGAGAACCAACACGGTCGCGGGCTTGACGGTGCCGGCGGCGGTGGTGAGCATCGGGAAGAAGCGGGTGGACTCCGACGCAGCCAACAGGACGGCCTTGTAGCCGGAGACGTTGGCCTGAGAGGACAGGGCGTCCATCACCTGTGCGCGGGAGATACGGGGAATCGCTTCGACGGCGTAGCCCTCGATGCCGGCTGCCTTGAGCTCGGCGATGCGGTTGTCGGCGTTGCGGGGATTGAGGAACCCGATCAACTTGGCGCCGGAACTGATGCGGGCGATCTCCTCCGATGACGGAGGGGCGACCTTGACGACGACGTCGGCGGTCCACGGATCGCCGATCTTGGCGCCGGCGGCGCTGTAGAGCTCGTCGGGGATCAGGGCGCCGAGGCCGGCGCCGGATTCGACGATGACGTCGACGCCTTTGCCGATCAGGGTGGACACGATTTTGGGCACGAGGGCTACCCGTCGTTCGCCGTCACTCGATTCACGAGGGACACCGACCGATGGACGCACTTGTGCGCTCTTCGATGTTTCCATTTGTTCCATTACCTTCTGCGGTTGGTGGTTCGCCTACTGCGACGAGCGGCAACCAACGTGTGATGAGCGGAAGATGACCCGCTTTTGGGTGAATGGTGACTGATACTAGCCAGACTTCTCCGATAAAAGTGAACCCGAAAAGGAACTTTCATCATCTGAATCGAGTCCGAACAGTATCTTTGGGGTATTCCCTCACCATGCTTGTGAGGTCAGTCACACCCTATTGGGTGCCCGTTCCAGTATGTGAAACAAGAACTGAGCCGAGGTGTCGACAATGACGAGTCGAATCATCACCGTCGAGAGGGTTTACGAACCGACAGCCGAACCGCAGGCGGTCCGGCTGTTGGTTGATCGGTTGTGGCCTCGCGGAGTACGACGCGAAGAGTTGGCACTCGACGATTGGTCGAAAGATCTGGCGCCGTCCACCGAGCTACGAAAGTGGTACGGCCACCAGGTCGATCGTTTCGAGGTCTTTCGCAGCCGTTATGTTGCGCAACTCGATGCATTCCCCGTGCACGACTACGTCGAACGTATTTCACCGAGCACGGACGCCCGCGCGGTCACGCTTCTGACTGCCAGCAAGGATCTGCCCCACAGCCATGCCCGGATTCTTGCCGACTACCTTCGCTCGAACTTGTGACGACAATTCACGCCATCAGCAGTCCACATACTGGGACCTGAGCTTGTGCTTGACCAGTTTTCCTGTAGCGGTCCGAGGCAATTCTTCGGCAAAGTCGATAGATCTAGGTGCTTTGAAGTGCGCAACCTGGTCTCTTACGTAGTCCAGCAATTCCTGGGCGACGTCAGCCGAAGGTTCGATTCCGTCGGCTAACTGGACAACCGCCTTGACTTGTTCACCCATCTCTTCGTCAGGAATCCCGATCACTGCGACATCGAATACCTTCGGATGCAAAGTCAGTACATTCTCGGACTCTTGAGGATAAATATTTACGCCACCGGAAATGATGGTGAATGCAGCGCGATCGGTCAGATAAAGGAATCGTTCGTCGTCGATGTATCCGATATCGCCACTCGTGGTCCACGTCGGATGATCGGGATGCTGCGCTGACGCAGTTTTCTCAGGGTCGTTGTGATAGCGGAACGGGAGTGTTTCGCGCTCCCAGAACACTGTGCCGATCTCGCCGACGGGGAGATCCTTGCCGGCGTCGTCACAAATGTGCACAATTCCCATGACTCCGTCACGACCGACGGAACCGGGATGCGCCAACGACTGCACACTGTTGATGAAGGTTGCGCCCGAGCCTTCGGTCGACGCGTAGTACTCGTTGATCACCGGCCCCCACCAATCGATCATTGACGCCTTCACTTCCGGTGGACACGGCGCCGCCGCATGGATGGCGACCTTCAGGCTCGACACGTCGTATCGGGCGCGCACAGGCTCGGGCAATTTGAGCATTCGCACAAACATCGTCGGCACCCATTGGCTGTGTGTGACGGCGTACTCCTCGATCAACCGAAGCGCGGTCTCGGCATCGAAGTGGTCCATCAAGATCACTGTGCCGCCCACCGAATTGATGACGCCGCAAAAACGTAGGGGCGCAGCATGATAGACCGGGGCTGGGCACAAATAGACTGTGCTGGAATCAAATCCGTACATCGGCGCGAAAATCGCGGTGTACGGATCCATCGTCACGTCGACGTCACCTTCCGGGAGATCACCCTTGATCCCCTTGGGTCGACCTGTTGTTCCCGACGAGTAGAGCATGTCCGCCCCGCGAGGCTGCGAATCCAGCGGTTCGGTGGACTGCGCCGCAACCACGCCGTCGTAGTCCTCGAATCCTGCCAACTCGCCGCCGTACGCCAACCGGTGGCGCACCTGCGGTATCAGCAACGGTTCCACCGGTACCGCGTCGGCCACGGTTGCCGACGCGATCAGTACCTTCGCCCCGCAGTCGTCGACAATGTACGCGGCCTCCGGCGCCGTCAGGTGCGAGTTCACGACGGTGATGTACAGCCCGGACCTCAGTGCAGCCCAATACACTTCGAATGCGCGGAGATCATTGTTGGACACAAGCGCGACGTGATCGCCCGGTTCGAGACCGATCCCGCGAAGGTATCGTGCCAAAGCCGTCGAACGCTCGTCGAGCTGCCGATACGTGATGGACTCGCCCGTCGCCGGTCGGATGACAGCAGGCTTGTCCGGGGTGGACTTGACAAAATTTCCAGGAAACACAGCAGACTCCTCGGATAATTCGGCGTCGGCACTCGACATCCCTGGTCTATCACAGGATCAGCCGCCTGGCCGCGAGTTTCCGCCAACAGGTTTCGCAACGCCGAGAACACGCGCACACGTCATACAGTGGTTCAAACTGCAGAATCCGAAGCCTTAGGAGATCACAGTATGAGCAGCTGGCCCCAGGAATCCTTGACCGATTCATTGATCGAGCAGTGGGAGGTCATCGGCTCTCTCCTCTCCGGACTCGAAGGCGACGCCTGGTTCTCGCCGACCAACCTGCCCGGTTGGACGGTGCACGACGTTGTTGCGCACATCATCGGGACCGAATCGTTGCTGTCGGGAATCGAACCGCCGACAACCTCCATCGACGTTCATACGCTCCCGCATGTCCAGAATGAGATCGCCGCATTCAACGAACGCTGGGTCGAAGGGCTTCGTAAAAGCTCGCAGCCGCAGCTTCTCGCGCACTTCCGGGAGATCACGTCCCGCCGCGCGGAAGTTCTGCGCAACCTGACCGAATCCGAGTGGAATGCAGAAAGTCTCACCCCGGTCGGACCCGCGCCGTACGGACGCTTCATGCGTATTCGGATCTTCGATTGCTGGATGCATGAACTCGATATCCGCGACGCCGTCGGCGCACCGACAGTCGAGAACGGCCCGCGCGCGGAGATCGCGTTCGAAGAAATCACCGGCGCCCTCGGATTTGTGGTGGGCAAGCGAGGAAAAGCACCCGACGGTGCCCGCATCACTTTTGTTCTCGACGGCCCACTGGCCCGAGAGCTCCATGTCTCCGTCGACGGGCGAGCTGCCCTTGTCCCGGCGTTGGACGGACCGGCAACCACCACGGTGCGAATGAGTTCGGAACTCTTTACTCGAGTCGCCTGCGGACGTGTACGGGCGGCCGACCATCGAGACGACATCATTCTGAGCGGCGACCTCGAGGTGGGCAAACGAATCGTCGACAACCTCGCTTTCACCATGTGAGCCGGAAGGTCCGGTGAAACTTTTTCTCTCGTCGTACCGGTTCGGCGACCATGCCGATGCGTTTGCGACCCTCACCGGCCACGGCGCACGGATTGCCGTCATCGCTGCGGCCGCCGACGCGTGGCCGGTGGCGGCGCGATCCTCGGCGGTGACAAGCGAATTGGTATCGCTTCGCCGCACGGGTTTCGACGCCGCGGAGGTCGATCTCCGCGACTACCTCCACTCACCGGATTCACTCCACCGGCACCTGCGTGCGTTCGACTGTGTGTGGGTTCGCGGGGGAAACACTTTTGTCCTGCGCGCTCAGTTGGCGCGTTCGGGAGCGGATCGCATTCTTGCGGAACTCGCGCGCAGCGGAGACATCGTCTACGCGGGATACAGCGCCGGTGCCGCGGTTGCCGGCCCGACGTTGATCGGATTGGACGTCACCGACGATCCGTCGGAGGTACTCCCGACCTGCGGGTTCGAACCGATCTGGTCCGGCCTGTCACTGATCGACTTCGCGATAGTTCCCCATGGCGGGGCCTCTGAATTGGAGGATCCGGCAGCAACGGCAAAAACCGTCGAGATTCTCACGGCGTCGCACATTCCGTACCGAGTACTCACTGATCAACAGGTGGTCATCGTCGACGGCGGCGAACCCTACGTCTTGTGAAATGCACTCTGCGGGTCACCGGTACCGGTGACCCGCAGAGGAAGTTCAGTCGTCAGTGACTCTTCAACCGTGCTCGGCGACAGAAGGCGCGTGCGAGGTATGCGACTGACGTTCGAGGCGTGCCCAGGCGATTTCCCAGCGCTTCACCGAGACCTCGTCGGCATCTTCGAGGAGCGCGTCGAGGAGGAGTCGCGGGCTGGTGCGCCAGGCCAGTTCGGCAGCACGCACCTCGGCAGCCGAGAACAAGCCCGAGGCTTCGAGATCGCGAATCCACTCAGCGATGTCACCGCGATGAATCTTCGAAATCGTCTCGTACCCGAGGTGCTCGTCGAGGAAGTCGTACGAGAATATTGCGGCAAAGTAACTGTTCGACTCACGCTGCCCGAAAATCATGTGCGGTCCTTCCTCGAAGTGTTCGACGACGATGTATTCACGAACCGCTGAACTGTTACCCGGAAACTTTCTTCCGGCGAACGTGTAACGCTTCGTATGTCCCCGACGATTGACACGCTAACCCCCAGAAGCGCGGTTTGGGTTACCGATGATGAAACGATTCGTCGAGAAATCCCGATCTGGGCAACTTTCCGTCTCATCGACGACAATTCTCGACTCTCACGCCAGTTCCCTGACCTGCAATATGTCGGCTTTCGAATGATCTCCGGACGCGACTCGCCCGTTCAGAAAAAAACCTTTTGCCGGTTCTCACATCTTGGGATCATTACGGTAGCAAACAATGCGCAGCGTAATTTTTCGATTCCAATGAGGCACGAAAAGCCTAGTACAGGCCGTTTTCACTACCCTCGGACTCTTACAGCAGAACCTTTGAACAGACGTCCAAATTGGACTGTAGCAATCGGACAAATCGGCGCGAGTCTGGCACCGGTTCCGGGTACGACTCCGAGTACCGTTTCGAGCAGAGCACAGACTGGGTAGATCACAGGCTGCCCCGAGAAAACTGGAGTCACTCATGACCGACAAAGTCGTCCACAATGTCGAAGAAAGTCGCTTCGACATCTACTCCGATACCGAACTCGCAGGATTTGCCGAGTACAGCGAGTCGAACGGTGTGCGCGACTTCCATCACACCGTGACCTACCCACAGTTCCGAGGTCGCGGTCTCGCGGCCGTCGTCGTGCGCGAGGCACTCCACCAAACACAGGCCGACCAGAAGAAAATCGTCCCGTCCTGCTCCTACGTCGAGAAGTTCGTCTCACAAAATCCGGAATTTCAGGAACTCCTGTAGGCCGGCGGTTGTCCCGGAGGTAACCAGGCTAGCCATCTGCCCGAAACGGAAGGAACGCCCGTGCCCGTCACACGTCGTCGACGGCCCACGGGCGCACCGGGCCGCGCTCGCTACCTTCCGCTGGTTTTGATCAACCTCGCGACGCTGTTCTCCGGGATCGGAAACGGCATCGCCATCGTGGTGATCCCGTGGCTGGTCCTCGAACGCACCGGACGCGCCTCCGACGCCGCCATCGTTGCCGGGGCGGCCGCTGTGCCCCTACTCGTCGCGAGCCTGTTCTCCGGAACCTTTGTCGACAAATTCGGCCGACGACGCACCTCGATGGTCTCCGACGCGTTGTCCGCGGTATCGGCGTCGGCAATTCCGCTCTTCGCCGTTACCACCGGCCTGAGTATTCCGTTGATCGCCGCCCTGGCCGCTCTCGGTGCCACGTTCGATCCGGCAGGCATGGCGGCCCGAGAATCGATGTTGCCGGCGGCTACTCGCGCGGCCGGCTGGAAACTCGATCGGACCAACAGCCTCTACGAAGCCAACTACAACGTCGCCTATCTCATCGGACCCGGAGTCGGCGGAGTCCTGATCGCGATGATCGGAGCTGTCACGACACTCTGGATCACTGCCGCCGGATTTGTGTTCTCGATAATCGTCGTTGCCTTCATCCGCCTGGCCGATGCCGGAACACCCGAGCAGGACGCGCGGCCGGCGTCGATCTGGCACGGCACGCTCGACGGCCTGAAGTTCGTGTGGAACAACAAGATTCTGCGAACCCTGGCACTGGTCGACATGGCGGTAGTGGCGCTGTACATGCCCGTCGAAAGCGTCGTCTTTCCGGTCTACTTCACCGAACTCGATCAACCCGCGCAACTCGGTTCGGTTCTGATGGCCTTGGCTGTCGGCGGGATTGTGGGTGCACTCGCTTACGCACCACTCGCGCCCCTGATGTCCCGGCGTTTGATCATGATCTGTGCCATCGGGGTACTCGGCATCGCGATGCTGGCGATGGCGCTGCTGCCTCCGCTGTGGGTGATCCTGGTGCTCGCAGGCCTGCAAGGCCTTGTGTACGGCCCGGTGGGCCCGATCGCGAACTACGCCATGCAGACACGAAGCCCGGAGCACATGCGCGGACGTGTTGTCGGCGTGATGACGTCGACGGCCTACGCAGCCGGACCGCTCGGATATCTGCTGGTCGGCCCGTTTCTCGATCAGTTCGGCATCTCGGCAACCTTTGTCGCTCTGTCCATTCCGATTGTTGTCATCGCCGTGGTGTGCACTGCCCTTCCGGTGCTGGGCGAACTCGACAGCTAATGGAATCCCATCACGTCATTGCCCCAGGCCGTGCGCAAGCCCTGATCCGGATCGTGGACGAGCGAATCGGTGGTGTCGATCAACAGAGTCGATCGTTTCTCTTCCTCGTACGGCGCCCAGTGTTTTGAGCCGTCGAGTGCTGCCGGGACGGCATGTCTGGCAAATGCGAGCCACCGACGCTGGATGCGGCCGGCAACCTCCAGAGCAGCCTTGCGGCCACTCAACCAGAACGTCGGGTCGACATTCAAAGTACCGAAATTGCCGAATACATACGGTAATTCGGTAGCGTGCCCCGCACCGATCCGAGCAGCCTTCAGCATCGGAGTTGCATGATCGAACCGGTACACCCACGTCGGTGAGTGCCGGCAGTGCGCGTCGGCAATCCACAGCGTCGGCATCCGGAATGCCGCGTCACGCGAAAGAGCCAGAGCACCACTCGGTTTGGTGTGATCCGGATAGACCGACATGATTTCGGCCAGTCTCGTCGGCGAGATGTCCGGATGATCGTCGGCCAACGCTTGGAGCATCGCCTCCACCGACTGCGCACTCACCGGCATCAGCGGCGACTTCATGAACTTGAAGATCGACGCCTCGTCCTTGTTGGAGCCGATGATCAAGGGAATCCTATGGGCGTACCCCTTCTGAAACGCTGCAACGGGGTAGTGCGGCACCAGATCCCGATCCACCACCGGTGCCATCGCCAGGGTTCCCGGCATCCGAGTCGGAATTTCGTTGACCAACTCGTCGCCGGCCTTGATGATCAAATCGAGGTCTGCCGTAATGAGCGCGCCGACATCGTCGACCGGCGTCGACATCAGCTCGAGAAAACGACTCGCCACCGATTGTGCGCGCTTACGGCCGTAAACCGATGTGGCCGGCGGACTTTGCGCGATCGCCCGCTGGAACAGTCCTTCGGCACTCGGGCACGTCATCAGCGTCGTGATCGAACCCGCGCCCGACGACTCGCCGAATACCGTCACCTCGTCCGCATCTCCACCGAACGCGTCGATGTGATCACGAACCCACCGAAGCGCCGCAATCTGGTCTCGCAAACCACAATTCGACTCGAACACCACATCAGGCGTCGAGAAGGACGACAGATCCAGAAATCCGAGCGCGCCGACGCGATAGTTGAACGAGACGATGACAACGTCGCCTGTCTCCGCCAGGTGCCGTCCGTCGTAAATTGTCTGGGCCGCCGAACCCAGGCAATAGGCACCACCGTGTATCCACACCATCACCGGCCGCGGTGTGCCGTCGGGGCGCGGGGCCCACACATTGATCGACAGGCAATCCTCGTCGATGACAAAGGCGCGGTCGATCGGAACCGCCGGGCTTTGCCCTTGCGGCGCGATCGGACCGAATTCTCGGCAATCTCGTACGCCATCCCACGGTTGCGGTGGGCGCGGTGCCCGGAAGCGGTGCTCACCAGTCGGAGCGGCAGCGTAGGGAATTCCCTTCCATACAAAAACCGAACCATCGGCATACCCCC
The DNA here is from genome assembly GCF_002245895.1 of Rhodococcus sp. OK302. Taxonomy (NCBI): domain Bacteria; kingdom Bacillati; phylum Actinomycetota; class Actinomycetes; order Mycobacteriales; family Nocardiaceae; genus Rhodococcus; species Rhodococcus sp. OK302. The sequence continues at coordinate 5,376,897 of NZ_NPJZ01000001.1, forward strand.
GGACGTCACCGTCCGGAGTTCGCACGACCACTGTGTTGTCGTCTGTCTGCTCCGGTCGAATATCAGTCTCCATGCCGCAGTCTCCTCACGACCTCACCTGAGAACAAACTGCACCAAACCTACCAATTTCCAGCAGGTGGGGACGGACCAACAGTTCCGACGGTGTTATGGTCGCCTTGTTCTGACACGGGGTGCTCCGCATGGGCGGGGCTGAGAACACACCCGGGAACCTGATCAGGTAATGCTGACGAAGGGATGTCATGGCTACTACACAGCCTGCATACAGTTCTGCCGTAAACACGGCGCCGCTCGACGATTCGGGTCGTTTCACCGACCGACTCTGGGCCGAAATCGAGCCACTGCGTGAGTCGATCGACTCACTCGAGTTCCTCCGCCGACTCGGCGACGGAACCCTCCCGCTCGACGCTTTCCGGCGATACATCGAGCAAGACCAGCTCTACCTCGACGGATATTCCAAGGCACTATCCCTGGTTTCCGCTCACGCACCGGATGGTCAGGCCGCTGGATTCTGGGCCAACTCGGCTTCGACCGCCGTATCCGTCGAAGCAGCTCTCCACGAGGGCATGCTCACCGGTGGCGTACTGCCGGAATCGACCGGTCGGCCTGAGCATTCGCAAGCATGCTTGGGATACGTGTCCTATCTGATCGCCACCGCAGCCACGGCGCCTTATCCGGTCTCCGCTGCAGCGGTACTCCCCTGCTTCTGGATCTACGCGGAGGTCGGGCGCGGGCTGGCTGCGTCGGCACGCGAGGTACTCGACGCCGATCCGTCACATCCGTACGCGCAGTGGGTCACCACTTACGACGCTCCGGAGTTCCACGAGTCCGTCGCGCGAGCTCGGGCGCTCGTGGACGCAGCCGCTGAAGCCGCTACCGAAGCCGACCGCGCCGCGATGAGCGAAGCGTTCCGCATCGCGAGCCGGTACGAGTTGATGTTCTGGGATTCGGCCTTGAACCAGCAGCACTGGCCTGCGTCATGAGATCGTTGCGACGCGCACTGGCGACCACAGCCGCGATAGCCGCCGCACTGACCATGATCAGCGGATGTTCCAGTGGCACAGAATCATCCGACGCCATTCGGTTTGCCCTCGACTGGACACCCAACACCAATCACACCGGACTGTACGTCGCGATGCAGGAAGGCTACTTTGCGGACGCCGGCCTCGACGTGTCGATTCTCCCGTACAACAACACGTCCCCCGATACCTTGGTGGATGCCGGCAATGCCGAGTTCGGGATCAGCACCCAGAGCCAAGCCACGTTCGCACACGCGGCCGGTGCCGAAACAACCGCCGTCATCGCACCACTTCAGCACCGCGCCACCGGAATCGGCGTCAAAGCCGATCGCGCGGACATCACTCGTCCGCGTGATCTCGACGGAAAGATCTACGCCGGTTTCGGCGATCCCGGCGAGGTCGAGACACTGCAGCAGGTCATTCGCAACGACGGCGGCACCGGTAACTTCACGACGGTCGCCTTGGGAACGTCTGCCTACGAAGCGGTGTACTCCGGAAAAGCCGATTTCACGGTGTCGTATTTTGCCTGGGAAGGCCTCGAGGCCGAACGCAACGGAACTCCGATGCGCTACTTCCAGTACACCGATTACGGATTTCCCGACGCGTATTCCATTGTGATCAACGGCAATCAGAAGTGGCTGAAAGATCACCCTGACGAGGCCGCCAAGTTCGTCCAGGCCGTTCAGCGTGGATATCAATCGGCCGCCGACGATCCCGATCGCGCTGCCCAGGATCTGATCGACGCCAACCCCGGCGCCTTCACCGACGAAGACCTCGTGCGGGACAGTCAGCGGATGCTCGCGGCCGACTTCATGAAGGACGCCGACGGCGTTGTCGGACGACAGAACCTCGAAACCTGGTCCGGTTACTCGGGTTTCCTCTTCGACAACGGGCTTCTAGCCGGACCGGATGGCAAAAAGCTGACCCAGAAGCCGAATTGGTCGGAGTATTTCACCAATGAGTATCTCGCCGCGCCCTGATCTGGCCGGCCGCCTGGGATCTGTCACACGGCGAGCGCTGCCCGCGCTCGCCGTTGTCATCCTGCTGGTCGCGGCATGGCAGATCTACGTCGACGTCAGTGATATTCGGCCACAGGTTCTGCCGTCGCCGTGGCGTGTGCTCTCACAGGGCTGGGACCACCGTGAGGTGATATCCGGCCATGCATTGTCGACGCTTCAAGTGACGCTCATCGGATTCACCGTCTCGTTGGTACTGGCGTGGATTCTGGCTGTGGTGGTGGACTTTTCGCCGTGGCTCTCGCGGGCACTAGTGCCATTGTTCGTCGTCTCGCAGACCTTGCCGATCATTGCCATCGCTCCTCTGATGATCATCTGGTTCGGTTTCGGTCTGCTGCCGAAGGTTCTGGTGATCGCCTTGGCAACGTTCTTTCCCATGACAATCGGGCTTATCGAGGGCTTTGCTGCCGCCGATCGAGACGCCGGCGCGCTGCTGCGAAGCATGGGCGCATCACGGTGGCAGGAGTTTCGGTACGTCCGCCTGCCCTCGGCGATTCCTCGCTTCTTCACGGCTTTGCGCATCGGCATCACCTATGCCGTCGTGGGTGCGGTGTTCTCCGAATACGTCGGCGCCACCTCCGGTTTGGGCATCTATATGAGTACACAGAAGAATTCGTTTCGTACGGATCTGGTACTGGCCGCGGTACTGGTGACTGCGCTCATCAGCGTCACTCTGTATTTGTTGACCTTCGCGATAGAGCGACTGGTTGCGCCGTGGGCGTTGAGCGAAAGGGTGCGAGCATGATTCCCGAACGCATTGTCGACGTCGCCTCACTCAGCAAGGAATTCTCCACTCGTGGGGAATCCCGACAGGTTCTCGACGCCGTGTCCTTCCATGCTGCTCCCGGCGAATTCGTCTCCGTCATCGGACCGAGTGGCTGCGGCAAGAGCACAATCTTCAATGTTCTGGCCGGTCTCGAAACACCGACCTCGGGAACTGTCACCGTCGGCGCTGCGGATTCCGGTTCGGAAGTTCTGACCGCCTACATGCCACAGAAGGATCTTCTCTTTCCCTGGCGGACGGTTCTCGACAACACCACGCTCGGCCTCGAAGTGCAGGGCGTATCCAAGAAGATTGCTCGGGACAAGGCTCGTGAGTTGTTCTCCGCCTTCGGCTTGTCGGGCTTCGAAAATTCAACTCCGTCACAACTGTCGGGGGGAATGCGTCAGCGTGCTGCCATGTTGCGCACCGTCGTCCAGGGCAAGCCGGTGCTACTGCTGGACGAACCTTTCGGGGCTCTCGATTCTTTGACCCGTACCGAGATGCAGTCCTGGTTGCAGGGCGTATGGCAGCAGTATCGGTGGACTGTCTTGATGATCACCCACGACATCCGTGAGGCGATCTACCTCTCCGACCGTGTTGTTGTTCTCTCGGCCAGGCCGGCGACGGTCAAGCGCGTCGTCGATGTTCCACTTCCACGACCTCGCGAGTTGGACATGATCACCTCGCCGGAATTTGCGGCCATCGAACGCGAACTCCTCCAGGTGTTGCACAGCGAGACCTTGGCTTCGCTGTCCGATCAAACCTTCTCCAATGATTGCTGAGAATAAACTGAGAGCCTCGGACTTCATCAGGCATTTCATACCGGCAGGTACCGGCACCTCACCCTATTTCAGCCAAAACCAGGAAATTCCAGCAAGATTGGCTAAATAGATGCGAATCATTGCCTGTTGTGCACACCACCGAACTCTCCAGTAACGTAGTGTGGACCGCCTACGCGGCCACTCACCAGAAAGTAACTGGTAGGTAAAGTGCGGCGTGGCAGTACCAAAACCGCAACAGATTTGGAAAGGGACAGCGTGAGCACACTGCAGTCAGGTCAGAGTCTCGGAGTCGGCCAGGAACTCAAGTCCGACAACGGTTCCTACGCCCTCACCTTGCAGGACGACGGCAACCTTGTTCTCTCCGAGAACGGCCAGGCCGTCTGGGCCGCCGGCACCAACGGATCGGGCGGCAATCGCGCGGACGTGCAGGCCGACGGTAACTTTGTCATCTACAAGGATGCGGATGCAGTCTGGGCGTCGCAGACCTCAGGCAACGAGGGCGCTTCGCTCTCGGTCCAGGACGACCGCAATGTCGTTCTCTCGGCCGGCGGCCGTGTCTTGTGGTCCACGGACACCGCTGTAGCGGCTCCCGTTGCCGAGCCGACGCCCGAGCCCCAGGCCGCTCCGATGCCCGCACCGGAGCCCGAGTCGGCTCCCGCCGCTCCGGCAGCACAGACGTACACGGTCGAGGGTGGCGACACCCTCTGGGCCATCGCCGAGCGTTTCTACGGTGACGGCAACCAGTACCAGCGCATCGCCGATGCAAACGGCATCTCCAACCCGGATCTCATCAACGCGGGTCAGGTTTTGACCATCCCCGCCTAGGTCCCACCTGCACAGTTACCCCGGGTATCGACGTTCGTCGGTGCTCGGGGTTCTGCATTTGCCGGCAATTTTTGTGTTGCACGACACACTTATCAGTATCCCGATAAGCCGCTTTCGCTGTTCCGCCTGTGTTCGGTTTCGCCTACAGTACTCACGTACTGCTCCCGAAGGTCAGGTGAACATGAAAGACAGAACAGTCATGATCGGCGCTCTCACAGTGGCCGGTGTTTCTGTAGCTTCAGGTCTCGTCTTCGGAGGAGCAGCGGGCGCATTTGGCGCCAGTGGCCCCGTCGTCACGCCACCCTCGCTGGTTTCGACGGTCACTGCCGATTCACTCGCAGACTACGAACCGGCAGCGTTCTACAGTTCGATCGCCGTGTCGACCATCGCGATCCCTCCGACCCCGACATGGGCGGTTGCAGCGGAGGCCACCGCACCACGCAACCAACCCTTGACCGTCGACCTCGACGTTTCGGCCACCACACCAGCAGTCCCGACGCCCACGACAGCACCTGCTGTCACCAGTGCCATTGCGCCGACTACCCGCGTTGTTGCGCCGGTGACCAGCACCGTTGCGTCAACGACTCGAACCACCACCAAGTCCACCGTGGCCCCGACAACAACGACGTCGAAAGTCACACCCGTCACGACTACCTCGAAAATCCCGGTCGTGACTATCGAATTCTCACCCGAAGACTGACCGGCAATTTCATCGGGCCGCACTAGCGACAAGCTGACCGGCCGTGATCGGCGTTACACCGCTGACCTGCGGACACCGACATTGTCGGCCCCTCGCGTTACCGTATAGGTCTCAGCGTTGTGGAAGGAGGTGACTGATGGCCGTGCACGGATTCGATCTCGATCTCAGTGTTAACCGAGCTTGGACGGAGTTTCAGGCTCGCCTTGCCGATCACATCTCGATCATGGCCGACGGCGATGTCCTCGCTGTCGAGTCTGCGGTCGCTGCCTTCGACCCCGCTGAGGGCGGCGCTCCCTGTGTTCAGTTCTTGATCTGGGACAACAACATGGTGCGGTGCGAGGTTCCCTCCAACAACTTCCTGCACCCCAAGTTTGCACTCGACGACGCCGGCCTCCAAGCTCTCGTCGACCTCGGTTGGGCTCCGCCTTCCGATAATCCCGAAGCTGACAACAGTTCACCGGCGTTCTGCGTCGACAAACGGCAAAGCTGGGCAGATCAGTTGGCCTCGATGACCGTCGCGGCGTTCCGCACGGTTTTCGGAGTCCAGCACCCGGCATTCCTGTCCAGTGATCTCACCGGCAATCAGCAGACACCGGATTTTGATCCGTCGATCACCACCGTCGACGCTATGCCGATCCTCGACCCCACGGCGGCCTACACGCCACACGATGTCGATCACCTCAAAGAGTTGGTCACGCTTGCCCTCATTCCCATGCTCGGAAATCTTCCCGAGCGTGACGGCGACGGCGATATACCGATTCGCGTCGGATCAACCGTCATGTTCATCGGTCCGCTCGCGGATTCCCTTGACGTTCAACTGTTTTCACCCCTCGTCCAGGACATCAGCAACCGCACCCGGGCTGCCGAGGTCATCGCGGATCTCAACCGCAAATGGTCCCGCATCAAGTTCGTCTTGATCGACGACAGATTGTCGGTGTTCCTCGAAGTCGCCGGCTCACCGTTTGTTCCCAAACACCTCACCGATACGTGCGCGTCGTTGACGTCGTTCCTACGGAGCGTCGACGACGAATTTGCGGCGCGGATCGGCGGAGAACTGTTTTTCGCGAACAAAAATGGTGAGGTCGGCGCGCCACAACCAGAGCTCACCTTCGAGGATTTGCCCCCAGAACTCGAAACTCTGCTGCACCTCGACCTTGATGTCGCCGACGATCTCGAAGCCGTCGCCGATGTCTGCGGCCGCGACCGCGACCTGATCCTGCAGTTGCTCCATGTCAGCAATGAGTGGCAGATTCAGTTGCGAGGCCAAGCCGCCGACGCACAAAGTCGTGACGACGCCGAAGAAGCCGCGGGATTCTCAGCTCAGGTGACTATGTGGGAACGCATGGTCGACCGCCTACGCGGCGCACTTCGCCTGACTGTGCTGCCCAACGTCAAGACGGATCCGCCGGCAAAACCGCAGCCTGAGCAGATGGGACTGTTCGCAGATCCCAGCCAGCAAACGCTGTTCGACGATCCGTCCTGACCTGAGGCTCAGCGTTTACGCAGTCGCCACAGCGACGTCGTTTCACGCGCGCGAGCCGCATGGAGTGCGTCAGTTCGATCGCTCACTTTCGCGTGGGTCGGTTTGACGTCGACACGGTCGATCACCGTCAAGCCGCCCGCCGCGATCATCGCGTGCAGTTCCGATCGGGTGCGCAGGCCAAGGTGCTCGGCTATATCGGAAAGAATCAGCCACGCCTCTCCGTCGTCCTCGAGGTGCGCTGCTACGCCGGTCAGGAAGCCGTTCAGCATTGCTCCGGCCGGATCGTAAATCGCGTATTCGATGGGCGACGTTGCCTTGGCCGGAATCCACGGAGGGTTGCAAACGACTAGAGGCGCAACACCTTCCGGAAACAGATCAGCTTCCACTACCGTCACCTGATCGCTGTACCCCAGCGCGTCGAGGTTGGTGCGTGCGCACTGCAAAGCGCGAGGATCCTGATCCGTCGCAACTACTGCTTTGACACCGCGGCGGGCAAGTACAGCCGCCAGCACCCCGGTGCCGGTTCCGATATCGAAGGCCAGCTCAGTCGATGGCAGCGGCGCCGCGGCCACCAGATCGATGTACTCACCACGCGCCGGCGAGAACACTCCGAATGCGGGATGAATCCGCGCATCCAATGCGGGAATCAGCACACCCTTGCGATTCCACTCGTGAGCACCGACGGCACCCAGCAAATCGCGAAGTGCCCGCACCGACGGCTGATCGGTGACCCCGAATGCCTCCGTGAATGCCTCTTTTGCATCGGGCGCACGACGAAGCGGAATCGTGAGGTCCGCGTCGAGAGGAATCAGGAGCATGCCGAGAATCTGGGCGCGACGCCCCTGAGCCTGACGGTGAAGGTGAAAAGCTTGCGCCGGATCGTCCGATCCGCGACGTGGTTTGCGATCGATCCGCGACGCAATCGCCTGAGACAGTTGGCGCGCGTTGTGGAAATCGCCGCGCCACAGGAGAGCTGTTCCCTCACAGGCCAATCGATAGGCGTCGTCGGCCTTCATAGTGTCGTTGGCGACCATCACGCGCTTGGGTGCCGGCGCCCCACTGGTGGAACCCCAGAGCGCACGGTGCTCGGTGTCGTTCTCGGTCCACACAACATACTGTTCGGTCATCAAAGCCCTTCCGGCGTCGGACATGGAGCGGATAGGGCGTTCGACGCACTACGGCCGGTCTACCAGCTCGTGTGTTCCAGTTCTGCACATCTGCTTGTCTGGTGTCCACACTAGCTGGGACCGGCCGAGTTTCCGACGTTGCGCGCGCAGTATCAGTTCTGCTTGTGCGACTGAACAGCCTTCGCGATACGTGCCTCAGCGACGGCATCTGCTGCGTCGCCGGCAAGGATTCCGTCGGCCTTCGCCTTGGCGAAGATCTCCGTCACCGTGTCGAAGATCTTCTCGACCTGATCCTTGACCTGCTGCGCTGTAAGGTCTTTCAGCTCGCCCGCTACCTGAATGAGGCCGCCGCCATTTGCCACATAATCGGGAACCCACGTGATGCCACGCTCGCTCAGAATGGACTCGATCTCAGGCACTGTGAGCTGGTTGTTGGCTGCGCCGCAGATCACGTCGGCAGTGATTGAACGGGCCGAGGCGTCGGTGAGCGTCGCCCCCATCGCACACGGTGCGTACACATCGAGATCAGCGTCGATGACGCTGTCCACGATCTTCACCGACGGGAAGTCAGTCTTCACGCGGTCCAGTGCTGCCGCGTTCACATCTGTTGCCAGTACGCTCGCGCCGTCGGCCAGGAGAAGTTTGATGAGCTCGTAGCCGACCTTGCCGGTGCCCTCGACGCCCACGGTCTTGCCTGCGAGACTCCGCGAACCCCAGTGCGCCTGCGCTGCCGCCACCATGGACTGGAAGACGCCCAGCGCGGTCATCGGGGCGCTGTCGCCCGAGCCGCCGACCTTCGCATTGCGGCCCACCACAAAGTCGGTTCCGCGACCGATCACGTCGAGGTCGTCCGAGTTGGTTCCCACGTCGCCGGCCGTGATGTAGCGACCGCCCAGAGTCTGAACGAACTTTGCGTAGGCACCGAGCAATCTTTCGGACTTCACCGTTGCCGGGTCGCCGATGATGACGGCCTTTCCACCACCAAGATCGACGCCCGCAATTGCGGCCTTGTAGGTCATGCCCCGCGAGAGCCTCAAAACATCTGTGACAGCGGCAGACTCGTCTGCGTACGGGTAGAAACGAGTTCCGCCGAGCGCCGGACCCAGCGTCGTGGAATGAATCGCAACAATCGCCTTGAGTCCGCTCTCCGGATCCTGGAAGAAGCTCACCTGCTCATGCGGATAGTTGCGCAAGTAATCTGCGCGGTCGAACACGCCGGCACTGTCGTCAGAATTGTGGGTAGCAACAGAGTTCACAGGCTCGGCGGTGAGAGTCATTGTGGGATAGACCTTTCCGAAGGACGTTCGTGGCACAGACATGAGATCGAGTGCGAATCACCACTGGGTACAGTCATCATCGGAAGTCGAGAGAAGGTCCCACTGAGCAATTCGTGAGACCAATGCTCTTCCCGAGGTACGATTTGGTCAATACAAAACTCTTGAACTAATCAATTCGATCATCCAGTGACCGGCATCACTCAGAAGAGGTTCGCAAAATGCTCAGCATCGACAAGCTCGACGTCCAGTTGCTCGGATTGCTCAGCAAGGACTCGAGGATGAGTGTGGCCGAGTTGGCCAACTCTTTGGGCGTAGCCCGGAACACCGTGCAAGCCCGAATGAAGCGCATGGAATCCAGCGGGATTCTCACCGGATTCCGCCCGAATCTCGATCTCCCCGAAGTGGGCATTCCCATCCAGGCGTTTGTGGGCCTCGAACTGGAACAGGGCAAGATCAGCGCGATCGCGAAGAGCCTTGCCGAGCTACCCGAGGTGATCGAAATTCACGCCACAACCGGACGCGAAGATCTCCTGGTGCGCGTCGCCACCTCCACCCACGCTGCCCTGCAGAAGTTGGCGGAGCAGATCGTCAGCCTGCCCGGCGTCACGCATTCCACCACCACGATTGCGCTCACCAACCCACTTCCCTACCGGATTCAGCCGTTGCTCGAGCACCTCACCAATGACGCCGGCTGGGGTCGCTCCACGGCCTACCCGCGGCAGCAGGACTGAGACGCGCGGTCGCGACGACGCTTCGTAGTGCAGTAGTTTTGTCGTTATGAGTGAAATTCAGGGACAGCGCATCGCGTTCATTCAGGCGACGTGGCATCGCAACATCGTCGACCGTGCACGCGATGGATTCACCGACGAGATCGTAGGTTTGGGTTACCCCCGCGATTCTGTCGATTTCTTCGAGGTTCCCGGAGCATTCGAGATCCCGCTGCATGCTCGCCGTTTGGCGCAGACAGGCCGCTACCAGGCCATTGTTGCTGCAGGTCTCGTCGTTGACGGTGGAATCTACCGCCACGATTTTGTTGCGACGGCCGTCATCGACGGTTTGATGCGCGTGCAGTTGGACACCGACGTTCCGGTCTTCTCTGTCGTCCTGACGCCGCATAACTTCCATGAGCATGCTGAGCATGTCGACTACTTCAGCACCCATTTCGTGAAGAAGGGCGCCGAAGCTGCTCGCGCTGCAGACGCCACGGTCAAGTCTTTGAAGGCCCTGCCCACCAGCTAATCGTTCCAACGTCTCGCTGAGTCGGATCCCCTCCGACTCGGCGAGATTTTTTGTGTTTATCGAGGGATAACCAACCTCGACTGGGGTTAGCGACAAAGTCAGAAGTGTTCCGAACGCCCCAAATCATGAGCTCGCTGAAGCGACGTTCAAGTCGTACACACGCCATACCACGCGCTGACGTTCCAATCTTATGCTTTTACCTACCACCGCACCGGCCCTCCGCTGACCCCGAAGAAGAAGAAGAAGAAGACGAAGGGAAGAAGGGAAGAAGGGAAGAAGGCTCAGCCCCCGTTCATAGTGAGTGTTTTGTGCACTCTCCATGAGTGACCGGATTGCCCCGGCCACGATCACCACCATGTGGCGTTCCCGCGGCAATACCCTCAGCCTGCCGAGAGGCAGGTCTTACGCTTGGTTTCCGTCGGGCTTCTTTACCGTCTCGTCCGCAACTCGCCGAAGACGCGCCAACCCCAACACTCGCTGCAAGGGCAGCGAGGTTCAGAGCAGCATTGTGATCACGATCGCTGCGGAAACCGCACGCATCGCAGGTGAACACCCGAACCTTCAACGGCAGTTTGGCGGCTCTTCCGTTTCTAGAGTGCATTGATTGATTCCCGGAGCTGACCCGAGTGAATCAGTGACCGCAAGATGTAGTGATCGAGATTGCGGAAACCCAGCGCGATACCTCGTAGATACTCGAGCCGGCCGTTGATCGCCTCGACAGGACCATTCGATGCACCGGTATCGAAGTAGGCCAGGATCTCCTTCCGCCGTTTCCAGAGACTGCGACCGAGCTGAGCCAACTCCGCAAGTTCCTTCGGGACACCGGATTTGATGCGATTGAGGACCTTGTACATCGCCAACTTCCCCGCCCGCTTGTCCGAATCAGCGTACGCGGCAACAAGTTCCTGGTAGACGCGTTCGGTGACCTCGACATCGATGTGTTCCTCGTCCGCGAACACCGCCTCAAGTCGCGCATTCTGTTTGTCGGTACGCAACGTCTCTCGGGTCAGCAGCACCCGTTTGATGCCGTACAACGGGTCACCGGACCGGCCGCGGTGACCGAGCGTGACCTGCTGGACCCGCTGCCGACACACGGTCAACTTCTCCGCAGCCAAGTGCACTACGTGGAAGGGATCCATCACCGTCCTGGCCTGCGACAATACGTCTTTGGCGGCCGAGTGGTAGCCGGCGAACCCATCCATCGACACGATCTTCACCCGGTCCCGAAACACCTGATCACGCTCACGCAGCCAGTCCTTGAGCGCCGCAGCGGAACGGCCGGGAACCATGTCGAGCAACCGGGCCGGGCCGGTACCGTCGATGACCGGAGTCAGGTCCACGATCACCGTCACAAAGCTCGGATCACCTTGCCCGCGTACATGTTTCCACTTGTGTTCGTCCACACCCAGGACCCGAACTCTGTCGAGGTGGCCGGGCTGGTCGTAGACCAGGTGCCGGACCGTGGACAGGGCGAGGGAGTTCACCACGTCCCAACTCAACCCCAACGCCGTGGCCACCGCCGAAACCGGCATCTTGTCGCAGGCGAGGCGTCCGAGGATCCAGCCGGCGGTCCGGCGGGTGGTGCAGGCTTTCGAGGCGGCCACCGTGTCGATGCGTTGACGGAACACCGCCACCTCGCAGGCATCGTTGCCGCAGGTGAATCGGGGTAGCCGGATGTGAAGGCGGGTGGGATGACCGACGACGGGGAGGTCGGCGAGGGTGCGGGTGACGTGGTCGCGGAGTCGGCCAGGTTTGCCGCAGGACGGGCACGTCGGGTCGTGTTCGACGGGTCTGCATTCGATGTGGGTGAAGCGTTCGGCGATGGCGGCGCCGGTGATGGTGACGCCGAGTTCGACGGTTCGGCAGATGGTGTCGGCGACGAGGTTAGTAGTCTGGTTCATGGGTCCTGTGGTGTGTTCGGATTCGGTGTAGGAACCTTCATCCTCACATCCCAGGACCCTCTGTATGCCTCTACATCTTGTGTCTGCTCGGATCACCGGAAATCGAGTTCATGCACTCCGGATCCGGAACAGCCAGTTTGGCTTTCACTACCGAACAGTTCGAGCAGGTCTTACTCGACGGAAACCACCGATCCGCCACCACAAGGCCGGTACCGGTCCAATCGGTTTTGTAGGTGACTTGGCGCCGGATCTCGCCGAGCGCCGCATCATGCAACGCGCGATTCAGGCCCTTCTTGTAGGCGCCACCGGATCGGGTCATCCCGGCGACATTCAAATCTTCGACAACGACGGTGTCGAATTCCTCGACCAGTCGGGTGGTCAGCTTGTGAAGATAATCGCGGCGACCATTCGTGATCCGGGCGTGCACCCGCCGAACCTTGACCTGGGTGCGTAGCCACCGCTTCGACGGTTGTTGGTCGGTACGCCGGTCCGGGCCCGTGCGCCGCGAGGCTTGACGTTGCAACCGACGCAACGACTTCGCCTGCTTGCGTGCATGTTTCGGCCTCTCGATCATCTCACCGGTGGAGAGAACCGCGAGGTGTTTCACTCCCACGTCTACCCCGACTACGGTGCCCGCGTCTCTGCCGCCGCCGCCGGAACGTAAGGGCGGAAGTGCACGCGACGGGATGATGGTTTCGACTGAAAACGACACCTGCCACCGTCCCCGACGAAACGAGATCGTTGCAGACCGGATCCGCGCGGACCCGGAAACGGTTTTGCGCGCCAGTTTCCGGGTGGACTCCGCTGTCCTGACGACCCCGATTCTGGGAAGTTGGACGTGACGGCGATCATCACCACCGGTCACCAGCCCGAAACTTCCTGTCGTGAACCGGCACGAAAGGACCGCCCGTTTACTCTTGAAACGGGGAAACCCCATCGAACCTTTTCGTTTCCCCGTACGCGCGTCCCACCAGTTCCACAATGCCGCAATACAGTTAGCGATCCCGGAACTGTACGCCTCTTTCGAATTCTCCGGCCACCACACCTGCCCCGACTCCGGGTTGACCGCCACCACATCTTTGACAGTGTTCCAGTGTTTACGCAGACCGGAAGCAGACCACGACATCGCCGGCGTCAGCGCTGTAACTGGGATGTCATAGGACTTTTCTGCAGTGCGTTGGTCCAGGTTCGCTGCAACGTGTGACAGCGCCCAGTTGTAGGCGAAACGTTGTGCCCCGCAATGCGACCGCAATACATTGACCTGAGCTGGGGTTGGATCAAGCACATAGACGAACGCTCGTGTAACCGACCTTGACGGCGGATCTCCCAGCTCCAGAGAGGACGTCACACCTACGGACATATTCTGCATCGGCTCCCCCAGCGTCAGTCAAGTCGGCATCACCCGACATTAGAAAGGTACAACGGTCCACCGACACAAATGCCTCGACAGGTTTGAAACCAAACAGAGGCACCATCCCCGTGGCATATGCGGGACGCAGCTCAGCCACCCCCTCCATGGCTGAGCCGCATCCTGCCGCAGTCCATACCAAAATCCCCGCCACGAGCAATCGCACAACCCCCGTTGACGCTCGCATCGCTCCCCCTTCGATATGGACTCACTATATTTGATGCGCCCAAACCCCAATCGGTTCCGCAACCGACAAAATCCCAGGTCCCGAGGGTCTGTTCGCTTCCAGCGCACCTGCAGCGATTGACGACGCTCGCAGCAGTCGCATACTGGAGTGGTTGACCACAACTTCGGGAGGGCACCGCGTGAGCACACCGAAAGCACCTGCCAAACCAGCGATCCTCAGTGTCGACGACGATCCTGGGGTTTCCCGCGCCGTTGTCCGTGACCTTCGCAAGCGGTACGGCGAGAAATACCGGATCATTCGTGCTGAATCCGGCGATCAAGCTCTCGAAACTCTTCGAGAAATGAAGCTGCGCGGAGACTCGGTCGCTGTCATCGTTGCGGACTACCGTATGCCCGGTTTGAGCGGAATCGAATTCCTCGAACAGGCAATGGATCTCTATCCCGTCGCTCGACGCGTCCTACTCACTGCCTATGCCGATACCGACGCCGCGATCGACGCCATCAACGTCGTGGATCTCGACCACTACCTCCTCAAGCCATGGGATCCACCGGAAGAGAAGCTCTATCCGGTGATCGACGCGCTCCTGGACGCATGGGCGAGTTCCAGCCATCATCCTGAGGAGGAAACGAAAGTCGTCGGCCATCGCTGGTCCGGACGATCCTCCGATGTTCGAGAGTTCTTGGCGCGCAATCAACTTGCATATCGGTGGTACATGTCGGACGAGCCCGAAGGGCAACGCCTTCTCTCCGCTGCCGACGTCGACGAACTGAGTCTTCCGATCGTCATCGCACCCAATGGTGATGTTCTCGTCGAGCCGACAGACGCCGAACTCGCCGACAAACTCGGACTGAGCACAACCCTGTCCGAGGACTTCTACGATTTGGTCGTTATCGGCGGTGGGCCAGCCGGATTGGGTGCCGCACTGTACGGAGCTTCCGAAGGCCTGCGAACAGTACTCATCGAACGACGAGCAACGGGTGGTCAGGCTGGCCAGAGCTCGCGTATCGAGAACTATTTGGGGTTCCCCGACGGCGTATCGGGAGCTCAGTTGGCTGATCGCGCGCGTAGGCAGGCAACAAAGTTCGGCGCCGAAGTCATCACTGCCCGCGATGTCACGGGTCTCGAAATCAACGGCTCTGCCCGCACGGTTCGTTTCGACGACGGTACGTCCGTCGACGCGCATTCCGTCATCTTGGCGACGGGTGTTTCCTACCGTCAACTTTCGGCTCCGGGACTCGACACCTTCACCGGTAGAGGCGTCTACTACGGATCTGCCGTCACCGAAGCTGCTCGCTGCAGTGAACAAGACGTTTACATCGTGGGTGGCGCCAACTCGGCAGGTCAAGCAGCCGTCTATCTTTCACGCGGTGCACGCTCGGTCACCATCCTCATTCGAGGCGCATCTCTCGAAGCATCCATGTCTTACTACCTGATTCAACAGATCGAGAAGAATCCGAAGATCTCCGTTCGCGCCTGCACCGAAGTTATCGGAGCGGAGGGCGACGATCATCTCGAACGAATCACCCTGCTGAATAGAGCAACTGGCGAAGAATCGACCGTCGACGCACAATGGCTGTTCATCTTCATCGGCGCTGCCCCACTGACGGATTGGCTGGAGGATGTAGTCGTAAGAGACCGCCTCGGGTTCATCCTCGCCGGCCCCGACCTTGCTTCCGAAGGCGTCACGCCACAAGGTTGGCCGCTCGACCGCGCACCCCATCACCTCGAAACCAGTGTCCCCGGAGTCTTTGTCGCCGGCGACGTCCATGCCGAATCAGCCAAACGGGTCGCGTCGGCTGTCGGCGAAGGAGCGATGGCCGTGATGTTCGTCCACCGCTATCTCGCTCAACAATAGGGAGATTCGATGTCTGTTCCAGAATGCAGTCCCGAGCTTCTTCGCACACTGTTCTTGTTCGAGGAACTCACCGACGAACAACTCGAAACATTGTGCCGGAGCGGTCATATCGTCGAGATCGAGCGCGGTCAGGTATACCTCGAAGGTGAGCCTGCATCGTGCTTTTACGTTCTCATCGAGGGCGAGCTGATCATGTCGAAGCTCTCCGGCGGCGAAGACATCGAGATGGTGCGGACTTCACAACGAGGCGTCTATTCGGGCGGTTGGACGTCGTATCTCGGTGATCGTGTGCCGCAGATCTATTCAGCATCGCTGCGCGTAACCAAACCGTCGACGTTCTTCGTTCTGGATGCCGACAAATTCGGCGAGGTAGTGCGCAAGTGGTTTCCGATGGCCGTTCATCTGCTCGAAGGTGTGTTCTTCGGCAATCAGAACGCCCGCCAGATCATGGACCAACGCGAACGTCTTCTCGCACTCGGATCTCTCTCTGCGGGTCTGACCCACGAGCTCAACAATCCTGCCGCTGCAGCAGTTCGGGCAACTGCGTCGCTGCGTGAACGCGTCGCTGCAATGCGTCGCAAACTTGGCATGATTGCCACCGGCGCCTATGACCGCGAATCGCTAGTCACACTCATGCATATGCAGGACGAAGTCGCCGAAGTAGTTGCCAAGGCTCCGACGCTCACGCCACTTGAAGCGTCGGATCGCGAAGACTCCCTGGGCGAATGGTTCGAAGAGCATTCCATTCGCGAGGGTTGGGATCTTGCGCCGACCTTCGTACAAGCTGGCTTGGACACAGATTGGCTAGAGAATGTTGCTGCGGCAGTTGATGAATCCGTGCTCGAAGGTGCAATTCGCTGGCTGAACTACACGATAGAATCCGAGCTTCTCATGAACGAGATCGCTGATTCCACTACGCGAATTTCCACGCTTGTCGGTGCCGCCAAACAGTATTCGCAGATGGACCGGGCCCCTTTCCAGACCATCGACGTCCACGAATTGCTCGACAGCACCCTGATCATGTTGGGTCAGAAGATCGGGGACATCACCGTCGTCAAGGAGTATGACCGGACCCTGCCTCCGATCGACGCGTATGCGGGTGAACTCAATCAAGTGTGGACAAACCTGATCGACAACGCTGTTTCCGCGATGGACGGGTCCGGAACACTCACCATTCGCACTAGTCGGGACGGCGATCGAGTGTGCATCGAAATCTGCGATACCGGATCGGGAATCCCCGACGACGTCATCGACAGGATCTTCCAGCCGTTCTTCACCACCAAGCCTGTTGGCGAGGGAACTGGCCTGGGCCTTGATATTTCGTGGCGAATTGTTGTCGGTAAGCACCACGGCGAACTGCGAGTCACCTCGGAACCTGGGAATACCCGCTTCCGAGTTCTGTTGCCCATCTCTGGGCCGGAGCGTAATCCTCTCGACGACGCCGAGTAGCGCAAGCTGGCCTGGGCGCGCACCATGAATAGAGCACCATCACTTCGACGAGGGGATGAACAATGACCGATGGGCTGCCAGTAGGGATCGATCCGAGTGTCCCGCCGAGCGGGGCTGGGTGCGTCGAATGTGATGCAGTGGCAGGTTGGTGGGTCCATTTGCGACGGTGCGCGCAGTGCGGTCACATCGGTTGCTGCGACTCCTCCCCTGCGCAACATGCCAGCGCCCATGCCGCAGCGACCAAGCATCCATTTATGCAGAGTTTCGAGCCCGGCGAGGACTGGTTCTGGAGCTTCGAAACCCAAGAGGCATACGACGGCCCCGAATTGGCGGCGCCCACTTCACATCCCGCAGATCAGCCGGTTCCGGGTCCAGCTGGCCGAGTACCCGCTGATTGGCAGGATCACATCCACTGACTCAGGTCGGCGGGCCCGCATTTCTGAGGGAGTCAGCATTCGCCTGTTCCTGGGCCACCGCGTCATCGAAGCACTTCTGGAAGTACGCCTTCATACCCTCCACGACAACGATATGACTTTCCAGCGCATTCACGAGCGAGTCTGTAGAGCCGAAGGCTTTCTTGGCGAATTTTTCCTGCAACGCTAAGCCCGAATCGAGAGTTCCGAAACCACTCAGGGATCCCAGTTCTCGTGCCTTCATCTTGATCCTTTGAAGTTCACCAATCCAGGCATCGCATGCATTGCCAAGTTGATCAGCAGTCTCGCGGTTGAGCACGAAGCTTTCCCCGTAATTTTCACTCATATTCACTCCCCCTCAAAATCTGAAAGCTACATCATTTGGGCAAATATTCCCTGAGCGCAATCATGTCCTTGATGGCCAATCCGCAGATATCTTCTTCGTGGCGGACCTGATATTTCGCATCGATTCGAACGAAGATCGCACCCTGTTTCACAGGCAGTGCTGCAAAGCATAAATCTCCATCAACATCCGCCCCTTCGCGGAAGGTGATCGCCCCATCACCTATCTCCGGTACGTCTTGGATGTCGGTGTCTTCAGGGTTGCGCCGTACGTCGTCAAGAGTATGAAAAGTCGACCACACACCGAGTTGATACCAATTTCCCATCCATGTACAGATCTCGAACTCCGCCTGGCGGACACCCAGGACGCCGTTCTCTTCAGTCGATACGTCAACACCCAGGCTCGAGATCACGTCATCCGGAATGGCCGTGCAGGGGTCGAACAGACCGTCGTTACCGGCGGGCCGAACCGCTTCGCCCTCAACCGTCGAGGAGCAACCCCCAACTAGCGCGACTACGGCAGCCACTCCAACCGCGGCCCGGCAAGCGCCCCACAACATCACCGCAATCCCCCTCGCCAACTGATCTCAATGTATTGGACGCAACGAAGCGCCACCTGGTTCCCTCCAGTTGCAATCCATTGCAACTCTTCACGCCGAGTCGCAACCGCCCTAGCGTTGATCTACCAGCGGATTCACAACGAAGTGAGGTGCGGATACATGAAGGCAGCACGGTTCCACGGGCAGAAAGACATCCGAATCGAAGACATTCCCGAGCCCGAAGTTCGGCCGGGGACCGTCAAACTGAAAGTCGCGTGGTGCGGGATCTGCGGCACCGACCTCCACGAATACCTCGAAGGTCCGATCTTCATTTCAGCGCCCGGACACCCTCATCCTCTGTCTCATGAGAATGCGCCAGTCACGATGGGACACGAATTCTCGGGCACCGTCGAAGAAGTCGGCGAAGGTGTCACCGATGTCGAGGTCGGCGAGAATGTCGTCGTCGAACCCTATTTCGTGTGCAATGAGTGCGCTCCCTGCAAGGCGGGGAACTACCACCTGTGCACGCAGATGGGTTTCATCGGATTGGCCGGCGGCGGTGGCGGACTCAGCGAGAAGGTTGTCGTCGACCGGCGGTGGATCCACAAGATCGGCAACATCCCCCTCGACGAAGCCGCATTGATCGAACCGTTGAGCGTTGCCCACCATGCCGTCGTTCGGAGTGGTGCGAAAAGTGGTGACACCGCGATCGTCGGTGGCGCCGGGCCAATCGGACTCCTCGTTGCGGCAGTCCTCAAAGGACTCGGCGTAACTACGATCGTCACGGAACTCAGCGACGCACGCAAAGAGAAGGCACTGACCAGCGGCGTCGCAAACTACGTTATCGATCCCAGCACCGAGGACGTCAAAGCACGCGTACTTGAAATCACCGACGGCATCGGTGCGGACGTCGGATTCGAATGCGCGGGAGTCAATACTGTCCTCGATACGATTCTCGACACCGTCAGACCCGCGGGAGTTGTTGTGAACGTTTCGATTTGGGGCAAGCCTGCAACCATCGATATGCAAAAGCTCGTACTCAAAGAGATCGATCTCCGCGGAACCATTGCCTACGTTCGCGATCACGAGGCCGTCATCAAGATGGTTCAAGAGGGTGTTGTCGATCTGGCGCCGTTCATCACCGGTCGCATCCAGCTCGAAGATTTGATCTCGGAAGGCTTCACGACACTGATCGAACACAACGACACTGCCGTCAAGATTCTGGTCCGTTCGTAGCGAAGGCACGGAGGCGGTGAGCTCCCCTGTCACTCACCGCTTCCACCTTTACGACGCTTCCCGTTCCTCGCTGACGCACAGCGCGGAGTACTTCGCGAACGCGTCTTGCAAGGTCAAAGACTTCCGCTTGGCTGCGATGTCACGAGGCTTGGCCTGCGCAGCACACCTTCGAGCATGCTGGATCACGGCTTCACGTACGACGCTGGATATATCCGCGCCGGTGAACTCCTGGAGGGCCTCGAGCGCCCTCAGTTCGTCTTCGTCAAATCTCACAGTTACCGATCGTCTAGCCACAATCAGGATGCTACTTCGAGTCACAGCCAATTTGGTGAGCTACGTTTTAGCGAGACCAGAGAACCCTTCCCCACCAGGCGAATTGCATTCCAATCAGACTGGTTGGAAATCGGTGGGTGCCACACCTAAGGGAAACTTGCCGAGTACCTTCGCGCCAACTTATGCTTGAAAGCAAAGCATAGGAGTGCCGATGAGCCAACCACGCAGGAGTTCACCGAACCGCAACAGCCCTGTGCCTGAAATAGCACGCATAGGCGAGAGCTTCGCTGAACGCCGAGTCCAGCTGCACCTCACTCAACAGACACTGGCCGACCTCGCTGGCGTCTCCCGATCCAGTGTTCAATCACTCGAATACGGAACCGGCTCCGTGAAACTGGCGTCAGTCGTCGAGATCGCCGACGCACTGGGACTGCGCCTTCAACCGATGACAATCGCTGAGACCAAGGCTCCTCGATAAGATGACCACAACTTCGATCGGAACCCGATATGAGCATTGACCACATAGTTTCAGCAGTCGACAGCACCGCCGCAGACAAGATCAAGGCCGGCCTGGCAGCTATCGCTCAAACATCGAGCACTGCAACAACTCTGACGATAGATGGCGTCACGATCGGCGTTCCGCCATCCGTCGGCGATGCTGTAGTTCAGCTTCTGACCTACCTCGCAAACGGCGACAGCGTCGCGCTCGGCGCGGTCGCCGAACTACTCACTACATCACAGGCCGCCGAAATCCTCGGCGTCTCCGACACATACATCCGCAAGCTCGCCGACGCGGGGAAACTCCCGATCGAGCTACGCGGAACCCACCGCCGGTTCCGGCTCGATGACGTGATGGCCTACCGGGAGCAGTTCCCCAAGCGTACCTAGCTCTTGGCGTACATTCCTTCGATCTCTTTGGAGAAACGGTCGACGACGACGTTGCGTTTGATCTTCAGCGTAGCGGTCATTTCGCCGTCTTCTTCGGTGAGATCACGATCAAGGATGACAAACTTCTTGATCGACTCGGCGTGCGAGACAGTCGAATTGGCGTCGTCGATAGCCTTCTGCAGTTCGGCGCGAAGATTTTTGTCGTCACGCAGTTCAGCGACGGTGGCACTGGATGGCCTGCCGTTATCGACCTTCCACTTTTCGAACACTTCAGGATCAACCGTGAGAAGTGCAGTGATGTACGTTTTTCCGTCACCAACGACGACGGCCTGCGACACGATGGAATGTGAGCGGATGCGGTCTTCCATCGGACCGGGTGAGACGTTCTTGCCACCCGCCGTCACCAGGAGATCCTTCTTGCGACCGGTGATGGAAAGGTAACCGTCACTGTCGAGTTCACCGAGATCTCCGGTTCGCAACCAACCGTTGTCAAAGGTATCTGCGGTTGCCTTCTCGTTCTTCCAATAGCCCTTGAAGACCACACCCCCGTTGAGTTCGATCTCACCGTCCTCGGCAATACGAACTCCGTTACCGCCCATAGGCCGTCCGACGGTTCCGATCTTCTGAGCACCAGGGATGTTGACGCAATGGGCTGCCGTGGTTTCAGTGAGACCGTAGCCTTCGTAGATCGGGACTCCGAGGCCACGGAAGAAGTGACCGAGTTCCGGTGTGAGTGCGCCGCCGCCCGAGATTGCGAACCAACATTCGCCGCCGAGAGCTGCGCGCAGCTTCGAGTACACAAGCTTGTCGGCAACAGCGTGCTTTGCCTTCAGGATCAGCGAAGGACCGCCCTTGTCGAGGGCTTGACTGTATTCCTTGGCGGTTGCTTCCGCGAAGGCAAAAATCGCGCCGGGCACCTTGCCGCCCGACTCTGCCTTGCGAGCCGCACCGTCGCGAACCTTCTCGAAGACACGAGGGACACCAAGAATTGTATTGGGCTTGTAGCGCTCGAATTGGGTTGTGATGGTAGAGAAATCAGACCAATGTGCCTGCGAAGCTCCCGCTTCGAAAGTTGCCAAGGAAACGGCGCGAGCAAGAACATGCGCGAGGGGCAGGAAGGTGAGGACGCGGTTACCGGGAACTGCAACCTTGCCGATCGAGGCGGTGAGAATGCCGCGCACCTCGGACAAGAAGTTGCGGTGAGTGAGGACGCACCCCTTCGGGCGTCCCGTCGTTCCGGAGGTGTAGACGAGTGACGCCAGATCGTCGGCCTTGATTCCGTCGAGTCGCTTCTTCAGTTCGGTGGCGTCGACATCGATGCCACCCTGGGTCAGCGTCTCCACGGCCCCGGCGTCGATCTGCATGACCGCCTTGAGGGTGCTGGGCGCATCCTGAAACAGTGTCTCGTGGGTTCCGGTCTCGACGATAGCCATGACGGCTTCGGAGTCTTCGAGGATCCAACTGACCTGTCCCTGCGAGGACGAGTCGTAAATCGGGACCGTCGCCGCGCCGGCCGCCCAAATGGCGAAGTCGAAAAGCGTCCACTCGTAGCGCGTCGCCGACAGCAATGCAACGCGATCACCGGGCCCAACTCCGGCAGCGATCAGGCCGTTCGCGACGCCCGTGACCTGCTCGGCGAAATCTTTGGCCGAGACGTCGATCCAGGTATCGCCCTTGGGCCGGGAGAATACCGTGAGGTTCGGGGTCTGCTCGGCGTGTGTGAAAACTGTGTGCACCACGGACTCGTTATCGGAGATGACGAACTGGGCTTTAGCGCTGTAGTCACTCACAGGTTTTCATCTCCGTTGGTCTGCGATTCGGTGCTGATTCTGAAACGGTGAAGGGCGCGGGCAAATTCTGCGATCTCGGACTCCGACCAATCCTGCAGCCTGCTGGTGACTTGGTCGAGTCGACGCGCGTCGGCGGCATCAAGATAGGTGCGGCCCGCGTCCGTGAGGTGCAGCGGGTTGCCCTGACGAACAGGCCCGGGGTCGGCAAACACCCAGCCTGCGTCGATACATCCGCGTACTTGCCGCGAGATGGTGGAGCGGTTGACGCCGAAGACGTCGGAAATCTCGGTAGCTCGGCAGCCGTCGTTGCGGCCGATAAACGAGAGGAAGGAATGTTGCGCGATGGACGGCTGATCATCGGATTGGCGATCGCCGGTCATCAGCTGACGCGTCAGGTGCACCAGCTCGTCATGGACGGCTGGTGGGCCGATGAGCGACTTCGCTCCTGTGTGTTGCACTGAGCAACTATAACGCCAGTCCCCATGCCCAACGCAAGGTGACCGCCACCACCGACAGCAAAAAGCCTCGGTGATGACGGTCAGCGCTTACACCAGATCTTCGCCGTTGCGGCGAGCTTCCAGCCAGTCTTTGATGAATCCCCGACCGATGACCGCCAGGACGACAGCGACCAACACGGGCCAGATCAGGACGTAGATGGTCAGTAGGGCTGTACTCATTCGTACTCCTTCAGTTTTGAGGCGACAGCTATCTGCCGGACACACCCAGTTCGGAAACATCGTCACGCGGATCCGTCTCGGGATCCTCCTCGTCGAAGTCACCTGTCCGCTGCTTGATCAACTCGAAATCGAACGTCTCGCGCTTGTTCACCGACATTGCGAAGCACACAACGGTACTGACGGCATAGGCGACCAAAGATCCACTGAGCGTTGGGTAATCGTGAAGGAAGCCGATCGCGAACGGTGCGGAGATCAGGATCGCCAGCCCGCCGACGATCTGCGCGACCTTCAGTCCGAAGAATCCGAAGGCCATGAGCCCCAGCACCACTCCGATACCGATCACGGAGACGATGTCGAAGAGGATTCCGATCACACCGTCCATCGGCACCCAGCTGAAACGCACGGGCAAGAACGCGGCAAGCGCAACGAGAACCGACACGGTGAAGGCTTTGTTGGTCACCTTGCCCCAGTAGAAGCTCGCGATGACGGGGAATACGAGCGCACCCCAGAGAGCTCCGACAAATACCAGTAGATCCAGAATGCTCAATTGGAGACTTGCCAAGGCAATTGCAACAGCCGTCGCGACGATCATCGTCACGCGGCCAATGAGCAGCATCCGTCGCGGATTGGCTTTACCCGCGACGGTCTGGCCGTACACATCGGTCATCATGATCGACGAGAGTGCAGCCAGATCCGAGTCCGCCGTTGAGGACAGCGCTCCGATGATCATGACAAAGAAGACAGCCAGCAAGATTCCCGGCAGGTACGACGCCGCCATCTGCGGAATCAGGTTGTTGACGTCGCCGCCCATCGGCTCGACTCCGAGGTACAACGCGAGGACACCGAGCATGCCGACGCCGATAACCGTTGCGCCGTAGCCCACTGTCGCGGTGATGAAGGTGGGCTTGATCAGGTCTTCGCGGACCGCGAACAATCGTTGCGCGATGGTCTGGTTTCCGATTGCGTAGGCAAGCACTGCCGCGATGTAGGGTGCGCCTTGTTCGAAGAAGGCGACACTCGAGAAGAAGTTGCCCTGCTCAGCAGTGAGGTTTCCGGCGCCGCTCTCGAAGGCTGCGGGGAATCCTGCTGCGAAGAAGATGAACGGCACCAAAACGACTACTGCGCCGAGCATTCCGATCAACTGCACAAAGTCGGTCAGCACCGAAGCGCGGAATCCCGACCACAGTGTGTACAGCAGAACACCCAGCGCAACGATGAAGACGCCCTGGATGAAGTTGAACGGGGACAGCAACGAAATCAGCAGGCCGCCAGCGAGGAAGTTCGACATCAAACTGATGACGCTACCGACGATGTTGGATCCCGCAAGCATGAGCTGGCTAGATCGCCCGTGGCGCGCATACATGACTTCGGCCAGGGTGTGGGCCTTCGGCGCGACTTTACGAATTCGCTGCCCGAACGGATAGATGAAGAGAATCATCAACGCGCCCCACAGTCCGTAATGAATCGGACCTGAGATTCCATAGGTATATCCGGAGGTAGCGGAAGCGTACAGCGACGACGCCCAAATCCACGTGGCCGTCATGCTGGCAGCCGAAACACCGAATCCCAATTTGTTGCCGGCGGTCATAAACTCGTCGGCGTTTTCCTTCTTCTTACCAATACGAAGAGAAATCAGAAAAGTTCCACCGTAGAAAGCTACTAGCAGTGAAACAATTACCAACGTACTGAACTGGACCATATCGGATCCTGTCACGTCACATCCTTCGTTAATAATCGGCAGAACAATGCGTAAAGATCCCAGTTTCGAATCTTTACGCTCTGTTGCTGCACGTCCGAGGAGTAACCGTCATACCAACACCGGTCACATATTCAATTGACTAACAACACACACAATCGTCGAACGAAAACCTATACCTCCATTGAGTGAATGCCAGAGAGTCGAGCCGACACATAAGGTCTATGCATCGAACATTGAGGCGGTTTCAGGCTTTTGGCCCAACCGCCCAACTTCAGCAACTGGAAATTGACCATAGCATGACCCCAGTTTTACGACACAAAATCCAAATTTGCCAATCCCTCGTAATTTGAGCATTTCACCGCCCAAAAAGTGCTTTCTTCCAGCGCATATAACAAATCCATATCGAATGAAATCATTCCACGATCCGATCTGTTTGACACCGAATTCTTCGGCTACATCGACAGGACCATTCGTGCGAACCCGCGGCCCCAGTCCGGATCGCACGGAACGTCTCGATCGAGCGGGTTCGCGGCGATAGCGCCCGTCATTCGCAGATACAACAGGGTGCCCCTCGCGACCGAAGTCCAATCATCTTCCCCGAGTTTGGTTCCGCTCTCCGTACGCCAACCCAATGCAGTTAGTCCCTCGATCATCACCTCGCTCCGCTCGGCCTCCGACAAGCCAGCAGCCAAGGTGAGTAACAGGATTCGGCCAGCCTCCTGCGCAAGCCCACCTTTCCCCAACGGCAGCACCGAAACGATATGCCTCCACAACTCACCCTGGTACGCGATCATCGACTTCCCGAGTCTGGTGAGAATCAATGTGCCTCTGTGTTTTCGGACGAACTTGAGCCTCTTCGCTACTTCCAGTAACTCCGAGATCTGTGCGCTGCTGCCGGAAGTGGTATCGATCCACCCACCGCCCCAATGGAGTTCGTCGCGAGCTGACACAACCTCTTCCGGCGGAAAGCATCCGGTCGCAGTCAATACAATGCCCACGCCCCGCGCTCGATTCACGTGAATCCGCCACGTGCGCAGGGTGAGTAGCAGTTGCAAGATTTCGGTGCCGCCGGCCGACTTGTTGCCGGGATTCAGTCGGAATCGTGTTTTCGATCAAACGCGTTTCTGCTGTGCGACCGCTTCGGTATGGATGGCCGCGCAGATTGTGGCCCGATCCCAGTCACCACCGCCAGCGTCGCCGCCGAGGAACCCGATCCGTGTGCTGGCCCTTTCAGGTCGCAGCGACCCAAGCGGGTCCCGCCGTGTCTGATTGGTGATGCACTTGGCGATGATCGACAACGACACACCGCCAGCAGACGCAACAAAATACGACGGCGACCAAAAATGGTTGCCCCACAAATATGTGCGGATATGTTCCGGAAACTCCTGCCTCAGGTATCGGGCAGAGACACCGTTGAGACTGCTGACCAATGTGGAGAGCTGAACGGTCGGCGGATAGTGAATCAGCAGGTGCACGTCGACGAATTTGCCGTTGGACTCGGTTAGCGTAGCCCCGAACTTGTCGCACACCTCTGCCATGATCGTCTCGCACCGAGTCAGCATCGGGTCGGTGAAAACTCCCCGACAATATTTGGTGACGTAGACCATCTTCAACGTGAGTGACGGAAAAGCGGTGGGTGCGAGATGAAACGGATTGTCATGGTCAAGCTCGTACCCACGCCCGAACAGTTCGCGGCATTGGAATCGACCTTGATGTTGTGTAACGACGTCGCCAACGAGGTTGCAGAGTTGGCACAGTTGATGAAGCTGCGGTCACGTCGGGCGTTGCAGGTCGCGATGTACCCGATAGTGAAGGCGCGAGGATTGTCGGCGCAACCGTCCCTGCACGTTCTGCGGAAAGTTGCTGATGCATACACCACCCGAACTGCGAATCTGGTGAACGGGAATTGTGGCCGTCCGGGGTCGAAACGGTATGCCGCAGTTTCTGATACCACGATCGAATT
Source organism: Rhodococcus sp. OK302 (assembly GCF_002245895.1). Taxonomy (NCBI): domain Bacteria; kingdom Bacillati; phylum Actinomycetota; class Actinomycetes; order Mycobacteriales; family Nocardiaceae; genus Rhodococcus; species Rhodococcus sp. OK302. Next base: position 5,403,766 of record NZ_NPJZ01000001.1, read on the forward strand.
CCGGTCGAATGCTGCGCAACCGTTCGACGATCGATGCTTGTCCTGGCAGCTCGACGGCGCGACGGTATCGATTTGGACAGTCTCGGGCCGAATGAGGGGTGTGTCCTTCGTGTGCGCACCCTGGCAGCGGACACTCCTCGCTGACCGCAAGGGCGAATCCGACCTGGTGCTGCGGGATGGCTCGTTCTATCTGTATGCCACTGTCGATCAACCTGCACCGACCCCTGTTGTACCGGCGAAAGATCCGTCGGCCGGTTGGCTGGGAGTGGATCTGGGGATCGTCAATCTCGCGGTCACCACCGACGACGATCCGAACGTGCTTGATGTCCGGTGGTCCGGTGGTCCGGTGGTGCCGTCACCGCGCGCCGGAAAAAGAACGAGGTGATGCGGACCACCCTGCAGAAGGTTGGAACGAAATCCGCGAAACGGAAGTTGAAGACTCGGCGACGGAAGGAACAACGGTTCGCCACCGACATCAACCACCAACTGTCGAAAACAATTGTTGCTCAGGCGCAACGCACCGACCGCGGTATCGCGATAGAAGATCTATCCGGTATTCGTGATCGGGTACGGCTGGCCAAGAAACAACGAGCACAGGTGCATTCGTGGGCATACGCCCAACTGCGGAACTTCGTCACCTACAAGGCGGAGATGGCGGGGGTGACGGTGCAGGTGATCAACCCGCGCAACACGTCCCGTACTTGTTCGCGGTGTGGGTTCTGTGATGTGAGGAATCGTCGTAGCCAAGCTGTGTTCGTGTGCCGAGAGTGCGGGTGGGCTGGGCATGCGGATCACAATGCTGCCCTCAACATTGCCGCGCTCGGGCATGAAAAGTATTGGGCCGCTCAATCAACCGTGCCTATTGCAGCCACCGCCCTAGCATCCAGTTAGGTTGGTGAGCAGCAAACCTGGTCCTTCAGGGCCGGGTAGTTGATGGTCTCATCCACATCCAACATGATCCAGTGGGTTGATTCCGGTGTGTTCCGGCTACCGTGGACATGACATCCACCGCACCAAAACAGTGTCCAGCCCATGCTCGGGACTGGCACGGAACTGAGGATCCATGAGCGAGAACGACACCACCGCTGACCTGCCCCTTCACATCGACGGCGCAATGGCCATCGCAACGGACGAGCGTGACGAGTTGATCCGTCTGTGCGTTAAGTCCCTCGCCGAGATGTTCGGCAGCGAGCCCGCTACCGACGATGACGGCGACATTGTGGTTCCCGTTCACGGCTTCGTCGTTTACGTGACAGTTGCTGACGACGGCCCGCAGATCAACGTCTGGACCTCGGTCCTCACAGGCCTCGGCAACCCGGCCCATGCTGCAACACAGCTGATCGAGCTCGCTCAGGAATGGCCGCGTCTGCGCTTCGCATTCAGTGGCGACCACCTCCTGGTCTCGACCATTCTCGACGCGGATCCCTTCGCCCCGCAGCATCTGATCAACCTCATCGACGAGGTTCACGAGTTCACCCACGAACTCGACGATGATTTCGCAACATCCTTCGGCGGCACCCTCGATTGCGACGAGACTGACGACAGCTACGCCGGCGAATGCAACACCGGTGGCTGTGGCGACGACTGTGACTGCGATTGTGGCGACGACGCCGAAACTCCCGACGGCGAGCTCGGCATCACTGCCAGCAAGTAGCGCGACTGAGCTTCAGTTCCGAGATGCACGTGGGTTGCGAATTATGCAGCGCGCGTGCATCTCTGCGAACACACGACTGGACGCCTGGCGTGCTTGTAGCACCTTGCATGCCAGTCTTGAGGTGAACTCAATCGCTTCCTATATGGCATTTCACCATTTTGACAAACAACCTAGATACACTATTTCCAGATAGGGTTGTTTGACAGATCATGTTCACGACCACCCTCAACGGTCGGATGGATCTTGTGGTCGGTGAACCCACTCCGACTAACAACGAGCTTCCACTCATCAATGAATCCGAGCAAACCGCTCTGGCCGTGCTACGCGCTGGAGACCTACGACTCGAGCAAGAGCGAATCCCCTGACCATATGTACGCGAGCGGCTACACGCGGTTTGGAAGCTGCCCATCGATGACGTAACCGCTTCCAACTCTCACATCGACTGAATCATTTTCGAGAATTCGCCCACAATCGAGTCAATCCCAATGCTATTCAAAGTCGGATCCGATTCCTCACTCAACGAAATAATTACCTCAAGCTCTCCCCATAACCTACGCAGTTCAACTGCAACCAGATTGTCAGAATATTCCGAATGATCGACAATCCGCTCAAGTTCAGTAACAAGAATCCTTAAACTAATACAACTATCTCCATAATCTCGAATTGATTTCTCGGCAAGTTTGATGATAAATCTTCGATTTCCCACATCCAACCTCTCAGCAATTCACCGACAATATACTTTGGATACATGGACATCGCCTGGCCTCTAGACGAGTCGCCCGCGGTACATCGCTTCTGCCGCTACTTCGGCCACATCCACTTTCAGTGAAATCCACCAGCCTGCCCCCAATATCACGTGACAGCTTCCTGGACCGGGCCTTCACCGGCAAACCGATCCAAAAAGGACCTCGTGCCTCTCGCCTAACACGGGCCGGTTGCTGTACACCAGGGATTCCCGCATCCAGCTTCACCTCGATTTGGTACCAGACCCGGTAGACCTATCAATTGGATCCAAATCCGATCGTGGATGTTGCATAGATCGGTTTCAGAACCGAACTCCATTGCGGAAATCTGGTTTCGATCAACTCATCTGTATCCAAACCGAGATCCGGCTGCGACTCCCCGATGGAATCAATGTTCCCTTCGATGAAAACTGCCCAATCGCCCGATAATTTTAGTACTGACCTCGGATTGCACGGAATTTCGATATCGAACCGATCTTTTCCCCTCCTAGGCGTGGACCCCACGGACGTATGCAGGTGCTTTCGCTGCCGAAACCCGTCGTCACCAAATCGACCGGTTCGATTGACTGACGATACTTCTTCCATCCATTCAACCGATCTAGTTTCCCCAACGATGAGTAACGCCGCATTTCCATCTCCGAGCGAAATCGATGTTCGGAGGTCAAGGATCACACCAACCCTAGAAGTCAATGTCGAAATTTTTACATCCAAAACTGAACATTCTTGAAGTAGGTCCGAGACAGAAAGTGGATCAAATGATTCTGCAGCAAATTCGACGTAGGACGTAGGATCCTTCATCAAATCATCAATAGTTGCCATCTTCTTCCAATCCAAAGATATTTTCCGATTTCACTAAACTTATTCTAGGTCTTTCCTACCCTGGCGGCAGTGGGATATGCCCATATGGATCATGCTTCCCGATCGTAGTGCGACCCGTAACAGGATTGACAGTCTGGCCGCCTGCGTTCTGATACACGACGTAACCGTTGGGATAATCCGCAACTCGATTACTGACCGGGTCCATTACACGAACAGAAACTACACGGTGGTCGAGTCCTGGCGTCCCCGGCGCAACCGGGTACTCAATCCCCTTTCCATTCCACGTCGGCGACCCAGTCGTCCCTGGAGCGACTACAGGTAGTTTCTCTCCATTCGGCCCTTGAACGGATTCGGGTTGGCAGGGTGTCAAGCCGAACGGATCAATCCACCCCGTCGGGTTATGAACGTACGCATCAGGGTTCGGTGCAGGGGCAAGTCCCAACGGGTCCGGGGTGATGAACCGGGCAGTGTGCGGATTGTAATAACGGTGCAGGTTGTAGTGTAATCCGGTTTCCGTATCTGCGTACTGACCTGGAAAACGTAGTGGCGTACTGACTTCGCCGCGCCAACTGGTAACACCCCACAGCGACTGTTTCGCTGATCCGGCAACGATGCCCGTAACAGGGTCGACGAGGTCGGTCGGGGTGCCGATCAGATCGGTCACAATTGCGTAGAACTCGGTGTTCGTTGCTTGCGTCAACGGTGTGTGTGTCCCCGGCAGATAGGTCCAGCGCAAGGCTTCCCGGGTCGAGGATTGCTCAATGAGCGTGGTGCCATCCCACGTGAAAAAGGTTTGCTCGGCAACGGCACCCACCTGGTCGTGATGGGTTTTCGTTGTTCGGCGACCGAGAGCGTCGTAGGTGTACCGCCAGATCGAACCGTCAGGTGTCGTGACCTCGGCGAGTTGGTCGAAGCCGTCGTAGCGGTAGTGCCACACATCAGGTTTACGGGACAAACGGGTGGTGACGGTCCGGATCAGTCGGCCGGCAGAGTCGTAGGTATAGCGGTGTCTGCCATCGCGAATCAACAACGTGCCACGGTACTCGCGGCGTGCTGATTCGTCGGCTCTGATGTTGCCCAGGGCGTCGTAGGTGAAATGCTCGGTGGTTTCGGCACTGTCGACGGTAGTAATCCGGCCTACCGGATCGAGTGCGTAGACGCGATCGACAGTGTCCACATCACGAGCATTGATTGTGTGCCCCGTCAGGTAACGGTCGTCGCGGTAGCGGTATTCATCGCGCCGCAGGATGGTCGGCTCCGGCCGCGATGTCGGCCCGAAGTCCATGTTCAACAACGTTGCCGGATGCGCGGTGACCTGCTGGGCTGCGAGTTGCCCGGCGACGGTATGGATTCGAGTCACAGCGAGTTCGTGAACATTCCACGCAGTCAGTTGCCCACGCGCATCGTGGGAGAAACTGATCGGGTTACCGTCGGCCACCAGGCTCCGCGGTCGTCCCGCCAGATCCCACTGCCACCCGGTCGAGTGGCCGCCGGGGCTGGTTCGGCTGGTGAGACGCCGTTCGATGTCGTAGTCGAAGGTCATCGGGGGATGATTATCGAGACTCTGACCGGTCGGGAGCCCGTCAAGGGTGTACTCGTAGGCGAGTCTGTGGATCGGATTGCCGTGCTGCGCGGTGGTTGCGACGACGGGTCGGCCTGCGAGGTCACGCTCGAAGGCCCGGGATTCGCCGGCATCGGTGTCCACCGAGGAAAGTTGCCCGAGAACGTCATACGTATGACGACGCACTACACCGGTCGGCGGAGTGACCTCGACGATGTGGTCCATCGAGTCGTAGGCATATTCGGTTGTAGCGTCGTTGAAGTCGGATTCTTCGATCAACCTTCCCGCTGGGTCGTACCGGTAAGTCCATACCCCGCCCATCGGATTGATCACCGAGGCGAGTCTGCGTTCGGTATCCCAGGTATAGGTGGTGACGGAGCCATCCGGATCGCACTGCGAGACGAGAAGGTCGAAATCGCCGTAGGTGTAGTGAGTTTCAGCGCCGAGTGCATCAACGCTACGAAGGAGATTACCTTCACCGTCGTAGTTCCAGCGTTGTGTGGATCCGTCCGGGTCCACTTGCGCGAGCAGTTTTCCGTCGACACCCCATTGATAGTGCACTGTCGCACCGGTGGGGTCGGTGACGGAGATGATCCGGCCGAATCCGTCGCGGGCGATACTGGTGACAAGCCCTAGCGGATCGGTCACCGAGATCGGCAAACCTGTTTTGTCGCACTCGATTTCGGTGCGCGCACCGCTCGGACTCAGAATGGATGCGGGCGCGCCGTCGGAACGGTAGGTGCATTCGGTGCGCGCCCCGGTCGTGTCTGCGAAAGCAATCAGGTTGCCACTGCTGGGGTCCCAAGTCCGGTGGGCACTCGCCCCGCCCGGCGTACGTATCGCCGACGGTTTTCGCGCTGCCACATACTCGACGATGATGGGATGTCCGTCGGGGCGCGTGATGCGTGCGATATCCCCATCCGCGGTGTATCGGTAGCGGGTGACAGTTCCGTCGGGGGCGGTGACTGCGAGAGGATCACGGCGGGCGTTGTAGTCGGTGTGAGTGTGCGCGCCGATTGGTGTCACCAGATCACGGAGGCGCAGATCGCTGTCGAAACCGTGGACCGTCACGGCTCCGACGCTGTCGGTGACGGTGGTGACGGAACCTGCGCTGTCGGCCATATCGGCGTAGTGGAAGGAAGAGTCGAGGACCCCGCCCGTTCCGTGCTGTTCGGTGACGCGCCCGAAGGTGTCATAGGTGTTGAGCATCCGGTTGCCGTTGGAATCGGTCCACGACGTCATCCGTCCATCAGCGTCGTAGGTGTAGCTGGTGGTTGCGCCGGTGCCAGTGGTGACGGCAGCGAGATTCCCGTCGCGGTAAGAGAATCGGCGAACCGTAGTGTTCTGGTCACGGCTGGCCACTGAGAGCGCCGCGACGCGCCCCGCTGTGGTGTCGACCAGGATCCGGTAGCCACCCGAATGGACTATCTCGGTAGGTTCACCGGAAGTGTTGTAGTGAAATCGAATTCGATTCTTGTGCTGATCAGTGATGGCACTGATCGCGAAGTTTCCGACTTCGATGTCGAGCCCGGCAGCGGCGCGTTCGGGAGCAAAATGCCAGATGATCGCGCGTTCCGGATTTTCGATCCGGTAGCCGCCGGCAGCGGTGCGAGTCAACGGCCACCGCTGACCCGATATCGGCATGACAGGGATCCCGGGTTCGGAATGCGGATAGGCCAGGAGCACACCATCTTCGGCGACAAAGCTCACTCCGGATTCTTCGACGACGACACGCATGTCGAGCGTCGAGGTCCAGGTATTGCCGAACCAGCGGCCTCTCCGATAGTTGGATCGGTGCCGTCGGGTCAGGATGAACGGGAGTACCGCGGGGAGTGCGAGATCCGTTTCCGGAAGCAAGAATTCGCCCGTTGCGATATCAACCGGATCCCGGCCGGAACACACTTCTTGTTGTGTCCGATCGCAATTGGGTCCGGAGTCGGCAGCGTCCTCGCCGATACCGCGATCCCCCTCGGATCGTTCTCGCGGGCCAGGTGTGTCGGGGTGGCTGCCATCGGAAGGCGGTTCCCCGTGCGCTGACGGCCGAGTTGGGATGTCGTCGAGTGTGCGCCCCGCAGCGCCTAGCTCCGAAAGCTCATCGGCGATCCGAATTCCGTTTCGGCCCAACACTGCCGCGCCGCCGGCGCCCCCGGTCGCCGCAGTCAGTATTGCGTCTCCGGCAAGTGAACCTGCGAATTCGAACGGGTTCTTCGCAATGCCGGTGAACATCGCGCTGACCGCCGCGCCCGGATTGGCTGCTGCCGCAGTAACCCCGGCGACAGTATCGCTCATTCCCGCAAAATATTCGGCCGGATGGCTGATGTTGTAGGGGTCGACGATGCTGACCTGGCGAACGAAGGCGACTATCCCGGTCACACTGCCGACGAGGCCCGCGCTGAAGTTCGCCGCTGCGAGGTTACTGCCCTCAGCGATGTCGGTGAGGTTGTCGATCATGCGCTCGGTGAACGGCGGCTCGGTCGGGGCAGCGGCGGTAGCCTGCTCGAGTTCGCCGACTACCTGGCCGGCGATGTAGTCACGATTGCTCCGGGCATCGGCGAGGATACGCCGCGCTTCTTCCCTCATCGGGGTCCACGTATCTGTCAGCGGATTCGCGTGCTGCTGCTCGCCGGTGAGTGCATTGAATGCGTCGATCTGTGATTGTTCTACCCGCGCGGCCTCTTTCCACAGTGCGATGGCGTCGGCGGCTTGTGCTTGGAGGCCCTCGACGGCGTACGACCAGGATGTCAGCGTGCTACCGGCACCGATCATGGCGTCGGCGGCTTCGAACCAGAGCCCGGGTTGTTTGTCGTAGACCTCGTTGAATGCGTCGGCGCCGGTTCCGGTCCAGTCGGCTGCATCGATCTGGCGTAGCGAGGTGGCCGTGGATTCGATTCCGGCGGTGAGCGCTGTGAGTGTGTCGACAGCGCCGAAGATGGCGGAAGTGTCTCCGCGGATGAGTTCCTTCGGTTGATCTGTTTGTCCGAGTTCGAGTTCGTCTACCTGGCCGCCGGTGATGCTCGCAACCGAATCGCTGAGGGTTGTGAGTGCTCCCGCAACACCGTCGGCTCCAATTCTGTTGGCCGCTCCAGCGAGAGCGTCGAGGCCGGAATCGATTGCTTGACCGGCAGATTCGAGACCGTCTTCGACGCTGTTCTCGATGCGGTCACCGATCTTGTCGACCATTCCCGCAGCGTTTTCGAGCCAGCCCATCAGTTCGCTCCCGCTACTGCGATGTCCACTGTGTCGCGGCCGATTGCCCCGGCGTTGGCCGTGATGGTGCTCCAAGCGGCACCGAATGATTGCGCGCTGTAGTCCGAGTTGAGGACATTGTTGGCGGGGTTGTCGGCGAATGTTTCACCCCAACTGCGAGATCCGGCCTCTTCGGAATTCATTCGGGGATCTCCGAAGACGTTGGTCCACGCCGTTTTCACAGTGCCGGAGTTAGCTTGCTCGATTGAATTGTAAAGTCCGGCCGAGAGGTCGAGGGTGTTGGCGATACTGTTCGCAGCTTTCACCAGTGCCCTCACTCCCCAGGTCCATCTTTCGGCGAATTCTTCGAGACTTTGCTGGACCCCGTGATGACCGGCTTCGATGGTGGATAGTGTGAGGTTTGCGAAACCTCTTCCTATTGAAGCAGTTTCGCCGATTCCTAGTTCGGTGAGAGCGCCGGTGATCGCAGTGATGCCGGCTGCGGCGTCGAGGAGAACTTGCGGGTCGACGTCGAGGTGTTCGCTCACCGGGAAGCTTCCTTGGATGCTGGCGGGAATCCCAACGGAGTCTCGCCGGCGATGTCGACAAATAGTCCGGTGGCTTCGGGCAAGGAAGGAATGAGAGTGTCGAAGATTCTGCTGCCGAGGACGCACTGGTAGCGGGCGTCGACGAGTTCACCTCGCGCTGCAAGGTGGCGAGCGAATTGTTGTTCGTCGGTGAATGCGCAGATCCAGTCGATCCCGCGCAGAGATGTGATGAGGATGCGGTCGTCGAACATGGGGACGAGCAGGACCGCATCGCGGACGGCGGCGGTCAGACTCTGAACTCTGCCGAAGCCGAGTCGGAATGCGTCGACCTCGTCGAGTAAATCGAGTCGACGGTTAGCGATATCCCCCATGAAGCCCCCCGGCATCAGCATTGTTTGCGTCGCCAACGTAGCAGAGTTTGCGCTCGGCAAGCGCGGCAACCGGATCCTGTCGGTGGACGGTGCCACTATTTCAAGATGGAGATCGAAGACGATGGATTCGAACCGCCCGAAGCCTGCGTTCAGTGGTGTCAAGTGCGAAATTACGATCTGCATGTCCTCGATGACGGCGCCACCGTGGATCTGGACTGGTGGAACTCGCACCTGCGCGACGCCAACCACGAGATTCGACTACACGGCCGGAACGACGACGGAAAGATCGTCACTGCTGGCATGGCAACGGTGCAGCGCAATGACCTTCGCCCAAATAGCGAACTCGTCATCGCAGACCATGACGGGCTCGGACTGCTATTCCTGTGTGCGGCCTGGCAGAGCGCTCATCGGGGTCGCCGATTCAAACGTCGATTCCCCGACGTCTTCAACACACAGGTCCCCGATGGCGAAGATCCACTGAAGACGATCAAGTCCATCCTCGACTACTGCGTGAAGACCCGCACATTGCCGGCCATCCACCGCGATACCTGGTCCGGATGGCCCGTGACACCTGGTGTCGGAGTTTCCCTCATCGCGGCATTCATGTGGGCCGCGGGAGTATCCGAGGCGGGTAGCCGCGCACAGTTGATCGACCAGTTCGGTGTGTCAACGCTCATTCACGAAGGTTGGCTGGAAGATCCATCGGTCAGCAGTTTCACCCTGCGTCGATACCACCGCTACAACGAGTTGCTCAACGCCTGGGCGACAACGGCCCAAACACGCCCCGAGCTAATCGAAATGTGGCTGGTAAAACGCTGGACTGCCCGGGTTCAGGAAGCTCGTCACGGCGAACGTGCAATGCCCACGCTGTTCTAAGGTCCATCAATACTGCGGGGTCTGGCAAATCCACGCGACCGACACCGACGCCCACCTCCCATGCGGTGAATCATCTCGGCACTAAGTTGGGGCAATCTATCGGACCAGCCCAGGAGACACTCCAGCATGACCAACGGCAACGCAGGGAAGGGCAACGCCGCGCCCGCCTCAATCGACGTCCACTGGAAAGCATGTGAAGGTCCAGTTACAAATCAGTTCCGAATGCGCCAAGCCTTGAACAGCGTGTGGGTCGATGGTCATCGGCCGCTTCAACGGTTGATTCTCGGACTCCACGCTGGTGTCCACATAGCCTCGCAACCATCATGACCCTCCTCGATCAACTTCCGCGATTGTCGCCCTACGACCCGGGTGCTTCGGGTGAGGGCAGTCTCGACCCGATGGGGCTTGCACCGATCGCCGAACGGATGGCAGAACTTCTGGTGCCCGGCCTGCGAGCCAGGATGAGCCTGCCTCGATTTGTCACTCTCACCGCTGTAGGAGCGGTGGCAGTCCAGTCGTTGGTTGACGAGATCGGTTCCGACGGATCCACCACCGCCGATCTCGCGTACGAGTGGCTGGTGGTGTCCGCATTGGTTCAGTCGAAAGATCCAACGGCAGTCCGATCACTGCCGGGTAGCCGAAAAGCGCGCCGAGCGCTCAACATCGGTGAAGGACTCAATGCACAAACCTACCTGCGTGGCCCCCGTGTCTTCGGATTCACTGGTGTACACCGCCCGTTCAGCGTCGACGCAGGAATTATCGACAATCGCGGCTTGCCCCTAGATACGGCCGCGTCGCTTGTCCTGGCGTGGGAGAAGGACACCGGGATGGACGGCTTCTTCTCGGGTCCACGAGCCTCACGTGGTGGAAACTTCCGAAGAACCATCGAAGAGCAGAGCTTGAATGCCCTGAAGACCGATTCAGCACCCAAGCAAAGTCGACTGTACCTCGACATCCAGCGCACCCTTCTCCCCTCGTCGCCAGGCACAGCGGAACGCGCACAGCTACACCGGATCGTCATGCACAGCAGTCACGAGATCCGGAACACTCTGAGTCGAATGATCTTCAACGACCCACCACCGCAAGATATTCCGGAGCACGAGATTGCGGCTCATCTCCTTCCTCGTGCCCCTGCCGATCTTCGCGTTCTCCTCTATGCAATGACTGCCTACGAGGAATGCGCGACGGTCATCGACCGAGCCTTCCGAGACCTGGTTCGCCATATGTCCGCGCAGACGGGATCGACGGACCCCGATTCACTGCAGATGCTGATCAAGGCCGCGCAGTCACTCCCCGCATTGACCCAACGCGCCATAGACACCGCCGCCGAAGTCGACAACCATGTAGCCGACACATACGCAGTGATCTCGCATCTATCCGCTGACATCGCGGAATCGACAGCGCTCTTTCACAACCCTATGGGTCCCAGATCAATGTTCGACGCGCTCCTTGAGCGGCACCGCCAAGTCCAAGAATCGAAGGACAAGCTGATGTGGCTCGACCAGATAAAGGGCAGCTGGATCACACGATCCGCGTACCGCAATCAACCGCACACCGACAGTGAGAATTGGATACACCCGATGCGCTTGAGCACCCTTCAACGGTTCGTGGACACGACCCGGTGACCTCCACTCCGTTACTCGACGGTTGGCAGCCACCGCAAGGTGCGGGCCAACCTGTGGCTGCGATCGCGACAACATTCGTCTTGGAACCAACCTTCTTCGAAACCGATTGCCTCGGACGATTTCTCTCGCTTACTACGCAGGATGAGGGGTCCGGTAGCGTTGTCGACACAATCGCACAGCTCGAGAGGGAGGATCGTCTCAGCGAGCCTCAGATCACTGTCCTCGCCGACCGCAGCACCGCAGCAGACCGGGCATCCCTTCGCTGGGACCTTCTGCACTGCAACGTCAATCACGGACTCTTACACTCGAAGGTTGCAATTCTGATGTGGGAGAACGCCACCCGTGTCCTGATCGGATCCGCCAACCTGACTTCCGCGGGATACCGCAGGCAGATCGAGATCGGCATCAGCGCCAACCTCGGCGCCGATTGTCTGCTACCGCCCGATACTTTGATCGACCTGTCTAACGAGCTGGCAACCTACCTTGATCTGATTCCCGGCGGGCAACCCGACTACAAGCCCATCATCCGTGCCCGCCGCATACTCACTGAGTTCGAAAGACGCGTCAACCATCAGCGCGACACTGCTGGGAGTTCCCGCACCGTCGAGGTCAGCCTTGCCCCAACTCGTCCTGGCAACTCTCCACTCGCCCAGTGGAAAGACGTTTGGCACGGACCGAATCCGACACGTGCACTTCAGCTCTCACCATTCTGGGACAGTGAGCCAGACACAACCCAGGCCGTCGCTTCCATCCTCACCGGGCTACCCAAGTCCAGCCGACGCCACGATGCCGCGACTGTCCCAGGCTACGACGGCACTCTCGCACTGCCTCCCTACTTGAGAGACCTTGCAGGGACCTACCTGCTCGCACCGCTTGACACCGAAGTGCGAGCGCTACATGCAAAATGCCTGCTTTTGGCGAGCGACACCTGGATTGCGGCGCTAATAGGGAGTTCCAACCACACCGCAGCTGGCCTCGGGCTCTCCGCACAGCCACACCGGGAGCTGAACGTGTGGCTAGGCGCGCCGATACGCAGCTCCGAAGGGAGAGCACTGGCCTCGTTGATCGTGCTTGGTGACGTGATCGAATTGAGTGACACACCACCGAAGTTCGAAGACGAGGACGAAGCTCCACCGACACCACTGCCGTTGTTCTTTGAGATCTGCCGCCTACGTATGGCTGCTGGTACCGAAACTTGGCAGATTGTCATGCAGTTCAATCCGGAACTGCTGTTGAATGATTGGGCGGTTCGCTCCACCAACGGGACAGTGCTGGTGACCGGCGAGGACTGGACGGCACTCGGACGCATCGCTGAGATCACCCGGAACCTGCTTCCACACGAGTTGCCCTCCTTTGTTGACGTGACTTGGTCAGGAAACATATCCCCTTGGACTGTGGTCGTCGACGACCCGCACCTTCTACCACTCGGCAGGTCGACTGCGGACCTCTCCGCTCGAGACTTGTTCGCCGCGTTGGCTGCAGGCAAATCCGTGGCAGCAGTAGCAGAGGAGAACCAACGGAATGCGGTGCAGGTCAAGGAATTGGGTTTTGCGTGGGACCCGCTCGCACGATTTGACGATCCAAGTTCCCTGCTACGAGAAGGCCGCTCGTTGGCGGCAGCGTACCTGCAATTGCAGTCCCGCCTGTCCCGGCGTGCACCCACTGCCGACGCAATCCAGGCTAGGCTAGCTGGCCTGCTAGGGCCGATCTCTCTTGCGGACAAGGTAGTTGAATCGGTATCCGGTCAAAATGACAGCGCCGCTGGAGGACTGTTCAAGCTGGCTGAACTCGCACTCGCAGTGGGACGAACTAATTGGGCAGCCGCGTGGGCTGATCTATCCGAAGACGACGTGCTCCAGGCGAGGCGAGCAGTAATCGACGCGATCCAACACCTTTCCAGCGCAATCAAATCCATAGCATCGGGCCCTGTCGACATCACAGACTACGCCCACAGAGCAACACAGGAGGCCCTACGATGCCTAAGCAATTGACATCGTTACTTCGCACTGAGATCGAACCGCTGTTCACTGCGGCCTGGAAGCGACAACTGCGTACCGCAGCAGATATTTTGGGTCGCCTAGATCAACAAGAAGGTGTGATTCTCGCGGATCGGGTCGGTATGGGTAAAACGTATGTCGCTCTCTGCGTTGCAGCCACCGAAATTCTTTCGACAGAACCACGCGGACAAGTCGTAGTCCTCGTGCCACCTGCGGTCGCAACCAAATGGGTCGACGAATGGAAGAAGTTCAGCACCATGTGTCTTCAGCCGGCGCACAGTATCCGGTGTGTCGCGGAGCCGATCCGGAGCGGTGAGGCATTCCTCAAAGCCCTCGACGACCCAGACGATTCCGCCGCGCACCTCCTGATCGTCACTCACACTGCCTTGACCACCACCATGAAGGACCAGTTCATTCAACTTGCGCTACTACACTTGGCGACCCGCCGCAGGTCCGAATTACTTGCGTTGCGGCCAGTCATAGCAAAGTGGTGCGATGGGCAGAGCGGCTTGCTACGTCACCGACAATTCACGAGCGAACGTGTCGAAGCCCTGTTGAACGAGAATCCGCGGACCTGGCGCCGACTGTGGAACAACCTGACTGGTGAAGAACTGCCTGACGACCCAGTTCCTAGTGCACTACTGGAAACCCATGACCGTATCGATCTCGATCCGCTTCGGCAGGTGATCCGCGAACTCCCGGTCAACCGCTCGTCAAATCTGCCGCAGCGGCTCACTCTGGCCCGCGTCGAGTTGGACCGTTCCACTCAGGCTGTATGGAAGTCGGTATTGGCCTCGACCTCGATGGAGCTCCCCTTGCTCATCGTCGATGAGGCACACCGGCTGAAGAATGGAGAAACTCACCTCGCCCGACTATTCGCGGTGCCCGGCGAAACTCGGTCGGGTGCGCCTATCGAACGGGGCGGATTGAGTGGGATATTCGCGCGGATGCTTTTCCTCACCGCGACACCATTTGAACTCGGGCATCGAGAATTGACCAATGTTCTCAGCCGGATGCGCAGTGTTCGGCAATACGCTGATCAGATCACTGATGATTTTGATACCCGCCTCGACGAACTCTCCGCCGCAATGGACTCCGCCCAGAACTCCGCGTTGGTTCTGGATGACGCTTGGGGCCGACTCGAACCCTCCGACATCGCCGCCTTCGACGCCTGGCAGGCAAACTCGGCACCCCCGCGAGGCGTGAACAGAAGCGTGTCCGCCGCGTGGAAAGCTGCGTGTGAGGCCGTATGCCGACGCGAGGTGATGCATCAAACGCTGCGACCGTGGATCATTCGGCACGAACACGAACAGCGTCGACGGTACCTTCCGGGTGCCGCACTGGCCCTCGGCGCAGCGTCAGATCCGAGCAGAGGGCTTCCCATTCCTCCTGACCTGATGTTGCCGTTCTTACTCGCTGGGCGGGCACAATTCGTCGCCAACTGCAACGAGCAGAACGGTGCCAGACCTTACTTCGCGTACGGCATCGCATCGTCATTCAACGCCTTCCTTCGGTCCGCGACTGGAAACGCTTCACGAGAGAGTCCTGATGTTCGGCAGAACAATGAGGAAAGCGACCTCGAGTTGCTCGAGCCGCAAACACCTTCCCCCTACGAGCCGATCACCGAGGACGAAAGCTCCTGGTATCAAAGGGAAATTGTTGACTTGCTCAATGACGACCGAGTTCACCCTGACAGTCATCCGAAGGTGCAGGCGACCGTAGATCGCGCACTCGACCTCTGGTGCCGCGGTCGCAAGTGCCTGATCTTCTTCTGGTACGTCCGCACTGGCGAGGCTCTCGAATCGGCATTGAAGTGCCGGATCGATTCCGAAATCAACACTGTCGCGGCAGGAGCATTGGGACTGAACTCCCACGATCCCGTGCAGGTACATGACGCGATCGCGCAAATTTCCGATCGGATATTTCGCTTGGCCACCAAATCCGGTGACGACATCCGTGGCCGCTTGCGCGGCCTATTTGCCCTGTCAGTCACCAAAGACACCCCCGATGCGGACATTCTCACCGACAACCTGGTTGAGGTTACCGTTCGCACCTTGCGCTCACCTGCATACCTCGTCCGCTACACGACACTGTCACTCGACATGGACGTCGAGACACTGTGGCGCGGACTCGGGGGAGGCAACCAACACCGGCTGAACTTTCTGAAACAGCTAGCGGACTTCGCCCTGCGCGCCTCCAAGATGGAGGACTCCGAACGGGTAAGTGTCTTTGCGGCGCTACTCGGCGAGCATGACGCGAGAGACGCTACCAACGAGAAGTCGGGCCGCGGAGCAAGTTTGCAGCCGGTCCGGCGCGCACACGGCGAAACCAGACGAGACAGCCGTGAGCGCCTGACCCGAGTATTCAACACCCCATTCGCCCCTGACATCTTGGTTGCTAGCTCCGTCATGGGCGAAGGCATCGATCTGCACCAGCAATGTCGCGACGTGATTCACCACGATTTAGATTGGAACCCAAGCGTATTGGAGCAGCGCACAGGCCGCCTGGATCGAATTGGCTCTCTCGCCGAACGCGATGGTCAGTTGATAGATGTCTATGAGCCCTACCTGGCTGGAACCCACGACGAGAAGATGTACAAGGTAGTGAAGGATCGCGCCGGATGGTTCAACATCGTGATGGGACGTGCCGGCGGCCATAGCGAAGTGTCTACCGACAAAGAAGAGAACCGAATCCCCCTGGCACCACAGATCGCCCAGGCCCTGACCATGGATCTGCGAAGCCCTGTTGCTCCAACGACAGACCTAAGATTGCAAGACACCGCGATGCAATGAGTCCGCCCATACAGTCACCGTCGGGCGCGGCCGCACGAGTCGCTTGATGCGTAGCACCGCGCTTCCGCTAATGTACTGAGCGCGGCCCGACGGACTTCCGCTGTGATTCACAGCCACGGACATGCCCCCACCCGCACGACTCGATTCGTGCTGCCTGGGGGATCTCACTGTGACCTTGCTTCGTACTTCTGCCAACAGGATTGGTGCGATGGCGCATCCTGATTCTCTGGTGGAACAGTTGTTGGAGCAGATGCTGTTCCGTACCGGCCGACGCGCCAGTGAATCGGAGCAGAAATCGTGGAGCCGTAGCCTTCCCGTTCTGGCCAATGATTTGATTGAGGCCGGACTCGGTGGCGTCGAGATGTTGGTCGAGTATCATCTACCGCTCACTTCTCAGCGCGCTGACGTCATTCTTGCGGGCATGCATCCCGCCACGGGTAGACCGTCCTACGTCGTCGTGGAACTCAAACAGTGGTCGGCCGCGCAACGATACGAAGATAGTGCTGACCTTGTCGATGTACCGGGAATGCCTGGTGGTCCCAAGCTACATCCGGTCGCACAGGTCAAGGGTTACTGCGACTATCTGTTGGACTTCGCGAAAGCTCTTGCGGATCAGCCGGACGCGGTTGCCGGTGTCGCCTACCTCCATAACGCCACAGATCCCGCGGCTGTCGCAGATCTTCGGTCCTATCCGATATCCCTCGCCGGGCGGTTGTTCACCGGCGCTGATCGCGGCGATCTGCAGACCTTCCTCAAATCTCGGCTGTCGACCGAGTCGTCAGGCCACACCGCCGGCGACACATTGATCCGGTCCGCGGTTGCGCCGTCTCAACAGCTCCTCAAAGTGGCTGCCGCCGAAGTCCGGGATCGGCCGCAGTTTCACTTGCTGGGTGACCAGCAACTCGCTGTCGACCTCGTACTCCACGCAGTCGAGCAGGCGCATCAGCTCGATCACAAGCGAGTGATCATCGTGACCGGTGGACCTGGCAGCGGGAAGAGCGTTGTTGCTCTATCCCTACTGGGCGAACTGGCAAGGCGAGGGCGAACAGTGTTGCACGCCACTGGTTCCCGGTCCTTCACACAAACTCTCCGCAAAGTGGCCGGAGCCCGCGCACCGCGGGTTCAGAAGATGTTCAAATACTTCAATCAGTTCATGGTCGCGGATCGGAACGGCCTCGACGTCTTAATCCTCGACGAAGCCCACCGCATCCGCGAGACCTCGGTAGACCGCTACACCAAAGCCGAACTGCGAACCGAGCGACCGCAGTTGGATGAATTGATGGCAGCAGCCCGCGTCCCCGTCTTCCTGCTCGACGAGTTCCAGGTAGTGCGTCCCGGCGAGATGGGATCGCTGGAACAAATCGAACGCCATGCAAAATCTCTCGGCCTGGAAACCCAGCATGTTCATCTCGGTGAGCAATTCCGTTGCGGCGGTAGCGAAGAGTACGTTCTCTGGGTCAAGCAACTCCTCGGACTCTCCGAAGGTAAGCCTGTTCCCTGGAGTGGAGACCCCCAGTTTTCCATTCGCATTGCTGACACTCCGCAAGAGATGGAGCATCTACTGTCCCAGCAGATGGAGCGCGGATACTCAGCTCGTATGACAGCAGGCTACTGCTGGCCGTGGAGCAACGCCGAAAAGGACGGCACTCTCGTGGCGGATGTCGAAATCGAAAACTGGTCTCGGCCGTGGAACAGCAAGAGCGACCGACGAATTGGCAATGCACCTCCCGCTCCGCTCTGGGCCACCGAAGACGGCGGCTTCGGGCAGGTTGGATGCGTTTACACCGCACAAGGCTTCGAATACGACTGGAGCGGTGTCATTCTCGGCCCTGATCTCGTGTGGCGCAACGGCGCATTCACGACGGTGCGCACCGCCAATCGCGACCCGGATCTGAAGAACACCAAGAAGATCGGCGACGTCAGATTCAACCGCTTGATCCGCAATATCTACAAAGTTTTGCTCACCCGAGGCATGATCGGAACGGTCATCTACTCGACGGATGAAGAAACTCGAATTGCATTGCGTTCTTTGGTAAGTAAGCACGGGTGACGGGCTCCGCCCCTCCTCTTCCAGGCAAGTACCACATCGTCACCCACTCTATGCATGCTTTCACCACGGTTGTCATCCATTCGATACGCCTCGGCCTCCATTCCCGCATCAACCCATCAACGTCGAACACATCCTCACATCCGCAGTAGGTATATCCATCGAATCACATTCGAACCTGACAGGGCTGTTGACGCTCCGAGCGCAGACCTGGTGGCCAGCTCAGTTCGATCTGCGTCGGATGTACTAGCAACTACGGACGCAATGGCGGACTCGCACGCTGCGACAAATTGAGGTCATGTATTCAACGCCTTGCGACCCAAGCACCCGCGCAGAAAGCGTAGCTGCATCTTCGCCGTGGCGCGCCGCGCAATAAGCACATGAACGATAGACTCATCAAATTGTCCGACCCCAAGGAACGACATCCGAAGGCCGCTAATAACCGTAAGGGACACCGTGACCAACGAGTTCGATGATCAGTACGAGCACTTCGTGAAGATGCTCGACACCGAGACGCCGCAGGGCGTCGTGAAGATGCTGGCACTGTTCGGCACGGACCCGGGACTAATCCAGCAGATCCGTGAGCGTCACGAGAACGAAATCATCAAAGTAAGAGAACAAGGAAATGCACCGTCTGTCGTCCTCGGCAACCGCACGACATGGTATACCGGTCCCCAACCATCGGATAAATGCTGGCCCGCACTCACGAAACAACTACATAAGCAGAATTGGTCCAAAAACTCTATCGAAGCACTTGATCGTTCCTCAACGCAAGTCGTGCAAATGCTGAACCATCCTAAAGAACGGAAATTTTCTACTCGGGGTCTTGTTGTCGGTCACGTACAGTCCGGAAAGACAACTAATTTCACCGCGGTAATGGGAAAGGCCGCCGATCGTAAGTACAAGCTATTCATCGTCCTCGCAGGAGTTCACAACGGACTTCGGCGCCAAACGCAACTCCGACTAGTGCAGGATCTTGTCACCCCCAATAAAGGCAACTGGATGCAGCTGACAGTTCCCGACAGAGACTTCACCGCCCCAGCTAACGCTGCGGCATATTTCGCAAAAAGTAATCGCCAGCACGTTCTCTGCGTAATAAAGAAGAATCCTGCCGTTCTCCGCCGGTTTAACAAATGGCTGGATTCCGCATCCGAATACCTCGCAGATTGCCCAGCCTTGATCATCGACGATGAGGCAGATCAGGCGACTGTAGCAACCAAGAAGACAAATCCCCTCATACTCGACATGATAAACAAACTACCAAAATCTGCCTATGTAGGCTACACTGCAACACCTTTTGCCAACCTTCTCATTGACCCATCGGCCCAGGACTTATATCCCAGAGATTTCATAATTAGCCTCCCGAAGCCTGAGGGGCATTTCGGAACCGAGGTGCTATTCGGTCGAGATTCTCTAGATGGAGAGGATCCGGATGAGGTTGATGACGGGTTCGACATGATCCGGGAGATTGCGGTTTCAGAAATAGCGGGAGTCCGTCCAAGTAACCGCGCGGACAAGGACGGATTCACTCCCGACATCGACGGTGCGCTCGCCGATGCAATCCAATACTTTTGGCTTAGTACTGCGGCACGCAAAGTTCGCAATACTGGAAATAAACATGCAACAATGCTAATCCACACCAGCGTAAACACGGAAATTCATAACAGCTTCCGAGAACCTCTCATCGCCTTCCAGCAAAATTTCAAAAACTCACTCAACTCCAACGATCAAAGTTTCCTTGAGAAACTCCGCACACTATGGGAGATAGAGACCGCCAAGGTTCCTGCGCAAGATTTCGGCCACACCCCGGTTGGATTCGAAGAACTGCTAATGAAACTCTCAAATGTAATTGCTAGTTGCGAGGTCATTCTCGACAATGCGAGCAGCAAGGTTCGACTCAACTATGAAGGTGAACCCGTAGTTGCTATTGCGGTCGGCGGTAATACTCTCTCCCGAGGCTTGACGCTTGAGGGACTATCGGTCAGCTACTTCGTTCGTGCCGTCTCTGCATACGACACCCTACTACAAATGGGTCGATGGTTTGGATACCGCACCGGATACGAAGATCTTCCACGCGTCTGGATGACCGCGGAGCTACGAGACTGGTTCCGACATCTCGCTACAGTCGAATCAGAGATCCGGCGAGACATAGCAGTCTACATGGTCGAGGATAAGACTCCGCTAACATTCGCAGTTCGCATGCGTACACATCCTTCATTGAGGGTAACGGCCGCCGCAAAGATGAAGAAATATGCAGTAGCTGCATCATCGTATGGTGGACAGCGAATCCAGACACGATATTTCGATCTTGATCAGAGGACCCTGATCAATAATCAATGCGCCGCCAAGGACCTCATTACAGAATCAATTTCTTCCAGCTTAGGCTCCCTTCAATTTGCCGACGAGGGAAACTATTTGTGGACAGGCGTTCCATTTGATCCGGTAATCACATTCCTCCAAAATATCGATTTCATGAAAAGTCGCAGGAATGTGACTCCAAAATTCTGACAGACTATATCCAAAAACGCGTCGAAAATTCATCTCTATTGAGATGGAACATTGCAATCATAGGAAAGAGGGCCGGAAATGACTTGGATTCATCAATCGAATTTGTTCCCGGCATTCGCGTTGAACGAATTACACGATCCCGCCTGACCGAAAGTACAACAACCGACATCAAGACACTTATGAGCCGACGCGATGCCGCTATCGACCTAACCATTCCGCCTTCATCGGGAGAACTAACGGAAGATGCGATCAAGTTCCTCCGCAATAAACAGCATCCCGAAACTGCGCTACTAGCCCTATACGTGATCGACAAAGAATCAATTCCTGGTCCTCGAACAGCGAAAACTCGATCCCCGATCAATGCCCCTGAACATATTATCGGCGTCGGCCTCGTATTCCCAATGCCTTCCGGCGACGACAGCGAAGTGGAGTGGGAGTACATCAGTGCCGATCTGTCCGGTGTTGAGCTTGAGGAAACTGACCTTAGCGAACTTAGCGACCTTGAATATGAGGAGCGTTGATGTCTGGAACATTTCGGGGAATTCTGGCTGATCATTGGAATGCCCTCGAAGCCGTACGCCCGACATCGGAGGAACGCTTGCGGACCTCACGGTTGCCTGTCGACACCAGCACAGGCCAACTCTTGGCCGCGGTCGATGCACATGGGGCGCGTCACATCCTTGTACCAATCGAAAACAACCAGCGCGTCAAAAGGCACCTTGACGGCGTAAACCTGAGAGTCGACGAACGTGCACTCGAAACTAGCGGAATTTACTCTCGGTACGCCGATATCTCGTGTTTAGACCACAACCTAAATGCGATTTTCACGGACATGTGCTCAGACGTTATTCTAGGTGTCGCATCCAACCCGAAGTATGCATTAGCCTCGACAAACAAGGTGCTAGACCGTTGGCGCTCACTATTTGCATCCTCAAATTCTCTGCTTCGAGAAAGCCAGCTAACGGGACTCTTCGCCGAACTCTGGGTTCTCCGTGAACTATTGAGAAAAAGCTCGTCAGCAGTTTCTAAGTGGACGGGCCCTTCCGGCCACCGTCACGATTTCACCTTCGGTTGCAATGCACTCGAAATCAAGGGATCTCTGGCTACAAGTGGACGTCGAGTCCGAATCCACGGCCTCAGCCAGCTAGATGCACCAGCCGAAGGGAACCTCTATCTTCGTTGGATTAGATTACAATCCCATCCAAATGGGCACAGTATCGGCTCTCTGGTCGAGGAAATACTCAATCTAGGCGATGACGCACAATCTGTCGCCGAGAACCTCAAGATCTTGGGATACTTTCTTGCAGACGCAGATTCGTATCGCAATAATCGTTTTCAAGTTACTGAAGATATTTGGTATCATATCGATGTCAATTTTCCAAGACTGACCGAACGTCAACTTTCTGACGCTGGCATACTAACCTCGGCCGTCGATGTCAGCTACTCGATTGACCTCCCCGATCCAGTAATACAAGGGTTACCACCAAGTGCTGTGTCCACACTACTCGACAGCCTTATGAAGGAATATAATCGATGACTCATGGCTGGAGTTCGCAAAGGTTCCCCCCGGAGGCGCTTCCGCGGCAGAAGGTATTCGAAATCAATTGGGCAGACCCGCATTAAACCAATTGACTGTTCTTGTACGCGAAGCCGCACAAAATAGCTGGGATGCACGGATTCGTACACAGCCGGTTGACTTTCGAATCGAATTGAATGATCTAAATGCCAGTATGGCTCCATCATGGCGCCGTTTGCTTACACCGACCGCTCCGGCAGCCCGGCACCTTCCTCTTCGGAAATCGCTTAGCGAATCGATTAGAGTCCTAACAATCTCCGACCGCGGAACTAAAGGACTTGGCGGGCCAACACGTGCCGACAACGCAGTTACCAAGGATAACGACTTCGTCTCATTCATACGAAATATCGGCGAACCCCGGAACACCACCCACGGCGGAGGAACATACGGATTCGGAAAAGGAATCTTCTATCTACTATCAAAATCTGGAACTGTGATAATCCACACCAGATGTAAGATTGGAAATAGCTACGAAACGAGGCTGATCGGATGCAGTCTATGGAAAAGCTATTCTGTCGGAGAGGGAATGCAAGGAACGCGCTATACCGGCCGTCATTGGTGGGGAGACACCTCCGACGAAGCTCTAGTCGAACCGTTCGTCGGGGAGAAAGCCGAAGACCTAGCAGACAAGCTGGGCTTCACTGCGTTCAAAGGAAAAGAAACCGGAACAACAATAACGATTATTGATCCAGAACTCGATGACTTTACGCCAGAGGAGGCAGTCAGGTGGATGGCAGATGCAATTGCTTGGAACCTATGGCCAAAAATGATATATAAGGGTGATGGCACCGCGCCCGATATGAATTTCTCCGTTTCCCACAATGGCCGCAATGTACCACTACCGGATCCGAATGAAACTCCACCTCTAAACCTATTCGTTCGCGCCTATCGGGCGATCGAAAAACCTGATGCCGAACAGATATGGGTAAAGAGCCCGAAAATATATCTCGGTAAAATTGGCATGAATAAGACACTTCTCAAGCCATTCGACGCAAGCCCGGTTGCTACCGAATGTGGATTTGATACCACATCTCATCATATCTGCCTCATGCGAACTGCTGAACTTGTCGTTAGCTATTACAAAGGTCCCGCGACCGGCGCTCGATTCTCCTCCTATGCGGGCGTCTTCCGCACGGATCAATCTGTCGATGAGTCGTACGCAAAATCTGAGCCCCCTACACACGATGCCTGGCGATGGGAGCCGCTCGACGGCAATGACAGAAAAATTGTCAAAGTGACATTCACGAGACTCAAGGAGTACGCGAACAAACAGGTCTCCCTGGAATCGGGAATGATCGACGCAACAGTCAAGGCACCACTTGGCGCAGCTAGCCGCCAATTCTCTTCTCTGGTGTCCGGCGCACAGGGATTCGGAGGTGCAACCTCATTCGTCCCCTTCAAGAATGCAAGAAGTCGTCAGTCGAAATCACCCAATGGCGATCGTTCGTTCGATCAGGGTCCAGGGAAACGCTCCTCAAAGCCCAAGATTCACGAAAATTCACCAAATTCTGATAGCGAAACAGAAACGAACGTTTCAAGCTTTCCTCAGGGACGCCACAGATCCAGCGGGCGACCGCGAGTCGTATATGTTGGCGAACCAACCTTCGAAATCATAAATGACATTCCAGCCGTCACCCAATGTTTCCGAATTCCAGAACGCGTCCGAGTTATCGTCGAAAGTGCCGTCGGAGTCGCTATTCCGGGCAGTACGGGAAAAGAAACTGATCCGCCGGCCAATGCGCCTCATCCAACGACCTTGGGATGGTCCGATGATACCGGCACTGTGTTTCACGGTCCTGGAAGCTTGGAGATCGACGGGGGCGACGCGATATGGAAAGTCATTGTTAAGCCCGCTCCCGACACAGTCACCTCAATCGAATTGTCTGTCAACAGAAAACCAATTATCGCATGACACTTACAGCGTTTCCGTATCGCGTACCAAACGACACGACCGTGACACCACTCGACTGGAATATTCTGATCGATGACACGCCATTATATCTCGGCGATCACATCCCGGACTGGGATTACAATACAGATCTCATCCTGACGCGAATTATTACTATCGACACGGATCAGCTCTGCTCAGATACCGGACTGCCTCCTGGAACCAATTTCGCAGTGTCGATCGTGTGGTCTGCGTCCGGATCTAACCAACGCGGACAAGGATTTCGGAAAGTCTTCTCCCAGAATGGAATCCAAAACATCGAGGCGCGATTGTTGCTGGAAGGCGCCTATCTTGGCGGAACGCTTTCACTGGAGACAATGCTGACCCTGGCGGATGACCTGGTCGATGCGCCACCTTTCGCAGCGCACAAAGGGGGATCACTGTTGTGGTCAGATAGCGTGTCAATCCGACTTCAGGGCGATGCCCCACAGTTCCCGATCGCGATCCTTGACTTCACAGCAACTAGTTTCCCTGCTGAGGCAGCTTGGTACCTTCAGATCGGAACAAATCTCCACGCAGCGACAATGGGATCTCTATTGCTCTGTGTCAATGAAGGAAACAAGGCCGCATCCGCAGCATTCAAGAACGCCGCTCGGCCAGCGCAAGTTGATCTCGCGATAATTTCTTCCACGTACACCGATGTCGCACGGACTTTGATTGAGTATGCATTGACCAACGCGGAATTCGACGACGAAACGGATTTCCCCGAAGATAGTCTGGGCGCAATGCTGCAGGCTCTCATACAGACACGATTTCCTGATACACCGCTTCCGGATCTACGTCAGCACCGAGACAATTCTCCAGCCCTATTCTCCAGCATAATTCAAGCATCGGCCAGAATCTTCGAGGAGATTGAATGAGCCTTCTATATCCCCGACTGATGCCAAATATCGCCAAAGTCTTGCACGCCGACTACAAGAAAATGACCATTGACGAGCTTGGGCTCCAAGCGAAGTCGCAACATGATAGTGCCGTCTTTGTCGCTACCGGGGGCGCACGCGTTTCGCCAGACAAGCTTTTAGAAGTCCGTAATATCGTACTGAAACTTGCCACTACTGCAGGGTTCCCAGAGAAACCTTCGGCAGACGCCAAGAATACATTCGATCTCTCTGTCGCACGATATCTCCACAGCGAGCTTGAGATGGTGCCAGCGGAAGCCGCCGCTGGTGATATCTGGGCGTTCTTGTCACTCGTCGTGCTTCCCGACGTGTCCTATTGGCGTTTTCTGGATCCGCCGGGCGACCGTGTGCTGGCCTCGGACATGACCCGCCATGTGTTTGGCCGGCTGTGGTGGCGTGCCCAACTCGTGTACGAATCAAACAAGAGTGATCCATATTCATCAATCGATCAGATCGGAGGCGAGGCTTTCGGTCAGATCTACGAGCGTCGGGCTTCACTCGGTGCCAGCCCGTTGGTCGTCAGGAACATTCTCAAGGTTTGGTCTGAACTCGATCCATCCTCCCAGAAACGCAGTGTACTGCGAGACTTCCTTAAGCGACTGCTCAGATTGAGAGCATTCGTGGCCTTCGAGGCGCAATCGGAGGACGGACTCACGCAGACCATGCGCAGTGCTTTGCAAGAGTCCATCGACGCGTTACTCCCCGGAAGGACGCCTGCCAAAACTCTGGCACCCGACGAGAACGAGATTGTTCAGGTGTCGTACCACCACGATAGGGTTGCGGTATGTCTCGCGCCACCGCCTTCCGAACCCTAGATCTATTTTCGGGTGCGGGGGGCCTGTCAGCTGGGATGAGGGCTGCTGACAGCCGATTTTCCCCTACTCTCGCCGTGGAGATGGATCCGGCGGCAGCTGCAACGTACGCAATGAGCTTCCGCACGCACGTGTATGCAGGAAAAATTGAAGACTGGCTTCGGGACGAAGACGTACCCGAAGTCGACGTGGTTGCGGGTGGACCGCCATGCCAGGGATTCTCGTCACTCGGGCGCCAAGACATAGCGGACCGTCGCAATACGATGTGGGCGCACTACGCTGAGTCCGTCCGACGTGCGAAGCCTCGATACTTCATTATGGAGAATGTCCCGCAATTCTTGAGTTCACCTGAGTTTATTTTGTTGCAACAGAGCACCGAACGCGGTGGCCTGCTGTCCGATTATACTTTCAAAGCCTATGTCCTAAATTCCGTGCACTATGGAGCTGCGCAGGCAAGAAAGCGAACGATCATCCTTGGCTGGCATCGAGATCTTCCAAACCCAGGAATTCCGACACCAACTCATTTGGATCGACCGGTGACCGTTCGCGAAGTTCTCCACGGAGTGCCAATAGAGGTCAGGGATACCGACCTTCCGGAATCTCAGATCGAATTCGACGGAAAAATATTCCGCGGCGCTTTCAAGACTTCCGAGCTTCACCTCACGCGAAAATACCAAGATATTTCACTTCAGCGATTCAAACATATTCCAGAAGGCGGTAACCGGTTCGATATCCCAGACAAATTATTGGCAGATTGCTGGCGAAAACACAAGACTGGGTCCGCCGACGTCATGGGACGACTACGATGGGACAGGCCGTCTGTAACAATCAGGACAGAGTTCTTCAAACCAGAGAAGGGCCGGTACCTGCATCCAACCGAGAATCGCGCAATCACTCACTATGAAGCAGCTCGAATTCAGGGATTTCCCGAAGATCACTTGTGGGTTGGATCAAAGACGGCCATAGGTCGACAGATCGGTAATGCCGTACCTATCCCGCTCGGCCACGCTATCGGAAAGACCATCGCAAATGCTATGGAACACAATTGACGGTTGCACATGCAGTCTCCTCGATTGCCGGTTCATGCCACCTTGCTAATCTAAGAAATACCCCCAAGATCTGCAGCTCGGGGTCGTCCTTGCAAATCTTATAATCGACACAATTAATCACACTGGCGTGGCACATGTACCGCGATCACCGCTAACGCACGGCGCCTCAAAGAGATTTTGCGCTTCCTTATCTTACAGGTAATCTTCAATCCGCAAATAATCACACCTTCTTTGTCTGGCCGATGCCGCCTACCCGTCGTCGCGGGCCCAATTCGTAGACCAGCATTATCACTGCGGGCCAGGGACCACCCACCAAGGCAGTTGGTAGACTCACCGGAGCGCAGCCCTGGTGTTTTCTAAAACAGTTCAACTGTCCGAGCTGGTCAAGCAACATCCTTTCCGCGCAGCATGGTCCGGAGGCTAGTCAGACGATGAACCGACCAACTCTGTTTCCTATCCCCGGCGACAGTGCTGTCACGATGACAGGAAGATCCCGCCGAATTTCCCGGCGTGGCGGCGCATTCCCCGGCAAACTGCGCGTGGCGGCCGCAGTCGATTACGAATTGCTCCGAATATTGTCGAAGGCGGCATCTGGGGCGGCAGCCACCATTGCATCAGGACTTCGATTAGCATTCAATCGTTGGCAATCCGCAGTGTTTCTGCAACAGCTCTCTCCGGATCTGCCGTACTGGCGACAAGTTCTAGCGTTCTGCGCCCGACGGAAATCTCCAAGTGGTCCACGAGTATCTCCGACTGCTGACGCCTACCTACCAGAGCGAACCTCTCGACGTCAGTCAGCTCTATGCCATCGCTAATCTGCAGCCGAGGCGATGTCACTTCGAGCCGGAAAGAGCCTATCGCACGACCCTGTCTACGAAGCCGATGACATCCGCTCCCGGACCCACCTTGCCATTCCGTATGGCGGGAAATCGGAGAGCGACGAGTCGTTGCGGCCGGCTCACATTCGCCGTGCATTCAACAGCCCATTCTGGCCGTTCATCGTGATCTCGACTAGCGCCGGCCCCAGAGGGTATCGACTTCCATCCGTGATGTCACCATGTGGTGCATTGGAATACACCATCGAACCCCGTCGACTTCGAACAGCCTGAAGGCCGCGTCGACCGATTCCGTGGTCATGATGTGCGACGCAACCTAATCGAACGCCATCGCATCAGCATTTTGGGCGCTCACGACCTTCACCCATGGACTGGCTCGTACGCCATCCAGGGGTGAAGATCTCGGCGGACTGGTCCCGGATTGGATCTATCCCGGATCGCACAAGGTGATTCGCGAACTGATGCCGTACGAGTTGAGCATCGACGGACCTCGACTGGAGAAGGCTAAATCCGGAGTTGCTCTCTGCCGCCTGGCCTTTGGGCAGCCTTGGCAAGAAGACCTGATCGAAATACTCCAGCATCGGAACGTCGACGCTGAGGCAGCCGCAGCCATGCGACATGACCTCACACCACCTCCGCGAGAGAAAGATCGAGGTCAGTCCTCCACCTCGACGCCGTAACCTACTGCCATCGCGCCGAGTTCGTGGTTATGTCCCTGACCTACCGCCCGGAGACGCCAGACATCTCCGCGGCGGTAGATCTCGGAGAGCACCATGGTCTTTTCGACGGTCCCGAGGTCGAGAACGAATGTCGCAAAGGTTCCGTCGGGACCATCAATGCTGACCGAGACGGCTCCCAAGTCACCGAATGTCTTCTCACCGTCGACCGCGGCCGCTATGACCACACGCCGGCATTCCGCAGGCAATGCATCGAGATCTGCGCGGACACTCTGCTCGCTGTCACCGTCGACGGAAAGCTCGACTGCGCCGTCCTCATCCACGGTGTTGTTGTAGAAAACGAAATCCTGATCCGAATCGACTTTGTTGGTTCCGTCCAAGAGGAAGGCAACCACATCGACGTCGAATTCGTCTCCTACGTTCTCTGCCCGCCACGCAACGTTAATCGACCACGACGACTGAGATGTGGGAAGATCGACGACCTCGCCGCGCATCAAAATCGGTGCAGACAAACGTGATTCAAGCTTCATGTGCGCCGGCACGACACCCGAGACCAGGGATTCGTTAACATCGGATTCCGTGATCTGCGGAAGCCCTCGTTCGATAACCCTTGTCATTCGTTTGTCGGACTGGCCGCCCTCCAACACCAAGACTTCAGTGACGGCGGTTGTGAAATTGAGAGACGGACGAGCACCGAGCTGAAGGATGCGCGACCGCATGATCACACCGTCGAGGTGATTGCCACCAAGAATCAGCACGCGGCGCCCCTGCCAGGCCTTCGCCTTCCGATTCGCGAGAGGCGAGGCTGTCGCAATCGTCGACGATCGCACAACCGGGTTCTGTTCGACGAGCCGCGGCTGTGCCGGTACCACGATCTCCGGCACCAGAGCGACCTCGCGCTCAGGCTCGACGATCTCTGGCGCGACTGCGACTACAGGTGCCACTGGGACTGTAGGCACTACATCCGGATTGATGACGGCGACATCATCGCTCTTCAGTTCGCCAGGCAATGCCTGGACCAACAATTCTTCGAGACGCTGTTCCGAGATGACGGGAATGCCGTCTGAGCCAGCCTTGCGCACCTTGCTGCTCTGGGATGCCGCGTTGTCGCATACCACAACGCTGGTCTGGCGGCTCACCGAGTTCATGACATCAAGTCCTGCAGCGGTGAGGCGCGCTGCCAACTGGATTCGAGGAGTCCGTGTTGGGCCGCTTATGACAACCTTCATGCCCTGTACCAAACCGTGCGCTGTATCCAGGCGTCCAGGATTGGTGAACGACGACGGCACCCGCTTGATCTGTTCGGGATGAAGTGCGACGCGGCGGTCCTTGCAACCGACAACCGGAAGCGGAAGCTGCAGGGACTCTGCCAGGGATGCGCTTCGCCCAAAGACCTCTACGAGTACCCTAGCGTCGTCATACGCGTCGTGCGCATTGAGTTGCTCGACCTTCCAGTACTCTGCCAACGTTCCGAGCCGATGGTTGGGCACATCGAGTTCCAGACGCCGCGAAAGCGCCAGGGTGCAGAGACGCTGTTCTATCGGGGTGGTAAAACTAGCGCGCTGAAACTCTGCGTCCAGGAATCCGTAGTCGAATGAGGCATTGTGCGCAACCATTGTTCGGCCTGACATCAACTCACCGAACTCGTCGGCAATATCCTCGAATCGAGGGGCTCCCGCCAAACGCTCGGGTGTGAGGCCGTGGACATGGACCGGGCCGGGGTCGCACCCTGGGTTGAGCAGCGTCGAGAACTCCCGCTCGACTGATCCGTCTTCACGCAATAACAGCGCGGCGATACTGAGCACCCGGTGCGAGGCGGCACGCATTCCCGACGTCTCGACGTCGAGAACAACCCAGCTGTGATCAGCGGGCAGCCGATGGGTCTCTGCTTGGCGTAGCGCGCTGGTCATCGAAATACCTCCGTCAGACAACAATGAATGCGATCGACTCGGGGCCGATTCTCATCGACATCATTCCTGAACCGTCCGACAGATCGTATTACGAAGCTGACCGATTCAATCGTCGCCACCTCAAACTACGGCGAAGCGGATCGAATCAATCTCCGATTTCGAGATGCTCTAGGTTCAATTCGGTGGTCAGACCCAGTCCCAGATAGACCATCGGATCGGTGGCACACCTGCCGCCTTCACCTTCAGCACCGAAGGCACTGAGTTAAGATCGCCCCAACTGCGATTGAGACAATATCGTCACGAGATGCGGCGTCCAGAAGAGTCACAATTCAAAGCTTTCCGGAATCCTTCGGGGCCGCCAATTCCTCTCGATCTACAACGAGCGTATCGAACGCTCATTCAGGAAGTCGTTATGAGCCAAACACATATATCTACAACGATTTCCACGAGGCTGCGACGTATCTGCGCGCTCGTCGCGGTGGCAAGTGCGTTTGCACTGACAGCTTGCTCCACGAACCCAACTGAGGCTACGTCCCCGTCAACAACTGTGGCCTCGTCCACTGCGCAGCCTGAAACAACTACATCACTCCCACCATCTGTATCGACCTCACCGATGGTCATCGAATCCGAATCCACAACCACTGAGGAAGCCATCGAACCCGTAGTGGAAGAAACTACGGCCGCCGAACCCGTCGTAATCGAATGCCTGCAGGGAACGCCAGGGCCGGCAATGTGGAGCGACGGCACGATGGCATATTCCCAATGGTGCTTCGATCAACTCGGTGGAACGAAATATTTGGAGAGTGAGCGCCGTGCCAACACCTTTGATTGTGACGGGACCATGTGCCGCAATCCAAATTCAGGTGTCACTTACCCGGATCCGAAAGCCGCCTCACCCACGGCGCCCACAGCGAAGACCGCAACCCCAGCCGAAGTCCGGCAAAACCAGCAGGAAATCGCAGAGTCAGGCTGCTCGACGTCCGGCTGCATCCAAACTTACTTCGGATGCCGCGACGGTTACATCACCGGCGAAATGTGCAGCCGGTGGGGCTTCTGATCTAGCCCACCCGATGGTGCCTCTGACAAACCTCACGGGGAGGCGGTTCCGAGGCCACCCGAGTCGTGGAGAGTCTCGAGAATCCACGACTACCTCGCCAGCCCGTCGGACATCGAGATCAGGCCGAACCCGTGATGCATCCCCCGATCCGGGGTATCCACACGACCAGCCCGTATCCTGCCGGATTCCCGTCAAGTAGGACCAGCGTCACGCACCAAACGGGCGCACGGTAAACATGAAGGA
Source organism: Rhodococcus sp. OK302 (assembly GCF_002245895.1). Lineage (NCBI taxonomy): Bacteria > Bacillati > Actinomycetota > Actinomycetes > Mycobacteriales > Nocardiaceae > Rhodococcus > Rhodococcus sp. OK302. Next base: position 5,435,500 of record NZ_NPJZ01000001.1, read on the forward strand.
CATAGAAACAGATTCCCTTATCGGTAAACGAGGTACGACAGATGAACGGTGCAGCTGCCATCGGTGATGGCATATTCCAGATTCCAGTCCCCATCACGAACAACCCACTGGGCAACACCCTGGTCTACGCGATGGAATCTCCGAACGGGTTGATCCTCGTCGACGCTGGTTGGGGCGATGACAACGGTTGGCAGGGTCTCAACGCCGGCTTGGCGGAGATCGGCCATTCCGTCACCGACATCGAGGGCGTTGTCGTGACGCATTTCCATCCTGATCACACAGGACTGTGTGGTCGCGTGCGTGAGGCGTCGGGCGCTTGGATCGCCATGCACGAGGACGATCACGACCTCTTCAACAAGATGGCGACCACACGGGATGAAGATTGGTTGACCTATCAACTGGACAACATGACCAAGGCTGGGGCCCCCGAAGCTGATCGGGAAGCTTTCCGGCATTCAGCCGGAAGCGAGGCTCCGGCCAGCATCGACTCTGCTCCCGACCGCATTCTCTCGGACAACGAGATTATCGCTTTGACCGGCCGCGGACTCCAGGTCGTCTACACCCCCGGACACACGCCGGGCCACGTCTGCTTCTACTTGGACGACGCGAATGTCATGTTCACCGGCGACCATGTCTTGCAGAAGACGACCCCGCACGTCGGAAACTTCACGTATCCCCTCGAAGAACGTGACGCGCTGGCCGATTTCTTCGCTTCACTACGACGCGTTCAGACCATGGACATCACGCGCGGCCTGGGCGCTCATGGCATTCCGATCGACAGTGTCGGGGGCCGCGCGGGCGAGCTGATCGAGCATCACGAGGAACGCCTCGACCATCTGCTCGAGGCTTTTGCCGATCAGAAGCTGACGGTGTGGGATGTTGCGGCAAAGATGAAGTGGTACAAGCCGTGGTCGGAGATTTCACCGATGGGCAAGACCATGGCATTGTCCGAAGGTGCTGCGCATCTGCGCCATCTGGTTGCGCGCGAGCAGGTTTCGCAGGTTCCGGATACGGACCCGGCACTGTTCATTCGTACATACTGAGAAAAACTGTACTGAGACATAAGGGTCAGGGCCGACGCGTGTGCGTCGGCCCTGACTTCTATTTCGCGTCAGCTTCGGCTTGATCAACAATTCTTGTCGACGCCGACCGCGGAACCACCACCACCGGAACCGGTGAGTAGCGAACGATTTTCGCGGCCCGCGATCCGAGGAATACTCGGGCGATGGATCCGGCCTGACTTGATCCGACCGTCAGCACGTCACCGCGATCCCAGTCGATATCTTCCAGCGCCTCATCCCAGTTCCGGCCATGACCGACAACAGCTTCCATGCTGTCGGGCGTCTCCGGCAGGGCTCGCACCCTCTCGAATGCGGCGTTGGTTTCCCGTTCGACAACCTCAGCCCATTCCATGACCACTTGGTTATCACCTTCGGTACCGAGGGTGGTGGTGTACTGAGCCGAGGAACGAACGGCGAAGGCAGCCAGACGAAGTCCCGCACCGACCCTCGCAGCAACTGTCGCGGCAGCCAGAACCAGCTCGTCCTGATCGGGAGTACCGGAATAGGCTGCGGTTACTCGCCGCACCACTTCGTCTTTCTTGACCCGAAAACCTCGGGGCGCCAGAGCAACCGGAACGTCGGAGCTATGAAGGAGCCGAGAGGTCACACTGCCGAGCGCCACGTGACCGAAAACTCCGGCCGTCGACGAGTCCAGGATGATCATCTTCGCTTCGTGCTCGTGAACAAGATCCAGTAGGCCACCGGCGGTGGAATTCGCCTCGTGAATGACGTACTGGGCGTCAATGTCCGCGGGAACCTCGGCACGCGCCTTCGCCAGTGCCTCTTCAGCTTCGGCGCGTAGTTGCTGGTGATACTCGCCGTCGACGCGCATCATTCCCGGTGGCGGCGGAGACGGAATTACAGAACACACGATCAGCGGTTCACCGGATGATCGCGCTAACAGTGTTGCGAGATGGATGGTCCCGACGCTGCTATGGTCCGGCGCGTAGCCGGCGAGGAGAGTCATGACTCAACCTCGGTTCGCTTCTGGCTACCCAACTTGGAGTGCTTCATGGAGTACGCGAAGTACCAGATGATCGCGATGGAAACCCACACGAGGAACACGTAGATCGTGACGGTCCGAAGGTCCTTGATGATCCACAGGCAACCCAGAATCGACAGGATCGGAGTGACGGGATAACCGGGAACCTTGAAGCTACGCGGCAGATCCGGATCACTGCGTCGCAAGAGAATGACACCCACCGAGACCACGAGGAAGGCCACCAATGTGCCGATACTGGTCATCTCGGCGAGGAAATTGATGGGGATGAAACCGGCGAGAATGCTGATGACAATGCAGACGATGATGGTGTTGGGAACCGGAGTGAGAGTCCGCGGATTCACCTTGTGGAAGATGGACGGAATCATGCCGTCGCGCGACATCGCGAACAAGATTCGGGTCTGACCGTAGATGACGACGAGTGTGACGCTGCAGATCGAGATCACCGCTCCGGCGGCCAACAATGTTCCCGGCCAAGTAGATCCGGTGACTCGCTCGAGGATGGCGGAGAGCCCGGCTTCCTGGCCTTCGAATGATGCGGAGTCCTGAGCACCGATGGCAACGACAACGACGGCAATGTAGATCGCAGTGACCGATACCAAAGCGATGAGGATGGCTAGAGGCAGGTTACGACGCGGATTCTTGACCTCTTCACCGGCCGTCGATACGGCGTCGAGGCCGATGTACGAGAAGAAGATGATGCCGGCAGCGGACATGACACCACTGAATCCGAACGGAGCGAAGTCAGCGAAGTGGTTGCTGTTCCACCCGGCGATACCGACGACGATGAAGAGCAGCAGAATCGCGAGTTTGATCGACACCATGATCGCGTTGGCCTTGGCCGATTCACTCGCACCGCGAATGAGCAACACTCCACACAGGCAGACGAGGATCACGGCAGGCAGGTTGATGATGCCGCCCTGCTCGGGGGCCTGGGACAGCGCGTCGGGGATCCGGAATCCGAAGAGATTGCCGAGCAACTGATTGAGATACTGCGACCAGCCAACGGAGACTGCAGCGGCAGACACTCCGTATTCGAGAAGCAAACAGGCGCCGACGGCCATGGCCGGTAGCTCTCCGAGCGTCGCGTACGCGTAGGAGTACGACGAGCCCGACGCTGGGACAGCTCCGGCCAACTCGGCATAACAGATTGCCGTGAGTCCGGCGACAACACCGGCAACAATGAAGGAGATGATCACAGCCGGACCGGCAACCGGAACGGCCTGGGACAGGACGAAGAAGATGCCCGTACCGATCGTGGCGCCGATGCCGAACATCGACAGCTGCACCAACCCGATACTGCGGGTCAGCTCACCGCCTTCAGTATCGGCTCCGGTCTCCTTGTCTATCTGTGTCGCCGGCTTGCGCCGAAGTACGTTTTTGACGAGAGTAGCCATCGACGCTCCTCTAGAGTGCCTGGTAGGAAACTGTTGTATCCTCATACTGCACGTAAGTGTCCTGCGACACAACAGTAGAAGCAAAGTTGTCTAGATCACGCCAACTGTCCGGTCTGCGCCCGGACTATTCGAGAAACCGGGGAGCTCATGACCGGACCGACGATCACCATCGACCTGCGCCGTATAGAACAGAATGCGCGCGTACTGGTCGAGGCGTCCAGACAGCACAGCATATCGGTGGCCGGTGTCAGCAAATCGACGTGCGGGTCCCCCAAAGTGGCGCGCGCCATGGTCCGCGGCGGCGTTGCCCAGATCGCAGACTCGCGCCTGGACAATCTCGCGCGGATTCGGCGCGACGGAATCACAGTTCCCTTGATGCTCATCCGTGCACCATCACTGAGCGAAATCGACGACACCGTGCGCTACGCCGACATCAGTCTCAATTCCGAACTGGCGACAATCGACGCGCTCGGTCGCGCAGCTCATGCCCGCGGGCTGGTCCACGACATCGTGCTGATGATCGACCTCGGCGACCTCCGCGAAGGGATTCTGCCCGCCGAAGCCTTCGATGTCGTCTCGCAGATCCTCCCCATCGACGGAATCCGACTGATCGGAATCGGCGCGAACCTGGCCTGTGTCGGCGGCATTCAGCCCACCGTCGACAACCTGTCCAATCTTGTGTACATCTCCGAGGAGATAAAGAAGCGGTTCAAGATCGAGCTGCCCATAGTCTCCGGCGGCAACACATTCTCACTGCCACTCCTGGAAACCGGCGCAATGCCGGCGGGAATCAACCACCTCAGGTTGGGGGCCAGCATCGTACTGGCCGAATCTCCCACTCCCCCCGGGCTGTACGAGCTACTCAACAAAGACGCGTTCACCCTGACTGCCGACATCATCGAAGCCAAGATCAAACCGTCTCGGCCCTATGGCGTTTCGGGTGAAGACGCTTTCGGCCGACGGCCGGTCTTCGATCACGAGGACACCCCCAGCCGACGCCTCATCCTTTCCATCGGCCGGGAAGACATCTCCCCCGAAGGCCTGACGCCGGTCGATCCGCGCCTGAGCGTCATCAGCGCCAGTAGCGATCACCTGCTTGTCGATGCCGGGGAGACGGGCGACGAATACCGCCTGGGCGGGAGCGTGGATTTCACGATCGACTACGGCGCACTACTGATGGCGATGACGTCGCCGTACGTCGAAAAGCGTTATGTCCTGGGCACAGAATCTGTTGCTGCAAACGCAACTCTGGCCCTACACGACCTCGGACGTGACGGATTGTCCCGACATCTTCTAGAACACGGTTTGCGCGACGACGTGAGCGGGATCGGCTACACGTGCACCGAAAGCGCAACCATCGCAGCTGGATCCACAACATTGCCGCTGTGGTTGTCACCCGACGCCTGGCAGAACACTCGAATTCCGATCGGCACCGACGCTGGAACCGACTTGGGTGCAATCGTATTCGCAGCACACGGTGACATCGAGCAGCTGCTGCAACTGGCTGCCGATGGACACGGGCCGAGCCTGGAAAACACTGTGCTGGTCGGGGTCAAGAACGCCACCATCAGCCACAAGCGTGCACTCGACGAATACGGAGTGCTACTGGTGACTATCGACGAAATCGACCGCCACGGTATGGCTACCTTGATGCCGCGCGTGATCGCAGCGGCGGGTCAAGGTGTCAACGGAGTGCACGTGCACTTCGACATGGACATCATCGACGGCCGCGTATTGGGCGTCGACGACATGCAGCATCAAGGTGGGCTGACCTTCCGCGAAGCGCACCTGGCGGCCGAACTCATCAGTGAAACGGGATTGACCCGGTCCATCTCCATCGGCAGCACTGCAGATGAAGATTCAGATGTGAACGGCCGCCAGGCACGGTTCGTCAACGGACTCCTTGCATCCCTGCTCGGGCGCAAAGTGGTGAAGCAGTAGAACTCTCGATCAGTTGGTGGCAAACCCGGGCAGTCGCTCGATGTCCTCGATGATCGAGAACTCGGACGCGTCGCCCTTGATGATGCGACTGGACTCTCCACGGACGTCGACGGGTACATCGCCCGCCAACGTCACGCGGTGAACGCTGCGCGCTTGGCTTCCGTAGTCGGAGACGCCGTAGTGCTGGGTCGCCTGGTTGTCCCAGATCGCCAGATCACCGGGAGCCCAGGACCAGCGAACAGTGTTTTCCAACTTGATGATTCGAGCCTGCAGCAGCTGGTAGAGAGCTACCGACTCCGACGGCTTGAGTCCGACAAACTCCTTGACGAAGTGACCCAGAAGCAGAGTCTTCTCCCCCGTCACCGGGTGAATGCGGACCACCGGATGCTCCGTCTCGTAGATCTCCCGCGTGAATTCACCGTAGTTGGTCACGCGCTGAGAGTTACCCTGCTGCACCTTGTCCACGATCTCTCCGTAGTCGTAGGCATTGGTATGAACGGCACGCAGGTTCTCGACCAGAACCTTGAGTGAGTGCGGCAGCTGGTTGTATGCAGCGGTGGTGGACGCCCAGGTGGTGGCTCCGCCGTACTCGGGAATGGTGGTGGGACGCAGGATCGACGCCTTCGGGATGCGGTCGATGAACGTGACGTCGGTGTGCCAACTGCTGGCGGCGCCGTCGAGTACCAACAGCTTGTTGTCCTTGGACGTGAGCGTGGGGTGCGTGGTGGTCTGGGTGCCGATGGTTCCGGCAAATTCGTACTGCGACACGTCGTCGAGGTGCTGCTGGCCGCGGAAGAACACAACCTTGTGCGCCGCCAGAGCATATCGAATTGCGTAGGCCGTCTCTTCGGAAAGATCACCGGAGAGGTGAACTCCGTCGATCCGGGCTCCGATCAGCTCTCCGACCTTGTGGACGGTGATGCCGCCGGCTGCGTAAATCGCTTCGGAGGTGAGGGTTACGCGCTCGAGTTCACTGATGGACATGAAATTCTCCTGGGAATCTAAAGTGAAAGAAGTTGGTGTCGAACGTGCAGATGGGTCAAACCGCAACAGTCAGGTCGGGCTCCGCAAGTGCACGTTCCCGTCCTTCGCGCTGACGCAGCGGATCCGGAATCGGAACCGCCGCAACCAATTGCCGGGTGTAGTCCTGACGCGGTGAGCGAAATACTTCTGCAGCGGGGCCCTCTTCGATCAATTCCCCGCTGCGAAGTACTGCTACCCGATCGGCTACCTGATGGACAACGGCCAGATCGTGGCTGATGAACAGGCATGCGAAGTTGTATTCCTCTCGTAGATCGGCAAAGAGCGACAAAACATCAGCTTGAACGGACACATCCAGCGCGCTGGTCGGCTCGTCCGCCACCAAAAGTCGTGGCCCGAGCGCTAATGCGCGGGCGAGTGCAACCCGCTGGCGTTGTCCACCGGAGAGCTCCCCCGGCGCTCGATGAGCAAAAGACCGTGGCAGACGGACTGATTCGAGCAACTCTCCCACCCTGTTCCGGAGCAGAGCACCGGTTGCAAAGCGATGAACCTCGAGGGGCTCTCCGAGGCTCTGCCCCACCGAACGTCGCGGATCGAGCGATGCCGCCGGGTCCTGGTGGATGAGAGCAATGCCCTTACGCAGACCTCGCAGATTGGTTGCCGAGATCGTCCCCAGATCCGTGCCGTCGAAGCTCACACTGCCACTGCTCGCCCGGATAACCCCGAGGGCTGATCGACCGAGAGTTGTTTTTCCCGAACCTGATTCGCCGACCAAACCGACGACCTCACCCGGGCGCACACTCAGACTCACACCGTCGACAGCCCGAAACTCCTTATTACCCAGCCTCGACGGGTAAACGATGGACACGTCATCGAACCGCAGGATCGGCGACGCAAGCGCACCGTCCAACTTCTCGACAAGAGCAACAGACGGCCTTACCTGCCCAGCCTCCGGCAACCGAGGCACAGCGGCCAACAGAGCCTTCGTATACGGCTCACTCGGCGCCTCGAAGAGATCGAAGACCGACTGCTCCTCCACCACCTGCCCCGACTTCAACACAAGCACGCGGTCCGCGATGTCCGCCACGACGCCCATGTTGTGGGTGATGAGCAGAATTGCAGTTCCGGATCGATCGCGCAAATCTCGCAACAGTTCCAGAATCTCAGCCTGCACCGTCACGTCGAGAGCTGTGGTGGGCTCGTCGGCAATGAGGAGGTCCGGTGAACCCGACAGCGCCAGAGCAATGACTACACGTTGCTTCTGGCCACCCGAAAGTTGATGCGGGTACCAGTCGACTCGCCGCTCCGGATCCGGAATCTCGACCATCGCCAACAGCTCGATTGCCCGGGAACGTGCTGCAGCCCTTGAAATTTTGCCGTGGGCCCGGAGCACCTGGGCGATCTGCCACCCCACCTTCTGAACCGGATTGAGTGCAGTCTGTGGTTCTTGGAAGACCATCGCAGCCTTGATACCTCGTACCTGATTCAACGTTGCCTCGTCGGCTCCGAGTACCTCCTGACCATCGAGTTCGATCGACCCACTCGCCTGCGCACCGTCCGGAAGCAGTCCGAGAACCGCCCGCGCGGTCAGCGATTTTCCGGAACCGGTCTCGCCAACCAATGCGAGGATTTCTCCTTGTCTCACTTCGAGATTCACCTGATCTACGACGGTGGTCGATGGGCGTCGGGAATCATCGGCGCCGAACGTGATCACCAGGTCCTTGATGGAGAGGACCGCTTGTTTCACTGCTGTTTTCATCGCTCGTCCTTTCAAAGTAGTGGAGTCAGATCCGGCGGGCCCGGCCGAGAGACTGGGCAATCAGAAGGAAGCTCAGGACCAACGCAGACACGATCACCAGCGGTCCGACTGCGTAAGCCGGATTGGCATCAAGATTGGGGATAGCGCCGGCGATGATGGATCCCAACGACGGGTCCGGCGGACGAACCCCGATGCCCAGGAAACTCATCGCACTTTCCGCAAATACAGCGACGGACATCGAGAGCGCAATCTGTACACCCAAAGGTTCGATAGCGTTGGGCAACACATGCTTACGGAGCACCCACCATCGACCCGCGCCGATAACCTCGGCGGATTCCACGAACGGCAACTCCCGCACCTTGAGAACCGTCGTGCGCACCAGACGCCCGAACAACGGTATTTCCGCAGCCACGATCACGGCAATGACCGGGCCGACCCCGGGGCCGGTGATCGCGACCAACGTAATCGCCAGAATCAACAGGGGGAAAGCAAGAATCACGTCGAAGATGCGCTGGGCGATGACGTCGGCAACGGGATTGATACTCGACACCAGGCCTGCCAGTGAGCCGATAATCGCGCCCAACGGCACCGCGACCAGCACAATCACGAGGTTGATCCGGATGCCGTAGAGCGAACGAGTGAAGACGTCACGGTTCACCTGATCAGTCCCGAACCAGTGCTGGGCACTGGCGCCCAACAGATTTGCGCCCTCGATCTGCTCGTTGGGCCCGTAGTGCGTCAGCAGTGGTGCTGCAATTCCCGCCGCCGCGATGACCAGAAGAATCAAGACTCCGGCCAAACCCTGACCGTGTGTCAGAGCCGTAAGAATGGGCCGCGATCGACGAACCTCGAGGTCGACGGGATGATCGACAACAGTCATGATTGGCCTCCGATTCGGATCCGTGGGTCAAGGTAGGCGTGGACGATGTCCGTCACAAGCTGAATCAAGACGAAGATCGTGACCGACAGCAGGAGAAGCACCTGCACAACCGGGTAGTCACGTCGGCCAATTCCCTGTTCGATCAACTGACCGATTCCCGGCCAGGCAAAGATTGCTTCCACCAGAACTGCACCGCCGAGGAGGTGGCCGGTCTGGATTCCGAGCACAGTAAGCATGGTCGGCAGCGCGTTACGTAACGCACTGCGCGTGACCAGGTTCCATCGAGACACACCAGCAGCCTGGGCCGTGATCACGTACTGCTGCGCCATCTCGGTACGCAGGGCTTCCGAGAGAAATCTGGTCAGGGCGGCCGCGACCGGAAGTGCCAAGCACAATGACGGCAGCACCAAGTATTGGAGCGTGATGTCGGGATGAGCAAGGTACCCGCCCGGCGGAACGCCGCCGGACGGCAGCACCGGAATCACTACGGCAAAGACGAGGACCAGCAGAACACCGGTCACAAAATTGGGCAATGCCACCGACAGAGTGTTGAGAACGTTCACCACCGATGTGAGCCACTTCTTCGGCCACACCACCACCGCCACGCTCAGGATCAGACTGAGCACCACAGCCACCAGCAATGCGCTGCCGGCAAGAACTGCCGTATTGCCCAAACCTGCCAACACCAGATCTGAAATCTGGCCACCAAGGACAAACGAGCGCCCCAGATCGAGGGTCAGCACGTCGCCGATCCACGAAATATACTGCGCCGGAATCGACTTGTCGAGACCGAGTGAATGACGAATGGCCGTAATTGCTTCGGGCGTTGCATCCGGGCCGGCCAGCGCCAGCGCAGGATCACCAGGAACGAGTCGCATCACCGAAAAGATCAGAAGTGACGCAAGAAAAAGAACCACCACGGCCGACGGTATTCGGCCGGCAACATAGCGAATCATCTTCTCCCCTAAGCCAGGAAAGTGTTGGCGAACTGCGGCTGACGGCCCTTTGTCCACGCAAGATCACGAACGGTGGACGCCGCTGATACCTGCGGGACCACCACGCCGATCTCGATCAGGAACAACTCGTCGAGTAGTTGCGTTCCCAGATCGGCGTACAACTTCTTTGCTGCGTCACTCGAACCGTCCGGCACCTGCCACGCCGCCTCGGCCGCAGCAGAGTACGCCGGCGAACTGAACTTGGACGCATTGTGAGCGGCATTGAAAGGATAGGCGCTCACCGTCAATGTCGACGGAACATACTGGGCAAACGTGTGATTGGTCAACCACAGACCCTTGAACTCGGCACCGATCAGCTGCTTGAAGAAGACGGTTGCCTCGACGGGATCCAACTCGACGGTGATTCCAGCCTCGGCAAGATTGGCCTGAACGATCTGCGCTGCCGCCTCGAAATCCGGGCTTGCGCCGGTATAGGTCAATGAAATCGTCGGCAGCGCTCCGACCTCACTCACCAACCCGCGGGCCTTCGCAACGTCACGGGTATACGTCGAGTTCTTGGCAGCGTCGTACGCCGGTGACGATTTCGGCCACGGCAGATTTACGGCGTAGCCCGTGTCGCGATAGACCTCCGTCATGATTCGGTCTCGATCGATCGCATAGGCCAAAGCTTTTCGCGTCCGGATGTCGGTCAACCCGTCGGCGGTCACGTTGGCACCGAGATAGATCTGCAACTCAGCCCCGTCGATCGACGTCGTTTCGAAGCCACCGGTCTTGGCCAACGTCTGCGAGTCCCGGAAGGTCAACGACGCCGGAGAAACCAGCGCGACCTGGCCGGATTTCAGCGAAGTCAGACGCGCTTGCGAATCGGGAACGATGCGCGCTTCCACCCGGTCGAGGTATGGCCGCTCAACAATCCAGTAGTTCGGGTTGCGTTCGAACGAGATTGCACTGTTCGGAGTCCGTGACACGAAGACGAACGGTCCTGTGCCGATGAAAGATTCACCGGTTATTGCCTTGTCAAACGTCTGGGAGTCGAAAATGGGTGCCAGGTCCAGCAAGTCGAAGATATTGCCGGTTCGATGCGCGAGGGTGATCACCAGGGTGTGTGGGTCCGAGGAATCGAACCCGGTGATAGCGGCGGCGGTACTTCTGAGCTGGGCGGAGAACTTGGGATCGGCGTAGGTGCGAAGCGAAAACTCCGCGTCGGCCGCGGTGAACGGTCGGCCACTGTGGAACTTGACGTCGTCACGTAGATTCAGCGTCAGAGTAAGACCGTCATCGGAAAGCTTCCAGTCCTTGGCCAGAACAGGTTGGGGCACTACGGAATCGAGCGGATACCGAGTCAACGTCTCGTACACGAGGCCTGAAAGTGTGACACCCGCCGCGGTGGTGCTGGTCAGCAATGCCGATGGGCTGATGTCGTCCGGGATTGCCAGCGTCAGTGTGCCGCCGCGAACCGGATTCGCGGATTCTCCTGCCCCGGAACGCTGTTCACCAACCGCCGAAGAGCACGCAGCGAGTGAACCACTACCGAAGATTGCAAGGGCAGCGATGGCACTGCCACGGAAAAAGGCACGGCGGTCGAGGCCGGCCGTCGAAAGAGACGAGTTCACGACAGTTATGGTCCTTCGTACGAGGGTCCGCAGCAGCGCACTCAGGGTGCGGGCATGCGAAACGAAATGTGTATCGTCCTGGCGGCCTCGAACACCCCGGTTCTCAAGGGGAAGTGAGGGCTACACCAGCCGGTGTGGCACTGAAGAAATCAGCGCAGACATCGCAGAGGGACGGACACGGTAAACCTTCCGGTCAGATTCAAGGCACCTGCCTTGATAGACACACTTAATCATTTCCCCCGATGCCGAGGACAGAGTTGAACTCACCGTGATCTGAACTCGTGAGTCTGCCTACCGCTCAACGGGACAGCACCGCCGGTACCGCAAACCATCGCGATAGCGTCCGAGAAACCCGACGTCGATACCGAGGAGACACCATGCAGCCCGAAAGCCCGGCCGAGCAGATCCGAACCACCCTCGCGCGGATCGCACACCTCGCTGACACCGGAACCGTCGAGGACTACGTCGAACAGTTCACTCACCAGGCCGAGTGGACGATGCCCGCCAACCCGGACCGCGGATTGCCCACACAGGTACGGCGCGGCCGCGAAGAAATAGCCGCCGGCGTGCGTGAGCGTCGTAGTGCCGGCATTCAGGGTCCGGGCACGTTCACCCGCCACGTCACCACCGCTATCGCCGTCGATGTCACCTCGGAGACAACGGCGCGCGCCGAGGCTGTGTGGACGTTCTACATCGATACCGCTACTGCACCTCGTCTGAGCGGCGTCGGGAGTTACGCCGACGAGTTCGAACGCGAGGACGGACACTGGCGACTGTCGAAGCGAGTCATCGCACGGGGCTGACGGTCAGTCCTCCTCACCGGTGATCATCTCGCACCAGTCTTCGACCTGATCGATCCCTTCGTCAGCCCACTCCGGGCTGTTGTCCTCCAGGGTGTCGAATACATTTTCGCAGGTCAGAGCATTCGGTAGGCTTCCCCCATTTTCAGGTTCCGAGACTTCTGCCGACGCCGGAGTTACGGGGCCGACAACCAGCGCTACTGCCACCGCTCCTGTCCCGACCAGGCTTTTCACACGCATGATGACGCTCCTCCACACTTGCCGAGGTTCTCGGAGTACCCGGAGCCAGTCGCGTTATTCACCTCGATCGCGCGTTTACGACTCTTGACGCCAGTGATTGCACTCGACTGACCAGCATCGCCGCGGATGTCCGGAGGTCGCGCCCGGCGCGTACTCCGCCCCGAACTTCGGTGTCCGCGGCACGCATGACGTCGTCGATGACTGACGTCAACCCCTGCCAGTCCACCTGTTCCAGCGCCACTCCTGCCGACGCGAACTGAGGAAGATCGGGCAACGGTGGCAACTGCGGCGACGCTACAGCGTCGAAACCTCCGTCGAGCCAGCTGAATTCCGCGCCCTCCACAACTCTGTCCGACAGGATCGTCGAATCGAGTCCGGTCATCGCCTTTTCGACGCCACCAAGTTCGGGAACTTCCACAAAACGCACGGTCGGCGGATCGAACGCGTACACAACGTCACTCAACCGCTCGGTGGTGCCGTGGCGATTCGACGCTGTCAACCGGAACTGTCCCGACTGTTTGAGCATGAGCCGATGTTTCGACTCGCTGATATCGAGCTTGTGCACCTCGCCCCACGGAGTTTCGAGCACAAGCTCTCGATATCCTGCAGCGTGCCAGGTGAATTCGATGTACTGATTGCGCAGACCATGTCCGGGAACTGCGCCGAACATGCCGATGGACGGTGGTGTCGTCAGTGACATGATCTGGCTGTAGAAGTACTCGTACCAGTCCAGTGCACTCGGGCGAAGTTCACTGGTACCGCCGAGTCCGTTCTCGAACAACACAATTCCGTCGTGATCGATTCGCCCCGACAGCGCAGCCAGCACCGTGCTCCGGTCACCGTCGACTCCCAGAATATCGCGGAACATCACCGCCAACTTGTATCGGTCCGTGCCGATATCCTGAACCGACTGCCCCCGAACAGATTCGGGTGGCCTCATACCCGGAGCGTGAATGTCCGGGACACTGCTTCTCGAAGTGCCGCTCGACGTGCATTCCGACGCAAGCAGAACAACATCAATCGGATCGCTACTCCACACCACCCGGAGTGGGCCGATGTCGCCGAACACGACATCACGAGAATGCAGGAAGTGAACGGCGCGAGCAATCTGAGCACAGTAGGTCATTCGCGAGACGATGTCCTCAGGTTCGACAACAAGCGAAGCCTCGACGGCGCGCGCGTGGGCGGGGCGGTTGAGCCAGTCCAGAGTTCTGGCCACCTTCGCCTGCCCTGAATGTGGAGTGTGAAGACTTTCTTCGAATCGCGAGGGGAGAATACCGGTGATGTAACCCACTGCAGCACCGTGGGATTCAACAATTTCGAGCGGCCACAGAAACATCGAGTCGAGGGTGCGTCGATCCTTGTCGGACAGTCGCCGACGAAACTTGATCAACTCCCGGATGTTCTCCTCCGACCCGGAACGGCCAGGGACGAAGTCGCGGTACAGACAGCGGAAACCTCGACCGACACCCTTGGGTGCCTTGATCTCGGAAACCGGGAAGCCCTCCGGCACTTCAAGGGTCCGCAGGATGGACAGATCGGCCAGTTCGATACTCATGACGCCAACTTCCGACAGAGACCTTCAACGACCTCAGGAGACCACATACCCCAGTCCTCTCATTGCCGCACTCAGGGCTGTACTCTCGATCAATTCCGCACACGTTTCCGCCGGACCCCCAACGGCGGCACGTACTAGCCCCCGACAGATCTCGACAAATAGTTCCGGCGACAACGACGGATCGGCCACTGTTCGACGCGTCCGCGAAACCTGGCTGTGGTGCACTGAGAAAAGGGAATCGAGCGCATCCTCCCCCACCAACCACACCAGCAGTGGAGCCTGCGAATCTACTTCCAGACTCTCCAGGTTCTGCGTGATCGCTGCACCCGTACCGACCACAATCGACAGCACTCGGGTGGCCGGAATTCCGTCGTACATCTGTCCATGCCGATAGTCGGCACGACTGTCGAAATACACAGCGCCGCCCCGTCCACCGGTAGCGGCAACCTCCAGCAGATCCACCAGAATCGGCCGACGGGCAAACTCGTCGTTCATCCATTTCGTCAGTGGCACAATATATTCAAGTTCCGAAGGGCTGATGAGTCCGCCCAGCGCAACACGAATGTCGATCCTCACCCGAAAGATCGGTTCAATCTCGAGGCCGGCAGTCACGGCTGCATCGTGTCCGGCCGCGGCAGATGCGACGCCTGATCAGCAGCCCAGTTCGTCTCGGACATCCAGTGCGGCAGCGGCCCGGCTGCATGCGCTGTGCCCGCCACGGGGTTCTGCGGGTAGCTGCCTCCGACGTAGGCGGCCGTTACCGTCTCACGCTCGGGGGATGCCGCCGGCTTGTCGAGCACCACACGGCTCGACGGCGCCGCCGCCTGAGCAAACGTATCTGCTTCTCGCTGCCTCGACCGCTCGGGCTGCGTGTCACTTGCCGGACGCACCTGCCCAGCCCCGACCAGTCCGCGCTCCCATTCACGAAGACGCTCCGAAGACACCCGCTTGGCGTGACGGCTCCACTGTTCGAGCGCCTCGTCGACAACTTCGGCCTGATGCGCCACAACGGTTTCGTTGACCTTGAGGACTGTTTCCTGCTGTTTGCTGATCCGATCCTGTTCGGCCTCGAACTCAGCATCTCGTCGAAGTTCACTCACGCGCTTGCGGGTATCGATAACCTCGGTCGCGTCGCGTTTTTCTTCCTCTTCAAACGCTTCGACCAATTCGTCGTAGGCCGTTCGCGTGCCCGCATTGGACATCACCTTGAACAGAACGGGCAGAAGTTCGACAAGCATGAAAAGGATCGAGACCGCCATATGTGCCATACCGGCGGTGCCGTCGCTACCCGACAGATCGTTGAGAGCCTTGAGCCTGGCAATGATTCCGGTGTTGGCCTGTTCGAGGGCGTACGAGCCGTTCTGCGCACTGTCGACCTGTGAACGCAGCGTCTCGACGGTCTTCTCGACAATCGGCAGATCGTTCTCTGCATCGGCGACGGCCCTCTTGCTCTCCTCGAGGAGTACTCCCTTGAGGCGCTCGATGACAGCGGCCTTCTCACCTTCCTTGACTGCTATCTGGTCGAGAGTGCCCTGCCACAACTTTTCGGCATCGTCTGCAAGCCTCTTCTTTTCGACACACAACGCTGCACATCCCGCCACACCGGTGCCGGCCGAACCCTCTTCTTCCTGAAGGGCCCGCGTGCGCGTAGCATCGTAATCCGCCTTCTGCTTGGCGGCAGTCACCTCGAGCTTGTCGATCTCCGCTTGAACCAGGCCAACCTCCGGATTGACAGCCGGATCCGCGGTAGGTCCGGCATTGATCAGCGCACGCATTTGGGCCAGCTCGGCTTCGGCTTCGGTCAGATCCGAACTCAACGTCGAATCCTTGAGTCCCGTACGCAACTCTTCCTGCGACGTAAGGATGTTGCGGTTGAGCTGAGTTTCGATTTCACTCTCGAACACCTTGAGCATCAACGGCGTCGAGATGACAAAGCCGATGACGATGGCCAGGACAACTCGGGGCAACGCCAGCATCAGACTGCGGCCGATACGCTTTTCGCCGGAGAGTCCGATCACCAACAACCTGTCGAGGTTGAGAATCGCCAGGCCCCACACCAAACCGCCTGCAATAGCAGTCCATCCGGTCGCAATGCCGGTTATCGACAGCGCATAGGCAGCCGAAATCGTGGCAAATCCCGCCGTCGTCAACAACACCGCACCCATCGCGGTCTGCTTCGCTACCGAGCCCGGAAGTTTCTCCAGGACGTCGACGCGAGAGCCCGCCAAGCGCGCAAGAAAATACTTTTTCATATCGATCCATTTCAAGTCTACGAGAAGAGATATCGAGGGCTATGTATTCGACTGACCGAATCTGGCCAATGTGAGGGGAAAAAGAATGTAAATCATCGTGAGGGACAACAACATCGGCAAGGCCGTCGACATCTGCCACATCCGCGCGTACCCGACAAACGAGTAGCACGAATCGGCGACTACCGGTCCGGTGAACGACTGAATGGTCTGACAGGGACCGTATGACGGCCACGTCGGGGTGGAACCGTAAATTGCCTGCGGTGTTGTCGCGCCCTGCCAACCGTCGGTCATCTCCGCCATGACCGACGGAGCGGCCATCGCCGTGAGGTCGCCTCGAAAGAACACTTGCACGGCCGGCACCGAAAGCAGTGCTGCAACAACGACTATCAGTACGTACGCAGTGACCTGATACCGGCGACCAGGTGCCGCACCCGGACTGATACTTCCCAGCCTGGATCGGATCCGGCGGTGTAGTTTTTGCACAGTGAACGGCGCGATCACTGCAACGACATATCCGAGCGGCCTCCAGAGAATCGACCCCAGGGCGATCGCCGAGAGCACAGGCATCATCGTCACCACCAGCAACGACGCAGAGTACGGATCGGTCAGCAGTCCTCGTAGATCGGCGGTGCGGCGGGAAGCAAGTTCAATCACCCGTGGCCGTCCACGACAACGCCATATGACGTCGCGAGTTCCGCGAGACCTCCGTCGTAGCCCTGCCACACCGATCGCACTCGCCAGCGGCCGGCCCTCATGTAGAACTCACCGACGATCATCGCCTGTTCCGTGGTGCCGTGCACGCACGCCGAGTCGACGATCGGAACTTCGTTGTCCGTCAGCACCATTCGTAGCGGATTCAATTGACTGAACGAACCGCTACCGGTGATGACGACCCCCAGTGCCACGCGGTGATACCGCGGGGCGAGGGCACCGAAATCGATGTCTACACGTTGAGTGTCGGGCGCTAGCGTGGCAAGTTTGACCGCTCCACCGCCGCCCACCGGCGTGTTGTAGAAGACAAAATCCTGGTCGCCGTTGACTTTTCGATTCTCGTCGAGGAGAAAAGCAACGAGGTCGACGTCCAAAAAGTTCGATGGTGGCTGTGTCCAGGAGACCGAGCATCCCCAGCGCAGAGAGTCCGGCGATAAATCGACCGCTTCACCCATGACAATCGTGCGGAGCTCCGGTTGCACCCCAACCAGATTGGGCGCAGGTTGGGGTGCTGGAACCATTTCCGGCAACCTGATCAATGGTTCCGGTGTGTGCAATATCGGCTCGGGAGCAGGCCCGGCGGTCAATCGATCCCGCCACGCAACCGCTGCGTCACGACCTAAACCGCCGGCAACTGCGCCGACCGCGAGGTTGAGCATCTCGGTCTGTTCGACCAACGCCCACGGTGAGTGCGCCCGGATAACCTCGGCTGCGCTTCCCATCGACTCATGCATCTCCGGCGATGACGCTACGGCCATTGCCAAGGGCCACAACCGATGCACTCTTACACTCGCAAATTTCTTGTCGATGGATTCCTGAAGGTCGAGCGCGGCGTGGGCCGTCTCCGAATCGACTAGTACGGCCTCGGCCAGAAGTGAAGCCTGTGTCACGGTCACGGATGTCCCGCGCTCGGTTTGATGCGGATCGACCGACATCTCACCCAAGCTGCAGTTGTCGTCCTCCCCGATCACTACGGCGCCGGATCCGGCCCAGAGAGCCAGACTCGACACGGGAACCGTGATCAGATGTCTGTCAGTGCCCACCTGAGCCGGATCCACGGCGTGCTGCCAACGGAATTCGTCCGCGGAACTGGGTGCGCCGAGCATCGATACGGCGCCACTCCACAGCCGTCCGACCGGCAAGTCCCGCACGCCGAGAACAACAACCGGACCGCCGGTCAGCGACGCCTCGACCGCGTCGAGCAGCAGACTCAGTACACCCGTTCGCCACGTACCGGGTTCGAGGAGAAAGTCGAGGATCTCCGCGCGCGTTACCGCACTCAGGCTCGGATCCGATTGAGTCATGACGTCACTGCCAGTGCCACACGCTGCGGGTTGCGAGCACCCAACGGACAGGATCGAGGCAACGGAATGGTGTGATTCCACTGGCGTGCAAGCGATCTCCGACGGGAGATTCACCCAATGCCGACACGGCGAAGTAGCGGTTGGTCAACGGACGGCCGGTGTGCGGCTGATCCACCGACATCACCATCGGCGTGGCGTCCAGCTTCTTGAGCAAGCTGCGCACTTCTTGATTGAGAAGCTGGCCGTCGCCGTCATGATACGGCGCCGACCGCAAGCTGAAGTCCCGCGAGAACGCCGCTCCCGGATTGGACATGATCCGGCTCCAGTCGCTTCCTTCGACGCTCTGAAGCGCCTGCAGTGCATCAAATTTGGAAAGAATGATGGCCAGGTTCGGGGTACCCAAGCCGATGATGCCCAGAACCGTGCGCAATACGGTTCGGGGATCGCCGCCAACCCGCTCCTGAGTGGGCACCAGATCGTGCAGTTGGTTGGTCACCGATTCGACCTTCAGCGGATCGAACATGAACAGCACACCGTCCGCGTGCGCGAAGAACTGTAGCCACGGAGCTCGTGCGTTGTCCGGATTCTCGAGGTCCTCGCCGGCAACGTCGCGAATCACGAGAATCTGCGACACAGCGTTCCAATGGCCGAGACTGAAAATCAGTGGCTCTCGCTGATACGGATTTCCGGTGTGCGCGGCCGGGGTGGCTTCGAGGATTCCCCGAGCCTCGTACAACGGCGCCTCGTAATGATCGCGATACGTGGCTTCGGTAGTGCTGTCGAATGGTTCGACGACGGCATTGAAGCTCTCACCGAGCAATTGCAACTGCTTGATCAGCACCGCAATGTAGACGGTCTTACCCGTTGCGCGGGCGCCCGCCATGGCGATGCAGGTGACCTGTGCGTTGCGCCAGCCGTCAACGAGCACGTAGTGGCACGTGGGGCAGACTTCGCGGACGGGTCCGCCGAGCTCGAGTTCGGCGTATTGCGGCGGCGGTGCCCAGCTCGCATGAGCGTCTACCGGCCGACGCAACTCGATGATCTTGCGCGAGAGCACCTGACCGCCGTGATACGAGCTGGCGACCGGATCTACCTCGGTTGTCGTACCGGACACCTGGGTCCAGGCAAAATGGTCAGCAGTCAAGCTGACGAAGCAGCGTGGGCATTTGCTCACGGTAAACCACCGGTGGTCGAATCGGACATAACAGGAGACAATAGCTGGGAAACGATCCGGGACAGTCCACCCGGATCAGTGATGAGCGTCGCAACCGTGCCTGGCGCGATCACAGTGCAGTACGCCCCGGCGGGAACCGTCCCCGGTAACGCATCGGACAACACCACCAGATGCCGGATCGCCGATGAGTCAGCCGTTGCCGCAGCAAAGTCCGCCGGTACGGCGTCGGTGATCGTGTAGACGATTCGCCGCGACTGCTCGGCAGGCGGCAGAACGCGCGTGGCCTGGAAGCCGACACCGAGCAGCGCCGAATCCAGGTGCCCCTGAAGCACCGGCAGGAGATCGCGCAGGGCGCATTCAGGCATGGGGTGCGTCTGCGAGCCAAGCACGGACACCACCGGTGTCCCATCGCCGAGCACTGTAGACACACCGGCCAGCAGGTCTGCGACGGTAGCAACACTGGAATCATCGAAACGACGCATCATCGACATGGAACTGTCGACGTCGATACTCACCGCATATCGCTCCGCATCGCGCAGCCGGTCGGTACGCAGAATTCCGCGTGCACTTGAGCGGGCCAGCGAAGCCAATTCGCCCAGAGCAACATCGACTTCAGTTCTCCGCGCGGCAATTTCGAGCGAATCAGTACCCAGCGTGACGGTGGCCAGATCGGCGCGATGCAAACCGGAAACATCCATCGGCCGAAGCTCGGCGCGATCGGGGTCGTGATCATTCTGGCTGTCGACACCGATCGTCACCCGCAGGACAGTTCCCTGAGGAAACGCAACAAGCCCATTACCAGGACGGGCCGAAATTGTGATGACGTCGGCCACGCGAGGAAGAATCATCAGCCCCGGTCGAGGATGCACAGCACCAGTTGATTGGCCGGATTCCGCAGTGGCCGAAAGTTCGACGCCCACTCCACCCGCATCAGCACTGACGGCCAACGGCCGGCGCGGAAGTTCTACTCTCCCAGATCCATCGAGCACATATGCGGGCATCAGCCTCGGTCCTTTCCGAACTTACGAGCAAATATTCCTTGCGAAGGAGCCTGTTTCGGCCTCTCCGTGACCAAATAGTCGAACCATTGCCACGCATGAGGCCGGTATCTGTCGACGTCCACCGACTGGCCGACAGACTCCCGACGTCGCGCTTCATCACGAAACATATCGACGATGGGCGACGGTCCGTTGCGGTCGAATCCATACAGATCGGCCAGCGACTCACGTGCCAGGGACTCCAGGAGTCCGTTTCCGTTCTTGGTTCCGAGTCCGAGACTCGTCAGGAGATCCGGAGTTGGGCGTTCCGTCTCGGGAGCGCCATCGGTCAAGAGCATCACTGTTGCCAGCAGCCACTCCCGATCGATGATGCGTGACCCAATCAGCTCGGCAATATTGTCGCTGACATAGTTGCTCGAACCCAGAATCGACGGCCTCAAACCGGCGATCTGAGCTTCGCCAACAAACGGCACAAAGGGCGCACCGTGTCGGTCGCGAGCCCATCGGGATGTGAAGAGCAGAACCGCGAGCCTGCCGCGGATATCGTTGGACAGTTCGGCAATCTCGGCTGCGTTCATGTGGCAGTAGTCGATGAGGGCGGGTCGCATCAGCCCTACCCGATACTGCAGTTCTCCGGAACCCTGCTCTGCCCATCGATCGATGAATCGCACCTGCGCCCAGGCCAATGCGGTTTCATCGCCCCGCCGATTCGGCGGGGTGATGACCGTATCCAGTCGTTGAGCCTCCACGTCCGTACACAACAGATGTGCTGCTGCCGTCGCGAGTTCGCCTGATCTCGGATTCAGATTATGCGACACCATGATCCGCTGAAGGAACCGTGGCGCAATCACTCCGGGAAATTGTGCGGCCAAGTTCACGAGATCTTCGGCAAGAAGATGGGGAGAACTGAGCAATCTGCTCGCCGGTGAGGGCACAAACCCACCGTTGTAGACCTCCCACAGAACGCGCCACAAGGATTGCGGCACATACGTTCCCCAACCGTCCGCGCCGTGATCAGTCGGCCCGGAAAGTTTCCGGAGCACCAAATCCGACGCCAATGCCACGGCAGACTCGGCGACGACCTCCGGGTGCACGTCGATTCGCCCATCCGTGGGCAGATCGTCGAACTGCAGCATCCACTCGATCACATCACCTGGTACGCGAGCGCCCAATGGTCGGGTTGCGAAGTACCCCGCGCCTTTTCCATCCGTGACGCATCCCCGAAGCAATCCCCGAAGCGGGGCATCGATCGCGCCGACACCCTCGATAAAGGACGAGGCAACCGCTTCATCGAACAACAGGGGCACCACTGCCCACTCGACCAGACTCTGCACGACAGTGACGATGACATCATCGGTCACTCCGGCGAACATGATCACATCAGCAAACCGAAGGATTTCCGTTTCAATAAGGAACCGCTTGTCAGACTGCACACGCGGATTCTTGACACTGAGCCGGTTGAAGAAGTCCTCTGCCGTCGCCTCCACCATGGCCAAGAGCCCGCGCGATGGCTGAAATTCGAAGCGCCCCAATTCATCACGAAAGTTGTACGGCCCACTCGACCAACCCGGGACGCGCCGAACGAACTCGAGAAACCGAAGCCAGCGTTCTTCGGACTGCTCGGGAGTGTCGCTGGGGAGCGCAAGAATGTCATGCATTACCTGGGATGGTTCCCGGCGCTGCACCGACTCCGGAGCATACGTCGAAGCAGGCGCGTAGCCATCCGGCCAACCCGGTACCGGCTTCGCGGTAGATGACGATGCAGCATGCGGAGCCGGTATGGCCGACGGCAAAGGCGCGGGCGATGCCTGGAACCGCACTGCCGGCAACAGCGGCGGGACATGATTGATTACTCTCATCGCTTCGGTGTGCGCGTCACGGAAATCATCATCGACCCGCACGAGTGTCGCCAAGGGCCAAGCTGTTTCGGCACCACGCACCGGGTCTGAATCGGCAATCGCATCCAGGTCCCCCAACGCCTCGACTGCGGTGTCCGGATCCAGGAGCACTGCCTGCGCCAAAGCTGACCACTCCGTGACTGTGACCGCGACCCCCGCTGCGGTGAGGTGCGCCTCGACGCCCAGTTCGCCCGGTGACAAGCTCTCGATTTCGCTGATTACAACGAAACGATCTGGCAGTTCCAAGCTTTCGATATCTTCGACCGGAACGCACACGACATGCACGTTCAACTCGTCGAGGTCTTCGGCACTCGGCCGCCGCTCGAAGGTGGAGAAGTAGAAGTGCGTCGACGCGGCGGCCGACATCAGCGCACTCAGGGCACCGATCCACATCGCGCCCCGGTCCGGATTCTCAACCCCGAGAACGACTGTGCCCCCGTTATGCATCGCATGATGCACTGCATCGAGCAGGACACACAGCACACCGATCCGCCACACGTCAGGGTCGAGAATGAACTCCACCACTGCCCGTAGATCCACTACTGTGCCCGAACGAAACTCCGCGGCCGCAGCAAGCCCAGCTCGAAGCACCTGTTCGGCACCGAATGGAATCAACCAGTCACTGGAGTGCCACAACGAAATCGGCCTTCGGCGCGGAGGCAGTTCCGGATTTCGGTCGACGAGGACGTGGACGAACACGTTGCCGGGGCGTCCCGATGCGTCCGAACCTGCCGGTACTGAATGCCAGTACGCAACATCACCGTCGTAGAGGGGTCCGTAATGCAGACGCCGCGGCCTCGACTCGATCTGCTCCTGAGTCGGAAAGGCCGGGGGCACAACAACTGTCTCGAGCCGGGTGTTGATGCCGGCGCGCACTGCATCCTGCTCGGTCTCGTCCAGCTCGCCGGCAACGTCTTTGACCTGCCAGCCGCCCAGCACCTGACCGCGGCCGGTTGTCGGACGATCAAACGATGTGTACGTCAACTGCCCGTACCGAGGGGTGCCGGCAAGCGCGAACGCTTCAGCACCGACTAGGTTTTCACTACTCATCCTGCCTGCCCAGCTGACGCGCCTCTGCCGTCGACCCAGAGCTTCTCGACGGCCGGGTCGATGAGGGCAAAGGTACTCCGATGGCTCGGGTGCAGGTCTGCGAACAGCCGGATATAGCCGTAGAGGCCGCGCACGTCAGCACTCCACGTCGCTCCCCGATCAGCACGACTGAGCTGGTTGGGCTGGAACTGCTTCGAACGTCCATTGCCGTCCGCTCCGGCAGCCCACACATCGACGGCTGTACCGTCCATGGAACTCAACGGCAATCGATTTGCGTTGTACACCAACATAAACGGCGGCGATCCGTGCGTATCACGTTCCGGAGCGAGCGTGATGTCGACGGTGGAACCGGAATTGGGACCGACAATGTCGTACTGAACCCGCAACAGTCCGGGATAGTCGACGACGGTCGGTGCGCCGAGCACCTTGGCGCCGGCCGTGTACGACACGGGAACCACATGCACCGAGCATCCGATCGCGGGCAGCTGCGTGGGGAAATGCAGGCCGCCGTCCCGCTCGTAGCGGTTCCGCGAGATCTCGTGCCCGGCCGGCTGAGCCAGCGCACTTTCCGAATCCATATCGCGGGTACTGACATACACCTCGATGGCAGCCGCACCTTCGGGCCAGGCGAACGTCAAGAGTTGCTCGGCGCAGCGCTCCACCAAACGCAAATGCCGGACCGCTCCGAGTGGTCGCGTGGCCGATACCGTCTTCCCGACCTGAACACTGTTGTCGAGAGTTGTCACCGGCGTGAAGTAGGCGCGCGTCCATCCGCGTGGCCAGGACACTTCGGCCATCACACAATTCCCGGTCTGAGCACCCTTGATCGGATGGATCAGACGCGCATCGGTCGGCAGGCCGCCGGACGCTTCGAGAGCGCCTTCTGCCAAGACCGATTCTTCGATGCCTGGCTTCGGGCCACTTTCGGTGCGGTAGATGACAACCTTGCCCACCGGTGGACTGCTCCAACGCAAGTCGAAGCGAGGTTCCTCGGCGTCACCGTAGGTCTCGACCGCGAGATCGAGTACCGGCGAAAGAATCACCGAAACCTGTACGACCTCCTCGACCGGCGGAGACAGTTCGGTACCGCTGTCTACGGGCACTTCACAGATAGCTCGATACAGATAGCGCTGACCGCGCTCGGCTGTCGAGTCCACGAATCCACCGAGGTTGTCGTCGTCGGGATGGAGCCGAACCTGACCACCCGTTCCGGGACCGCCCGCCAGTGCCATCCGCATGACGCGGACAACTTTCACACCGGGCCAGGTGTCCCAGCGCCCGATGACCGTACCTTCGTCTTCTGAAATCGCCAGATCCACGACGGGACTGATGATCTGAGCGGTGCCGATCAGGGTCGGCTGTTCCGATGCCGCATCGGCGATTGTCCGTCCGACGTGGCACCACACCTGAACGAACCGCACTGCCGAACTCGGCGGACGCAAATCCGTCAGCGAGACGTCCGTCGTAGCACCGAGCAGTTCACCGGCTTCCGGCTTGTAGGCGCGGTTTTCCTCGTTGGAGACAACCCGGTAGATGACAACCTGGCCGCTGCCGGCCGGATGCGGTTCCCATTCGAAGCGATATCCACCCTGAGACTTCTTCGCTGCCAGCTTGATTCCGTTGTCGACATCGATGGAGTAGTCGAATTCACAGAAATCGTCGGAACTCAGTTCGAGTAGATTTGCGACGACCGGCGTCTGCGCCGCGACTGGTGCCACTGTGACCGGTTCGGTAGTGGGCGCACTGCTCGGTGCGGCAGAGCCGGAGCTGTTGTTGTCGAGTCCGGCAAGGACATTCGCGATGTGTCCAGCCATGGGCTTGGCTGTGCGCGGAAGCATCGATTCAATTTCGGTGCTTGTCCGTCGGTTGGAACGCGCGATCTGCGTGAGATGCGCATCCTTGATTACGCCGATCTGCAGTTGATCGGCCGCAATCGCTCCCGATCGCCATTGCAGAAGTGCGTCGAGTACCTGTCCGCTCATCGCTCAAGCCTCTTTCAGAAATTCATGCCGTCGATGGACGGCGCTCGGAAGGGATCGGAGACGGGTGCCGCACTGGGGGCACCACTGAAACCACCGAGTGCCACGGAGTCCGGCGATACCGGAATCTCGTAGGAGTACTGGTCCACGGCGACTTTGCCCTCGCTCCCGAACTGGAGTTCCTCCCGCGCGAGCCCTTCACTGAACTGGGTAGTCACCGCGATCAAGCCCAGTCCGAGCCGCGCTTGATCCGCACGGCCGCCGCGCACTGCTGCGCGACCGCTGGTTGACGCGAGGTCCGTCAGCAACGTCCGATCGAAGAATCCGCTCTCCGCGAACTCTCCCCGAACGCCGACACCCGCCATGAAACCGTCGAGAGTCTGTATCCGAGACTGCCCTTCGTCGCGAACCTCGACCGAGGACACCAACTCCGTGATCAACGAAGCCTTGGATCCGCCGAGCTCGGTCAGAGCGCGTTCCCAGACCACATCTGCACCGTCGAGTTCGATCTCACCGGCAGCCAACTTGGCCGACCAGACATCGAGCGCAGAACCCGAACCCCAACCTTGCTTGGCGTACAGCAGTTCTGGACTCTGCCGCACATCCAGCCCCAGCGCTCCCAAGTGATCGCCGGCGCCGCGGGCCAACTCGTCCCAAGGCGACGTCATCCAGCCCACGGTGAACAACTCACTGCGCAGTCGCTCGGCCACTTCTACAATCCGAACGGCCTCGGGGCGCGCTGATCCGATGGCAGCCGAACGCGGAAGTCCCCAATTGATCTGGCGCGCCGAACCGGAACGTTTCGGCGCTTTGCCCAGCGGCTCAGCCAGGAAAGCCCCGAGCGCACCGCTCCACGAGACATGCTGGCGGTAGGCGGCAGTCAGGCGATCCAGATCACGCAAGGCAGTGCGAATATTCGCCTGATCCGCTTCCAATTCGCCGGAGGCCCTTCGTTGCCTGTTGATCATCTGGAACAGTTCTTGCTGACTTCGCGTGAACAGGATGAACAAGCTGGAGAACCAGACGAGGATCGCGACGACGACGATCAACGCGCAGTGCCACCCCTTCAGGACGTCGCGATACGTCAGGTATCCCGCTACACCCATGATCACGATGGACAGGAACGTGATGATCTGAGCCCATCGGGCGAGACTGCGCTGACGCCCGCGGATCCCCTCGGATTGATCCTCGAATCCGGTGTGCGCTCGCAACTTCATGATGAGACCGCTGATTTCAGTTCTCGTCGAATGCATTCCCTCGGCAAGGATCTGGCCGAAAGCGAAGCCGTACGAACGACGAATGCTCTGCCCCCAGGCGTCCACCGCACTGACGGTTCGACGCGCTTCCAAACCCAGAACCTGATCTTGTTCGAGTTCACGCAACTGAGCGCGGAAATCCGAGATCGCCATGACGTCGTGCGCATCCAATCCGGATACGCCGGTGCTGGCCGCGATGATTCCCGGTACATCGGTGAACCGTTGGGCCTTACCCGGAACAATGTCCCCGGCAATACGGATTACTGCCCGATTGGCGCCGACCTGAACTGGCGGCAATCCCTGCGAACGTTCGCCCGCGTCGGCCAAAGTGAGTGCGCCCGCTGCGTAGTCGCTCCACAACCTCGACAAGTCGGCAGATGCTGCGTGGTGTCGATTCTCGGTTCCGGGGTCCAATGCCGTCATCATCTGATGTGACGCGGCGCTGAACTCGGACCACTTCACCGAGCGTCCGTCCGGTCCTACCCCGTTGACAACAATCGTGTACGCCGAGGAATCGGATCCGAAGACGGCCGAATTGACTGTCGCCGCCACAGCACCCGAAACGCCCCGCGAGACGCGGTTGTAGAAGGCCATCGGAGCATTTCGCAGAGCGGAACCGATGAAGCTGAAGAACATCACCAGCGCCCGCCACAGACCGATCGCCTGCGAACCTTCGTCCACCGGCTTCGGTACGCGCGACCCGACGAGCATTCCGCGATGCTTGGTCCACAGGTTCTGGGCCATTCTCCCCGTTGCCAGCGGCACATCTTCGACGTAGACAACACTGCCGCCGGCATCGAGCGGCAACGGCAGCGGACCTCCGATGTCGAGAACTTGCTCCCGCAGATCGTGCTCTGCCCCGGACGTTTCGAGTCGCCGATAGAACGACCGCACCAACCGAATCGCGTCACCCGGAACGACGTGCAAATCGTCAAACGGCGCATGCTGCGCGTGGGCCCACAAGCCTGCTATACCGGCAATAACCGGAGCGGCGTTGCGTCCGATCACGACCGCATCCGTAGTTGCCTCGAGAGACACGTGCCCCATCCCCGGGCCGTTGGAATCTTCCGGCGCGATCAACAGGTTGTGCCAACCGGCCAAAGCCGGTACGGCCGACTCGGGCACGCTCGCACCGCCGCGGGTCAGGATCATCCGGAGCCGAACCAACTGTGCGCTACCGGAATTTGCGACCAACATATCCGCGATGGCCCGCTCGGAATCAACGCGAACTGCCTGAGCTCCCTCGATGAACGGAACCAGAACACAGAGCCGAACCCGCGTGACACGCGTCGACGCCAACACGTTCTGGAGGGCAATCGTGGACGATTCTCCCCCGACGACGGAGGTCGCGGTCACACCCGCAGTACCCGCCATGGCGTCGTGCTCGTCGATCCACAGGAAGGGATCGACCAGCCCGGCGGCCGAAAGGTCGGTCAGGACGTCACGAACACCGTCGGCGGGTCCGTGGGCCGCGAGGAATACCGTCAACACACTCATGTCAGAACTGTCCTAGGTCGGGAATCACGATGTCGTTGTCTCCGAAACCGGCCGAAGGCATTGTGGGGATACCGCTGTGCACGGGACGCATCGCAGCTTCCTCACATTCCTTGACCATTGTCGACAACCCGGCAGTAGCCCAGAAAACGTCGGGCGCGAGGTCACGGAAGATCGGGGTCTTGGACGCCTGACCTCTCGAGGTGATCAGGGAGAAGGTGCCGCCACCGGCCGCACCGTCTTCACCGGGAGCCATATAGTGATGGCCCGCAAACGCATTCAGGCGATCGAGCCACTCGACGGCCTTCGCACTGCGCTCCTTGATCGTGGAAACCCCGTCCGATTCCGGAACGGCCGACGGCCATCCGGTTTGGGTTTCTCCGGTACGCAGCCATTCCGTCAACGCGGCCTTCGCCGAGATCTCGTTGATGCCGCGTGCCGGATCTTCCAGCGTCGCATCGTAAATCGAGCGCAAAGCCCGGTACGGGTACATCGACGACATGACCGGTTGCTGATGCGACTGCGCCATGGCCAGGAGTACCGATTCGAGCACGGCTGGCAACCAGTCGTTATTAGCGCCGAAGCGTGCCGGCGGCGTGAGCAACGGGTTCGGGAAATCCAGCCAAGCACTGTCCGCTGCCGACCAGACCCGCACCGGCTCCAGGAACGGCGGTGCTGGAATCCGGATGCGCCCCAGCACAAGTCCGAGGAACCAGCCTGCCGTCATCGCGCGGCGCTCGTTCTCGTGCATGGGCAACGACGCGGCCAGCGGCCTCGACCGACGCATCGACCAGAATGCTTCCTGCTGCGACGGCGTCGAATCCGCCCACTGCTTCGCGGCGGGCTTGAGAACCGAATCGTAAGCCAACGGTGAGTAGTTGGGATACGAGCCGAAGATGTCGAGTCGCTTGAGTCCGCCCTCGTCCGTCAGCACGCGGCCGAAGCCGTCGCCGGTTTCACGGTCGATCTTCGGATTGTGACTGATGACCTGAGCCAACAGGTCCGACACCGGAAGGTTGAGGAACGGCACGGCCGAGAACTTGTACCGGTACGCAATCTGCTGACCGGGATGCAGCGCTTCCATGGCCTGCTGGTTGACGCTCGCGAGCGGACGAGCCAGTGAGAGCGCCTCGCCGAACTTCGAAAGCAACAGCGAAGTACGCTGCGACAGTTCGTATTCCGGGACTCCCGAAGCCACGATGTAGTCACGCAAGGTCACCTTGCAGAACCGGTCGAAGGACTCTCCGGTCCGCGAGACGTATGCCCGCGCACGGTTCAGCAATTCGGCGCCGCGCAGGTGAATGTCGTAGCGAGCAGCCGACGGGATGAGCGCTTCATTGGTGGACGGGTTTACCGGGAATGCCTTGGAGCGCCACGTTGCCGTCCGTTCGATCAGTGGCACAACCTGACCCGGAGCACGCGAACCGTCGGTAGTGGGCCACAGTCCGGTGACAACACGCTGCGACGCGATCTGCACGGCCGACTCGAATGGCGGCGGCACAGCCGAGTCCTCCGCAACGGCCATCGGCAGGTCACTGCGGTACTGCGAGAGGAACTCCGCCGACGGCGTCAGCATCACCTCGTTGTTGGCCTCGGCGAAGCGCTGCGGAACACGCTCGGCCGCATCGGAAGGCCAGGCTGCATACTGATCGGTCTCGAGCCGTGCGAGCCCCACATCGACAGCCGGCGTCTTGCTCGCGATTCGCAGCACTGTCTGAGATTCGTTGAGAGCCGCCAATAGCGGCGTCATGATCTCCGGAACCAGTGCGGCCGCGATGTCTCGAACCTTGCCCGACAGCGTCGAGTAGATCTGACGACTGACGTTGCCCTGGTACTCGGCGACAACGGAATCGATCACCGCGGCGCTCATCGGGATCGTCCCGTTGAGGCTGGCCAACGTTGCGGTGACCCCCGGCGTGGGTGCGGTGATGTCTGCCGGTGCCAGCTTGGCCAGGTCTTCGGCGGCCGGACGAATGATGTCACGGAGGTACGCCGCCAAACGATTGACAATTGCTGTCGCGTAAGGCAATCCGAGAGTGGAAATCGCCTCGCCGACCATCGACTCGATGTTGTAGACGATGCGATCCTGCCAACCGAAGGCATGCAGCAGTGCGGCATTGTCCGACGCGCCCCGCAAAGCGATCGAACGCCCACGGATAGCCATCTGGACGTCCGGAACCCACTGCTTGGCATTCATGCCGTCGCCGGACGGAATGTACGGGCGAAGTTGCGACTCGACGATCTGACGCGACATCCGGCCGATCTCTTCCCACGGCAGAACAGTTCCCGTGATCCATCCGCTGACGTTCGCCGGAGAAGCACCGCCGCCGGAATTTCGATCGGCCAGCCCGACGCGCGCCAGAATCGACGGCCATTGACTGTCGAGAATTCCGTTGACCTGCTCCTCGTCCGAGGCCGGGTTACCACGCTGCAGGTGCCCGTCGAGCAAGCGGTCGACGCTACTGCGGGCGAGGCGTTGAGCCGAGTATTCCGCGTACCGGTCGCGGCCCATGCTCAGGCTCGAGAATCCGAAAGTGCCCCACGGCAAGCTGTCCCACGCGCCGGCTCCCCACCCGATGTGCTCACGCAGACCAGCCAGACCGCCGCCGTTGGTGAGGTCGTACTGGATGAACTGGCGAGTCGCGGCGCCACTCATCATCAGTCCCGACAGTCCGCGTC
This sequence comes from Rhodococcus sp. OK302, assembly GCF_002245895.1. Lineage (NCBI taxonomy): Bacteria > Bacillati > Actinomycetota > Actinomycetes > Mycobacteriales > Nocardiaceae > Rhodococcus > Rhodococcus sp. OK302. The sequence goes on from NZ_NPJZ01000001.1 coordinate 5,466,481, forward strand.
CGAGACCGCGGTAGATCGCATTCTGGGAACCGTCGCCGAACGGTGCGCCTTCGGTTCCGACGCGACGCCCGACTGGGAATACCCGGGCAAACGGAACTTCGGCGCCCTCACCGTTCTGCTGGCCCAGCGCCTTGAGAATAGTGACGTCGTGGTCGCGCGCCGAACCCATCTGGCTGGCGACGATCTCGCCGAGCATCGCCAACGCGTTGGCACTGACGCCGGTAGTCGCGCTTTTGCCCAACCCGTCGAAGATGTCGGGAGCAACCATGAACACGCCCATCATTCGCGGATCCAAACGCGGTATGAGAGTGAGCAATCGGCAGATATCCAGGGCCATCGACGCACCGGCACCGCCGGCCATCGACGAGACCACCAGAACGATCGGGGCTTCACCGGGATCGAAGGAACCGCCACCGGGAATGTTCAGCGAACGCATCTCGGTCTCGGTTGAGACGGTGAACAAGGTGTCCCACGCCCGTTGCAGCACTTCACTGATACCCGTGGTCTTACTCAGCGTGATCATGCGACCGAGTGCACGGAACTGGCCGGCTCCCGAACCGATCGGCACCGGCACATTCCGCGGATCACGGGGCGCCCAGGTCGCAATCGAGCTCAACTGCTGACGTGCGGTCAACTGGTTGGAGAGTGCGTTGTCCAACACAGCATACGAATCACCTTGCGGCCCACTGCCGAAGTAACTACCACCCTGATCGCGAACGTTGTTGAGTCCGTCCGGTCCCGATTCGGGTGCTGTCGGAACATCGAGGCTCACGAACTGCCAGCCGGACGGGATCTTGTCGACGCCGACAGCTGCCAGATCGGAGCGCAGCTGATCCATCATGTAGGACAACGTGACCGCGCCCGATCCGCCGCAACCAACTACCAGAAAACGCCTCATGCCGGTCCTCTCGAAATGATGATGCTTGCGCTGAAAGTCATTACCGCCCTCGACCGTCCGGCGGTCCGAACGGATCGAACCCGCTCGGCGGCGCAAATGGATCCGCGTTGCCGCCGCCGGCCGCCGGTGGCGCCCACGTCGACTCGCCCGGATGTCCGCTTGCCGGCTGGAAACCGCCCGATGCGGCTCCACCCGGTGGGCCGCCGAACGGGTCTGCAGCCGAAGAACCCTGCTGTCCGCCCGGACTATTCGGCCCGCCGGAAACACCGCCGGCCCCGGAAGTAGCGACCGATGCTGCACGCACCTGGGACACCGCATTTGCTGCGTTTCTCCGAGCGTCGTCAAGCACTCGTGCGACCCGATTCTCGTCGGCATCCGCACTGATCAGCAGCAGCAACGTCGCAAATTCTGCGGGACCGTTCGGATCGTGGAAGACCGCCCACGAGTTGTGCACTGCCAGCGGAAGTCGCGCGTTGCCGGCCTTGTCCGTTGCCGGAGTCGAACCCGATGCGCCGAGCAGTCCCGGCAGACTTGCCGTGACATATCCAGCTCCGACCGGTGACAGACCGACGTGTGTACGCAATTCGACGCCGTCGGCGTCGAGCACGCGAGTCGCTTCGTGCATTCCACGTACAGACTCGACAAGATCACGGTCACGCAGTTCGAACGGTCGCCCCTCGCGGAGAATTTCACCGTTTCTGATCTCGATCGGGAACTGCTTCGCTTTGAGTCCACCCGCCGGAATTTTTGCGGTCAGCCACTTGCCCAAGTAGAGGAGCAGCAGTGGGATACCCGGACCGAGGATCAATGCGACGATCAGCGTCAGCCAGAAGCGGCCGGTATCGACCTGCTTCTGGACGTCGGCGGTGAACTCCACGGGCACGGAGACCTCGCGGTCACTCTCCCCCTCCGGCGATACCAGCAGTGACATCGTGCCGCTGACGGTGCCGTTGGCGGCGTTCTCGATGTCGATCGACACCGGAAGTGTGCCAGTCGAATCGAGGCACTGCGCATCACCCGAGGTGGTCAGCACGACCGATCCGATACCGTCCGGTGATCCCTTGATCGACACCGGATTTCCCGCGTCGAGTCGAACGCATCCTGCGCCGGTGACGTCGAGAGTTCGATCAAACCGTCCGCTACCTTCGAGCGTGCCGAAGTCGACTCGCGCCGGAAGCGACGGGAATCCGATCGGCGGTGCAACAGGCAGAGCGATGTCGACCGACTGAGGCGTCAATGCCGTTCCCGGCTCGACGCCACCGTCCGCTCGCGTTGCGTTCGCCGTCGTGACGTTGAGTGTGAGGCGTAGCGTCGAATCGCCCGGTGGGACGTCGGTGAGGTCGAGTTCTACCGACTCACCGATTCGGTCCTTCGGCAACGGCGCTGCCACGTCGTGCACGGTGCCCGTCGAATCCACGATCGAGACCGACAGTTCTGCCGTTCCCAGCAACGTCTCCGGATCAATCGGCGCACGGTCGGCACCGACGATTCCGAGTTCGATGGCACTGGTCTTCTCACCGGTATGAACTGCGGCCGTCTTCTGGCCCAGCCAAGCCGGAAACAGGTTGCCGGAAATATGAATGTTGGACTTGGATCGCGCCTGCGCCGCAGACCCGGTGGGGTCGACGAATGCAAGTGCCCACACACCCTGCCACTGGGGCGAACCCGCATCGGTCATCGAGAAAGACACCGAATTCGGCGATTCCCATCGATAGTTGATCTCGACTCCGCCGAGTTGTCCACGAGAATCCGTTCCCACAGCGGTCAACGGCAAGGCCAGTTGCTCTCCGTTCGGAGCAATCAACGTCGGGATCAAGCCTGGTGCGTCGGCAAAGCCGAGCACGTTGACGGCGCTGATCGAACTGTCCAGGACAAACCTGTGCTTGCCTTCCTCGCACACGTCTCGGACGCAGACACCGCTCTCACGTTCCAATGGTGCCTGGCCTGGAGTGCTGATGGAGTCGAAGGCAAACAGCAGGTCGTCGATGTTCTGGGCGAGGAAGAACTCACCCGGCGGCGGAGATTGCACAGCGCCGCACTGGGTACCGTCGCCGGAAGTTCCGGAGGTGATCGCACGCATCAGATCGAAGTCGTCGGCGACGGCAGTACCGGCCGCAAGACCGATGCCGAACGTCTTGATTCCGGCGCTGCGTATCTGGTCTGCGATGCCCGCCGGTCGACAGATCGATTCGGTTGCTGCTGCAACTACTGCCTTGACTCCGTCCGGCGAACCCAATGTTGCTCCCGGCGCATACGGCTTGCTGCCGTCGCGTTCGGTGAAGTCCAGTTTGCCGTCGGAGAACCACGCGATTGCCTGGCACCTCCGGGATCCGTCGGCGTTCTGTGGGCGATCACCCAGATCGCTCCGAGCGCCGTCCATCGCACCCCAGTAATCGGTGTCGATTCCGTTTGTCCGGCTGCGGAACTCGTCGACCGAACTCTTGAGCGTGGGTAACGTTCCGGAATCCAGAGAGGTCCAACCCGTGTGCACGGTGTAATCGCTCGAGAACCCGGCGATGGCGACGTTGAGGTCTACCGCGGCTGATTCTCCGAAAGCAGTAAGGCGGTCCAACAGGAAATTTGCTGCGGATACTCGCGCCGCGTCGGGGTCGGATATCTGGAGGCTCGACGACTCGTCGACCAGAAGGAGTAGGTCTCCCGTCTGCTGCGAGGCGAGGCAAGAACCGAAGTCCTCGACCGCCGAAGTCGTATTTCCGGCTGCTTGCGCCGTGACGACTCCGAAACCGCTAACGGCATTGAGCATCAGTATTCCGAAAATGAAAAGCGCGCCGGTGCGCATTCTGCTCACAGCCGTCCAATCCAATCAGCAATGTTCCACGCACTGATCAGTACTGCAATGCATGAAACAGCGAGTACGACGCGGGTAGCCCAGGGCACCCACAGAGGCTCTGTATAGAACGCACTGGCCCGGGCCTGCGTATCTCGGTAGGTAAAGGCAGCAAGCAATCCGATTGCCACGGGTCCGCTGAGAACCCAGGCGACAACAGCAAGTGGTCCCGAATCGAGCGCAGCCAAGGCTACGACGGCCACGATCAGCCCGATCACCGCGGCGGCTCCGGCAGCGGTCAACCATGCCGTCGGTGCGGTACGCATCTGAACGGGAGCGCTGGGGCCGACAGCACCGAAGGAATCGACGGCAGCCATGCCCGGCGGTTGCCCGAAGCCCGATGGCGGTTGCCCAAAGCCCGGCTGCTGGCTCAGCGGCGGCGGAGCGCCAAATCCGCCGGAGGACCGAGTGAAGTCGCCGGCTCCCTGGTCAGGTACGCCACTGTTTCCCGGCTGCGGACGTGAATATTCGCTGAAGTCGAATGGATCAGGCGGACGTACCAAGGAACGCTCCTTGCAATGGGAATTGAAACGGCAACCAGAACTCGGAGAGCACTTACTGAGATACTTCGGTCATACGAACTGCATTGCTACATTTGCGACATCGGGGCGTCGAACGACACAGGTGTCCTTCCCCCCAAATTGCACGAACATATATCACCATACGAGTCGGACAATTTCCCCGTTGACCCTCGAAATGAGCCGAACCGAGGTAGAGAACTGGGACGGAACGCCCAGACTAGACTGGAGATTCACCGCCGATGTGCGGCTTGATAAATCGAAAGGCACGTCATCACGCAATCTCCCGCTCCGCACGACATCTACTTCGTACCCCCGGAGCAGGACACCCCCGAACCCGTGAAACCGGTTTCGGCTTCGGTGCGCGCCCGATTGAACGATCGCCCCGAGACAGTGCGATTCAAGAATCGATTCGCACTCCCGATCACCACCACCACCCCACTCGAAGCGATGATCGAGGATCTTCTGTTCATCCGCGACATTCTCGACGGGGCCGGAATCGAATACCTTCTCGTCCGCGGCAACGACGAACGCGCGGTCATCGCTGTCGACTGGATCTACCGCAAGAAATTGCGGCGTGCCTTGATCGAAGGGTGCCAGGACACACCGTTCTATTCGAAGACTCTCGACGCAAAGAAAAGTCCGGCACTCCTGATCGCCGATGGCAGTATCTCCACCACTCCGAAAGCACGCATCTTTCGGTTGTTCCGCCCTCGAGTACATGTGACAAGCGGCCTCAACTACGGGGCGAATATCGGTCTCCAGATCGAACTGTGGTCGATGTCCGAAGAAGAAATAGTTCTCCCCGTGGAGAATTCTCTGACGCGGCGCACCGTACGACCGGAAGAAGCAGTCCGCGGCACGGTAGAACGTTTCGGCAGAATCTGGCCGACGATCGAGAACATGTTCGCCGACCACGCGTCGGACATCAATTTCGACATCGACCTCGTCTTCTCGTGGGTCGACGGTTCGTCCAAGGAGTTTCAGGCTCAGCGGGCACTCCGGATGAAAAACTACGTTGTCGGCGAGGGCGACGATTCCGCGGCGCGCTTTCGACAGATCGACGAATTGAAGTATGCACTGCGATCCGTGCACATGTACGCCCCGTGGATCCGACGGATATTTGTTGCTACCGATTCCGAACGACCCGCCTGGCTCGCCGACGATCCGCGCGTCACATTCATGCCGAGTGAAAAATTCTTCGCCGATACAACGGTGCTGCCGACGCACAATTCACAGGCCGTCGAATGCCAATTGCATCACATACCGGGCCTTTCCGAGCATTTCCTCTATTCCAATGACGACATGTTCTTCGGCCGACCCGTCAGTCCGGACATGTTCTTCTCCCCCGGCGGTATCAGTATGTTCATCGAAGCTGACACCCGAATCGGCCTGGGGCATAACGATGACGACCGCAGTGGATTCGAAAATGCGGCTCGGGTCAACCGACGACTCCTACAAGAGCGGTTCGGATTGATGACAACTCGTCATCTCGAACACGCTGCAACGCCCTTGCGTAAAAGCGTCATGGCGGAAATGGAAGTCGAATTCGCGGCTGATTTTGCGGCAACCGCGGCAAGTACTTTCCGCGCGAGCTCCAACATTTCGGTGACCAACTCGCTCTACCACTACTACACGCTGATGAGCGGACGCTCTGTCGTCCAGAAGTCTGCGACAGTCAAGTACGTCGACACCACGGTCAAAGACGGTCTTCGACAGATGAATTCACTACTCGAGAATCGTTCGATGGATTTCTTCTGCCTCAATGACGGCAGTGCACCGGAGATCGACCTCGAGCTTCGCACACAAAAAGTGACCGAATTCCTCGAGAATTACTACCCCATCCCGGCTCCGTGGGAGCAGCGCAGTTGAACCTAACTGCCTGCAGTACTTAATGTTTCACTGACCACGATGCCCGCAGCGGCCAGTTTGACCGCCGCTGCGGCAGCGTCGACTGGCTCACCCACGCTGGGATAGGCGCCGATCGGAACCACCGAATGAACGATCGTGTCGGCGTACACGTGAACCAGATTGCAGCCCTGTGCACCGTCTCGACCACGCTGGCCACCCACTTCGACATTGAGGTCCTGGGTATAGCAGGTCGACGACGCCACCGATACCGGAATTCCGGCGAAGGTCGCCATAGTCGAATAGTGCAGGTGCCCAGCCAGAATGGACCTCACATCACTACCGCGAAGCACATCGGCCAACCGTGACTGGTCTCGCAGTTCGACAGACACCGCCAGGTCCTGAATACACGGAACCGGCGGATGATGAAGGGCCAGAATCGTTCCGTCCGGAGCGGGACTTGCCAACTCGGTTCGGAGCCAATCCAACTGGGCGTCGGTGATCTCGCCGTAGTGATGACCGGGAACGCTCGAATCCAGAGTGATGATGCGGAGTCCGTTGACGTCGTACACACGATCGACCGGCTGTTGTGACGGCAACTCGCTGAGCAACGACGTCCGGAAGTGTTCACGATCGTCGTGGTTACCCATCGCCCAGATGACCTCGGCACCGATACCGGCTGCCACCGGCTCCACAATTGCCTTCAGTTTCTCGTACGCATCAGGTTCCCCGCCATCGGTCAGATCACCGGTGAAGATCAATGCCTGCGGGCGCGCCCCGGAATTTTCGACACCGGCCAGAACCTCACGAAGTCGTGCTTCTGCATCGACTGCGCCGTAGAGGTCCCCTTCGGCAACGAGGTGGGTGTCACTCACGTGCACCAGGAAATGCTTCGGATGTGGGTACTCGGCATGTCGAACGCTCATCGGTCTCTCGCTTCCGCTAGCCGACGTGCAGGCGCCGGTGCACCTACGAACTTCGACACTAGTCACCGCCCATTTCGTTCTGTCCGGGCACACCCTCGAGCAGCCCGCGGCAATCGGTAGTTGAAGCAACGAGTAGTGTGTGCCGAGTGTTGCTCCTGACCTCTCGACGCTACGTCGACCTTCGCCTGCAGGCGAGCGCCATCTGTATGCGCTCGCTCTGACCTAGCGCGTACCAGGACACATTTTTCGCGAAACCCCGCCTGATCTCTTTCTGGCGAGTTGTGTTTTGCTCTCTTCGATTTTTCGAAAGGCATTGTCATGCCCAGCTCCACCCAAACCAGCGTGCCAGAAAGCTCAAAGACTCGATTCCCCTCTTGGGCAACGTCTTTCGGACCACAGATTGTTGCCGGCCTCATCATCGGCGTCATCATCGGACTCGTCGCCCGCGCGATGCCCGACGCAGCAGACGGCAATAGCAACTGGCTCATCGGCACCGTGGCGACCATCGGTAACAGCTATGTCAAGCTGCTCACCGTCGCCGTGATTCCGCTGGTGTTCACCGCCATCGTCAGCTCGATCGCCAACCTCCGTGAGGTCGCGAATGCCGCCCGCCTGGCAGTCCAGACTTTGCTGTGGTTCGCGATCACCGCGTTCATCGCTGTGATCATCGGTATCGTCGTCGGCTTGATCACGGATCCGGGATCGCGGACCGACGTCGCCATCGAAGCGGCCAAGGAACCGAAGAGTTCCGGTTCCTGGTGGGCGTTTGTCACCGGTTTGGTACCCAACAACTTCCTCGGCCTGGGCGCCAAGACGTCAGTTGTCGAAGGCGCAGCCACCACGTCGCTGAGCTTCAACGTTTTGCAGTTGCTCGTGATTGCCGCGGCTATCGGCATCGCCGCTCTGAAGATCGGCGCGAAGGCCGAACCGTTCCTCGAGTTCAACGCTTCGCTTCTCGCCATCATTCAGAAGATCCTGTGGTGGATCATCCGCCTGGCACCGATCGGCACCGCAGCCCTGATCGCCAACGCCGTCGCAACCTACGGCTGGGACGCCATTGGCTCGCTGGGCGTCTTCACGGCCGCCGTCTACATCGGCCTCGCAATTGTCTTCTTCGTCGTGTACCCGGCCCTCATTGCCGCACACGGCCTCTCGGTTCGGAACTTCTTCTCCGGCGTGTGGCCGGCCACTCAGCTCGGCTTCGTGTCCCGCTCGTCGATCGGCACCCTGCCGTTGACCGAACGCGTCACCGAACGCAATCTCGGCGTTCCCCGCGAATACGCGTCGTTCGCCGTGCCGCTCGGTGCCACCACCAAGATGGACGGTTGCGCCGCCATCTACCCCGCAATCGCAGCGATCTTCGTCGCCGGTTTCTACGACGTCCCGCTCTCCTTCACCGACTACCTGCTGATCATCGTGGTTTCGGTCATCGGTTCTGCTGCAACTGCCGGCACCACGGGTGCAACGGTCATGCTCACGCTGACCCTCTCGACGTTGGGCCTCCCGCTCGCCGGCGTCGGACTGCTGCTGGCTGTCGAACCGATCGTCGACATGGGCCGTACCGCAGTCAACGTCACCGGCCAGGCGCTCGTCCCGGTCATCGTCGCCAAGCGTGAAGGCATTCTCGACACCGCACGCTTCAACGCCCCGCGCAACGGAGATCCCTTCTCCGAGGAGCTTGTCGACGCCTGATCACTGCTTCACACAGCAGCGTCCCCGCACCATTGAGCTTCGGTGCGGGGACGCTGCTGTGTACAGGACTAATGCTCAGATTCCGAGGGCCTTCGACAGCGTCGGCCACGCCTTGGGGAAACGCTGACGCCAGTAACCCCACGAATGAGTGCCGTTGGGCTCGTAATCCACGGTGGCCGGGATATCGAGTGAACGCAGTCGTTCGTCGAAAGCGTGGGTACACATGTTGGCTACCGCCTCGATAGACCCGCCGACGACCAGACGATCGGCCAGGTCCGGGGTCTGCAATGTCTCGTTCACACCACGCGTACCCGGCGCCGCGGAAAGGTAGATTTCCGTTCCCCGGAGTTGCTCGGCATTGCGGAGTGAGTCGTGGGCTTCCCACTCCGGTCCGCCAAGTTCGCCCCACATATTGCCGGGGTTCCCACCACGCGAGGTCACGGTCGACAAAATACTGGCACGACCCCAAAAATCTGTCGTCGAATAGCAACCGCTGAAACCCGCAACTCCCTTGTACATTCCGGGGTGTCGGCCCGCAAGCATCATCGCGCCCTGCGCGCCCATCGACGTGCCGGCAATCGCCTTGACTCCGTTGGTGGCAAACCGTGCGTCGATGAGCGGCGGCAATTCCTTCGTGATGAACGTTTCCCACCGGTGCAGTCCGAGCTTCGGATCGACATCCTGCCAATCCGTGTACATGCCGGCCTTGCCGCCGTTGGTCATGACGACGTAGACGTTTTTGTCGGCAAAAAATTCCGGTGCCCCGCCCATCGTCGTCCATCCGCTCGAGTCCTCGGCTGCTGCCGCACCGTCGAGAAGGTAGAGAGTAGGCCGAGGTGCGGAATTATCCGCCGGAAGCAGGATTTCGACGCCCACCTCGCGTTGCAGAGCCGGTGAAGCAATCGTCAGGCGCACAGCCTGGGGGCCGGTGACACTTTCACCGACGATTGTCGCGGACCCCATCCCGGTGCGCAGTTCCGGACGAATCCCCGGGTTACCCTGCATCGAGCCTGGCACGCTGGAACCGTATTTCAAGCCATCCACGCTGTCGGAAGCCGGCGTTGCACCCGCCAGAGCGGTGCTGAACACCTGAATCCCCAGAGCACACAGGGCTGTCGCGACGACTCCGGCCCGGCGCACAGAGGTGGGCGAAGTCAAGCTCGTCTTCATCAGGCTCCCAAACGGTGAAATGAAATCCAGTGAAATATATCGTCCAGGTCTGGAGGAACCTCCGGTGCGCCCGTCCTGATACACAAAACGTCCCTGCATCGATTGATCAATGCAGGGACATCTGAAGGTTATTCGCCAGATCTCAGACGCCGAGCGCCTTCGACAGAGTCGGCCACGCCTTGGGGAAACGCTCACGCCAGTACCACCACGCATGAGTGCCGTTGGGCTCGTAATCGACAGTTGCCGCGATATCGAGATCCTGCAGTCGCTGGTCGAACTCGTGCGTGCACTGATTGGTCACCGCTTCGATACCGCCGCCGACGACCAGACGCTCGAGAAGGTCCGGAGTCTGCAGCGTTTCGGCTCCGCCGGGCAATCCGTTGGCCGTCGAAACATAGATCTCTTTGCCGCGCAGGTTTTCGGCGTTCAGGAGCGAGTCGTGCGCTTCCCACTCCGGTCCTCCGGGCTCGCCCCAAATGTTCTTGGGATCCCCACCTCGAGAAGAAATCGTAATCTGTGCGGACGTCCTACCCCACACATCCATCGTCGAGTAGCAACCGCTGAAAACCGCCACTCCCTTGTACAACTCCGGATGTCGGTGGGCAAGCATCATCGCGCCCTGCGCACCCATCGACGTACCGGCAATTGCATTGATGCCGTTGGAGTGCAGTCGGTCCTGGAGCAGAGGAGGCAGTTCCTGAGTGATGAAGGTTTCCCATTTGTGCCATCCAAGTACCGGATCGTCGTTCTGCCAATCCGAGAACAAGCTTGAAGTGCCCCCGTTGATCATGACGACGTTGACATTCTTGTCGGCAAAGAACGCGGGCGCGCCACCCATCGACACCCAACCGTTTGTGCCGTCACCACCGTCGACGCCTTCGAGCATGTACAGCGTCGGACGCGGTACCGAATTGTCGTGAGGAAGCAGGACCTCGACACCGACTTCGCGTCGCAGTCCCGGTGAAGCAATCGTCAGATTCACGGCGTTCGGTCGCGTCGGTGCTTCAGCTGTGATGGCTGACGTGACAATATCGTCGCGCACTACGGGCCTGACCGGGTGATCATTCTCGAGTGCTTTGGGCATTGTCGAACCGAAACCTAGGCTCCCGACGCTCTCGAGGCTCCCCCCGACGCTCCCGAGGCTGCCGGTGTTCGTCACGCTGCCTTCCACACTTCCCAGGCTTCCCAGACTCCCGGTGCTCGGCTCAGCACCTGCGACCGTTGCACCGACCACCTGTGTAGCCAGCGCGCACAGTGAAATCACCGTCACCCCCAGCTTGCCAATTCGGGTGGGTGCGGTCGACTTGATCTTCAATTGGACTCCAAACAGTAAAATGCGATCATTAGAACATACAGGGCGGTCGCCTGAAATTTTTCGATATCGCATCGCGCAGCTCAAGAGTGTCGGCACGGTAAAAACAACGTTTCAGCGCGGCCTCACCTATTTCCGTCAAGGCGCGGTCCGCGAATTCGAATGGGCCGGAAGATCGGATTCCCTCGTCAGCAAGATTTCTGGGCACCAAGACGTGTCCACGGTCCGCCTCAACCTCGACGAGGCCCAGTTTGATAGCCCGGATGAAGGACATCTCGGGGTGTTCGCCAGATCTCAGAGGCCGAGCGCCTTCGACAGAGTCGGCCACGCCTTGGGGAAACGCTCACGCCAGTACGCCCACGAATGAGTGCCGTTGGGCTCGTAGTCGACCGTTGCCGCGATATCGAGATCCTGCAATCGTCGGTCGAACTGCTTCGTACACTCCTCGGCCGCAGCTTCGAGACCACCGCCGACAAGCAGACGCTCACCGAGATCCGGAGTCTGCAATGTTTCGTCCGAACCCGGCAGTCCATTGGCCACCGAAATATAAATCTCTTTGCCGCGCAATCTTTCCGCGTTCAAGAATGAGTCGTGCGCTTTCCACTCCGGTCCACCGAGTTCACCCCACATGTTGTTGAGATCCCCGCTGCGCGAAGTGACCGTCATCTGCGTACTCGTCCTGCCCCACACATCCATCGTCGAATAGCAGCCGCTGAAAACCGCGATTCCGCTGTACAGCGTCGGGTTCCGGTGGGCAAGCATCATCGCGCCCTGCGCACCCATCGAATGGCCGGTAATCGCCTTGACGCCTGTGGTCTCGAACCTCTCATCGATCAGCGGTGGTAGTTCCTGGGTGAGGTATGTTTCCCACTTGTTCAGGCCGAGCTGGGGATCCATCTTCTCCCAGTCCGTGTACAAGCTAGCCGCGCCGCCGTTCACCACCACCACGTACACATTCTTGTCAGTGAAGAACTCGGGTGCGCCGCCATCCGTTATCCACTTACTGGTGTTCTCCCCCGCGTCGACGCCGTCGAGTATGAACAGGACCGGGCGCGGTACCGAAGCATCTTGTGGTAGCAGAATCTCGACGCCGACTTCGCGTCGCAATGCGGGCGACGCGACCGTCAGTCGCAGCGATTGAGCGCCAGTGACGCTCTCCCCGGTGATCTCCGGCGTGACGATATCGTCGCGAAGCACCGGTAGCGGTTCGGACGGATCCCGGAACTCCTCGGGCATAGTGGTCCCGAAACCCAGCCCTCCGAGGGACTCAATGGTCTCCATGGTTCCGACACTGCCGGCACTCTCGAGGGTTCCGGGGCTCGGAGCCGCACCTGCTGCCGTGGCACCGACCACCGGAGCGGACAGCGCGCACAACACGATCACCGCTACGCCAAGGTTTCCGAGTCGGGCGCGCGCGGTCGATGTGACGTTCAATTGGACTCCAAGGGTCAAATACGATCCCTAGAAGATACCGTGCAGTCGCGTTAAATTACCCATTTCGGGCACCGGCCAAGCGGTAAATCCGAAATCGCAGGATTCCCGACGGAACTCGGAACCGTTGGGCCTGATACACAAAATGTCCCTGCATCGATTGATCGATGCAGGGACATTTGAAGGTTGTTCGCCGGATCTCAGACGCCGAGTGCCTTCGACAGAGTCGGCCACGCCTTGTGGAAACGCTCACGCCAGTACGCCCACGAATGCGTGCCGTTGGGCTCGTAGTCGACAGTTGCCGCGATATCGAGATCCTGCAATCGCTGGTCGAACTCCTGCGTGCACTGATTAGTCACCGCTTCGATACCACCACCGACGACCAGACGCTCGAGAAGTTCAGGAGTCTGCGCCGTTTCGGCAAAGCCGGGCAATCCGTTGGCCGTCGAAACGTAGATCTCTTTGCCGCGCAGGTTTTCCGCGTTCAGGAGCGAGTCGTGTGCTTTCCACTCCGGCCCGCCGGGCTCGCCCCATACATTGTTGAGATCCCCACCGCGCGAAGTAACAGTCGCCTGGGTACTCGCCCGGCCCCACAGGTCCATCGTCGAATAGCAGCCACTGAAAACAGCGACTCCGCGATACATCTCCGGGTGACGGTGTGCAAGCATCATCGCGCCTTGTGCGCCCATCGAGTTGCCGGCAATGGCATTGATGCCGTTGGTATTGAATCGCGTATTGATCAACGGCGGCAGTTCCTGGGTGATGAAGGTTTCCCACTTGTGCAGGCCCACCTTGGGATCCACGTTGTCCCAGTCCGTGTACAGGCCGGCCACGCCACCGTTGATCATCACAACGTTCACGTTCTTGTCTGCGAAGAACGCCGGAGCGCCGCCAATTGTCATCCACCCGCTTGTATCCTCACCCGCGTCGACACCTTCGAGCATGTAGAGGGCCGGGCGCGGTACGGAAGCATCTTGTGGAAGCAGAATCTCGACGCCTACTTCGCGTCGCAATGCGGGCGACGCGACCGTCAGGCGCAGCGATTGCGCGCCAGTGACGTTCTCACCTTTGATCTCGGAGATTACGATGTCGTCGCGCAGGGTCGGAATCGGTCCCGGATCATTCTGGAATACCTCGGGCATCGCCGAGCCGAAATCAAAGCTCCCCATGGTCTCGAGGCTTCCCCCGACGCTCCCGAGGCTGCCGGAGTTCGCCAGGCTCCCTCCGACGCTCCCAACGCTCCCCAAGCTCCCGGTGCTCGGCTCAGCACCCGCGGCCGTTGCACCAACCACCTGCGTAGCCAGCGCGCACAGTGAAATTACCGTCACCCCCAGCTTGCCGATGCGTGTGGGTGTGGTCGACTTGATCTTCAATTGGACTCCAAACAGTAAAATGCGATCATTGGAACATACAGGTCAGTCGCCTCAAATTTTCGATATACGTCGCACGTCTCGAGGATGTCGGCACCTCGGATTAGTCTGGAGCGATGCAACCGGCAGCAGCGACAGTCCTCGATTTGGACCAGATCCGTGCTGTCGTCGGTACAACGACGTTTGAGCGCGGCCTCACCTATTTCCGGCAAGGCGCGGTCCGCGAATTCGAGTGGAACCAAGCATCAGAGACCCTGGTCGGCGAGGTTTCGGGTACCAAGACCTACGTCACGACGGTCTTTCTCACGCGCCGACCGCAGGGTGTAGTCACCATCCTCCGCGGCGTCTGCACCTGTCCGGTCCGTATGAATTGCAAGCATGTGGCCGCACTCGTCGTAGCCGGCGCGGCGCAGGCAGCACAACCAACAGCACCCGTGAACTGGGAAGATTCACTGCGCGCTCTCCTTCGAAGCGGTCCAGTCGAACATGCAGCGACTGATCTCGGCCTTCAATTCACACTTCGAACACGTGGCGAACGCCAACAACTACTCATCAAACCCGTCCAGCCCGGAGCCCGTGGTTGGATATCCGGCGGGCTGGCCTGGAACAAGCTCGGCACTGCGTACCAGCATCCGGCTCGACAAATCCGGATCCTGCACGACATCCACCTGCTGTTCAACGGCGGATCAGTCTATCGGCACCAGACCGCCACCGATTTTGATCTGGCAGACTTCCCCAGCCCCGGACTCTGGACATTGCTCGACGAAGCCCGCAGTGCCGGCATTCCCCTGATGCACTCCGATCCAAGACTCGGGCTCGTCACGCTCGAGCGCAGTGCGCAACTATCCATCGACGTGACAACCGGCCCCGACGACGGACTGAGCATCGCGCCAAGCGTCCACATCGCCACTGATGCCGAGACACCGAATTCGACGCCATCGACCTGGGGACTCATCGGTCCCACTGCGCACGGGGTGTTCACTGCAGATCCCGACGGCACTATCCGGCTGGCCCCACTCAGCGATCCCGTCACGCCGGAGCTCCAGGAATTCTTCAACGCGCGCAACACTATTGACGTACCCGCGGAGCACCGCGACACATTCACATCGCGCTACGCCGTCAACCTCAGTGAGCTCGCAGATATCGTCTCCTCCGACAACTCGTATGTTGCGCCTGCCGTCACCGGACCCGTTCTGCATCTACAGGCCCGCTTCAGCGATGATCATCTCGTCGACCTGCAGTGGGAGTGGCATTACACCGTGGGCACCGAGTACTTTTCAGTAGGCGTGGAGGCACACCACAGCACCGTCGACTGCCGCTCACACAACAACGAACAGAGCATCCTCGATACGGTGCTCCCCCTGCTCACACCGACCGGCAACCCACCGAGTTCACAGAAATTGAGCGACGGACCGTTGACCGGCCTGGACACCATGCGATTCGCTCTCGACGTCCTCCCTCTACTACTCGATCACCCGGACACCGAGGTCTCCGTCATCGGGTCGCCGGCAAACTACCGAGCTACCGACGATTCACTCGTTATCGGACTATCCACTTCTTCGTCGTCGGACAACGTCAGTTCCGACTGGTTCGACCTCGCCGTCACCGTCAACGCCGACGGCCAGGAAGTGCATTTCGCCGACATCTTCGCCGCACTCAGTCACGGCGACACCGAACTCCTACTCGCCGACGGTGCATACTTCAGCCTCGACAAACCCGAACTCCGTGAACTCCAGCGCCTCATTGCCGAGGCTCGCTCGCTCCTCGACCGACCCAACGGGCCGCTCAAAATCAGCAAGTTCCAGGCCGGACTCTGGGACGATCTCACGTCATTGGGAATCATCGAACATCAAGCAGCGCAATGGAAAGAGCAAGTGGGCGGACTTCTCGCTCACCCCACCATCGAGCAAGTCGACGTCCCCGATACCCTGCACGCCACACTCCGTCCTTACCAGGTCGACGGGTACCGCTGGCTCAACTTCTTGCGAAAGCACGGCCTCGGCGGAATCCTCGCCGACGACATGGGACTCGGCAAAACACTGCAAACACTGGCGATGATTGCCGCTGCACGCCAAAAGGATCCGACGGCACCGCCATTTCTGATCGTTGCACCGACCAGCGTTGTGTCCAACTGGAAATCCGAAATCGCAAGATTCACACCGGAACTCGCAACCGCTGTAATTGCCGGAACCCTCAAACGACGGAATATCGATCTCACCGACGTCATTGACGGCGCCGACATCGTGCTCACCTCGTACACGTTGCTTCGACTCGACGCCGAATCCTATTCCGCAAACAGTTGGTCCGGCCTCATCCTCGACGAGGCCCAGTTTGCAAAGAACCATAAATCCAAAGTCCACCAGTGCGCCCGAAACCTCGAAACACCGTTCAAGCTCGCAATCACCGGAACCCCGATGGAAAACAACCTGACGGAACTCTGGTCACTACTCTCGATCACTGCTCCCGGACTCTTTCCGAATGCGGCGCAATTCACCGAACAATACCGTCGGCCCATTGAAAATGACGGTGACACAGAGCGTTTGGAACAATTGCGCCGACGCGTCAAGCCCTTGATGATCCGACGAACCAAAGAACAGGTAGTTCACGATCTTCCGGCCAAGCAAGAGCAAGTGCTCGAGATCGAACTCCACCCCAAACACCGCACGCTCTACGACACCCACCTCCAACGTGAACGCCAGAAGATATTGGGACTACTGACCGACGTCGACAAGAATCGATTCACGATCCTTGCATCCCTCACACTCTTACGTCAGCTCAGCCTGGACGCTTCGCTGATCGACGACAAACACACCGCCATCCCGTCGGCAAAGGTCGACGCGCTTGTCGAGCAATTGGACGACGTCATCGCCGGCGGGCACCGAGCTCTGATTTTCAGTCAATTCACCGGATTTCTCTCGTCCGTTCGCACACGACTCGACGCCGAGAACATTCGCTACTGCTACCTCGACGGCAGTACCCGCAATCGCGGAGAAGTATTGGACGACTTCAAGACCGGCACTGCGCCAGTATTTTTGATCAGCCTCAAAGCTGGTGGCTTCGGTCTCAATCTCACCGAAGCCGACTACTGCTTCATTCTCGACCCCTGGTGGAATCCTGCTACCGAAGCTCAAGCTGTGGACCGCGCCCATCGAATCGGCCAAACCCGGAACGTCATGGTGTACAGACTCATCGCCAAAGACACGATCGAAGACAAGGTCATGACACTCAAAGCCAAGAAGTCTGCGTTGTTCTCGAGCGTCATGGACTCCGACGAGTTGCTCAGCTCCACACTCGGAGCCGACGACATCCGCGCACTGTTCGACTGAAAAGCAACACAACACCTCAACACCGAGCACCCCGCAATCGTGGGTAGCGGTATGGTGAATCAGGAACGGACAATACAGAACTCACGAATGTGGAAAACCACCACACTCGAACGAGAGGAACCTGAATGGGCGTCACACTTGCCAAGGGCGGCAACGTATCTCTGTCGAAGGCAGCACCCAACCTGACCAAGATCTCGGTCGGCCTCGGATGGGACGCAAGAAGTACCAGCGGCGCTGACTTCGACCTCGACGCCAGCGCTTTGGTCACCGGCCCCGAACGCAAGGTACTTTCGGACCTTCACTTCGTGTTCTACAACAACCTCCGCTCTCCGGACGGTTCCATCGAACACACCGGAGACAACCTCACCGGAGATGGTGACGGTGACGACGAGGTAATCAACGTCGACCTTTCCGCCGTGCCTCCCAACGTCACCAACATCTTCTTCCCGGTATCGATTCACGACGCCGACGCTCGACTCCAGTCATTCGGTCAGGTCACCAATGCCTACATTCGCGTCGTCGACCTTTCCACCGGATCTGAACTCGCACGCTACGACCTCTCCGAAGATGCCTCCACGGAAACCGCGATGATCTTCGGTGAGCTGTACCGCCACAACGCCGAATGGAAGTTCCGGGCAATCGGCCAAGGATACGCGTCCGGTCTCGCCGGTATCGCCCGCGATTACGGCGTCAATATCTGATCTATCCAGAAGCAATGGGGTTCGGGCCGAAGTTCGAAGTCGGCCCGGGCCCCATTTTTTCTAACGTTGCAGGACTGCCCGCGCAAGATCGACTGCCCACGGCATATCCTGCGTCGAGCCGATTCTCAAGAGATCCTGACCGATCGCTCCGATCAGATCGAGAACCTCCACTGTGGTGTGGGCACGCTTCACCGGTACCACCGCTTCCGACGTCAGAACAACCGATGCTCGGATCTGTGACAGAGAGCCCGCAACAAGATGGTGGCGATCCGACGGGTCCAACCCCGCCGCCACCGAAAGAAGGATCAGAAGCTCGACTGCCCGCGTACTTCCGTGGGGCGCGACAGGAACCCGCGTGACGATGCAATCCCACAGCACCTCGGCATCCTCCGACGCCGAGCGTCCCCGACGGGTCAATACGATCTTGCCCTTGAGCTTTCTCGCCAGACCCCAACCGCGGAGAAGGACGAACAACCGCCTGGCCTTGGGCAAATTGACTGGCCCGAGTTCCGGCTGATCCAGCACAGCGTCGACCGTCGAGTCGAAAGTCGCCACATCGATTCCCTCGGCGCCGATCAAGGTCAACAGCATCTGAAGTCGAGCACCTGCCTCGACGCGAACCTCGTTCGAGATCTCGGACGTATCGTCGATACAGGCTATTTCGAAGACATCGTGCAACTCGGGCACACTTGCCGGCGCAAGCAATTCAAAAAGGTCACGAATGTCGAAGTTGCGAGGGAACGAAGCTACAACTGACTCGGTCTTCGCCGTTCCAACACAACGCGATAGTCGATCATTGACCTCGTCGAGGTCAAAATTCTCGGGGTCGAAATCGGTCTGGGCCCATTCCAAGGTCCACTCACGCGATCGCAGTTCCTCGGAAACAAGCACTCCGAGCAATTGCTCGTATTCCTCGGGGCCAACGCATGCTTCCGGCGGACACGCACCGACTCCCTCGACGCAGATCGCAGAAACGTCGATATCGCAGTCGTCGACCGCATCCAGTATCAAAGTATGCCGCCAGCTCCCCAAACGACCGTAGCGATACTGAATCTTGTCTCCGGGCAAGACCAGAATTTCGTCCAAGCGGATTTCGTTTTCAGCGACAGCGATCTGCCCCGCACCACGACGATCGGAAACTCGGTGAAGGGGCACGTACTCCTCGAAGTCTCCGGGGAAACGTGTGCCGGCCTTTCTCCATGTATGTCCGTGCATATCGCGCCAACCCATGGTGCGCTGAACGAGGGAATGGAGATGGTCCAGCGTGACATCGGAATTTACGATAATGCGACGCGATACCTGCGTGGATATGCCATCAAGCTGGAGTGAGATCCGATAACTCACCGATAACGAACGCCTCTTTGCTCGAAGCGAGCAGCCGAATGGATATTCCGGCGCACCGTCACCATGATCGGCTGCATTGCCTTCCTGCACATTCAGTTCTTCCGGTACAAGTCGCAGATGCGATGCGCCGGAGTCACGGAAGCCAACCATAGGTGTCCACTATGCCATGGATTGCCGACAATCCCGGGGTATCTTTCCCTGGCCGGTATTTCATATCCACCCTGGCATCGAGCGGGTGATACGTTCACCCACCCGCCGCATCGCGTGAACGTATCACCACCACTGTCGAACCCCGGCAGCGATACGTTCACCCGACAAGCCCCCGGCAAACTACCGTTCCCGGAACACGAAAAAACCCCCAACCACGAATGGTTGGGGGCTTGATCGTAAATTGTGTTCGGCGGTGTCCTACTCTCCCACACCCTGTCGAGTGCAGTACCATCGGCGCTGAAGGGCTTAGCTTCCGGGTTCGGAATGGGACCGGGCGTTTCCCCTTCGCTATGACCGCCGTAACTCTATGAAACTGTCACAGTAACCAACCCTGAACCAGATCCTCCACACACCCACCAACCCGCAAGGGCTGATCGATGATGGATGATCGAAATCAAGGTATCTGTGTGTTGTTTCAGATACCGCACAGTGGACGCGTAGCTTCTTTGTGGTAAGTCCTCGGCCTATTAGTACCAGTCACCT
This sequence comes from Rhodococcus sp. OK302, assembly GCF_002245895.1. Lineage (NCBI taxonomy): Bacteria > Bacillati > Actinomycetota > Actinomycetes > Mycobacteriales > Nocardiaceae > Rhodococcus > Rhodococcus sp. OK302. The sequence continues at coordinate 5,486,558 of NZ_NPJZ01000001.1, forward strand.
ACATCCGTTACCGGACTTCCAGTTCTGGCCTATCAACCCGGTGGTCTGCCGGGGGCCTTACCCCCTTCAAGGGGTGAGAAACCTCATCTTGGAACAGGCTTCCCGCTTAGATGCTTTCAGCGGTTATCCCTTCCGAACGTAGCTAACCAGCAGTGCTCCTGGCGGAACAACTGGCACACCAGAGGTTCGTCCGTCCCGGTCCTCTCGTACTAGGGACAGCCTTCCTCAAGTTTCTTACGCGCGCGGCGGATAGAGACCGAACTGTCTCACGACGTTCTAAACCCAGCTCGCGTGCCGCTTTAATGGGCGAACAGCCCAACCCTTGGGACCTACTCCAGCCCCAGGATGCGACGAGCCGACATCGAGGTGCCAAACCATCCCGTCGATATGGACTCTTGGGGAAGATCAGCCTGTTATCCCCGGGGTACCTTTTATCCGTTGAGCGACACCGCTTCCACTTGCCGGTGCCGGATCACTAGTCCCGACTTTCGTCCCTGCTCGACCTGTCAGTCTCACAGTCAAGCTCCCTTGTGCACTTGCACTCGACACCTGATTGCCAACCAGGCTGAGGGAACCTTTGGGCGCCTCCGTTACATTTTGGGAGGCAACCGCCCCAGTTAAACTACCCACCAGGCACTGTCCCTGAACCAGATCATGGTCCGAGGTTAGAGGTCCAATTCGATCAGAGTGGTATTTCAACAGCGACTCCACAGTAACTGGCGTCACCGCTTCACAGTCTCCCACCTATCCTACACAAACCGAACCGAACACCAATACCAAGCTGTAGTGAAGGTCCCGGGGTCTTTTCGTCCTGCCGCGCGTAACGAGCATCTTTACTCGTAATGCAATTTCGCCGAGTCTACGGTTGAGACAGCTGAGAAGTCGTTACGCCATTCGTGCAGGTCGGAACTTACCCGACAAGGAATTTCGCTACCTTAGGATG
>NZ_NPJZ01000001.1:5792500-6015581 GCF_002245895.1 Rhodococcus sp. OK302
GGACATCCTCCGGCGTTGCAGCTGGAATGGACATGGCGGCCGCCCTCATCGCTCGATTGTGTGGGAGCGCGATGGCCGATGCAATCACCAAAGCTGCCGAACTCGAGGTTCAGACCGACCCGGACTGGGATCCTTTTGCGGCCGTTCACTCCCCAGAATGAGGTACACAATGGTTGACGCATCACGCATACCCGTCGTAGTCGGGGTCGGTGACCTTCGATGGAACCCCGCCGACGGGCACCGTGAACCGCTCGATCTGATCCACGAAGCAACTGTTGCGGCGCTATCGGACAGCGGTCAACCCTCACTCGGAGAACACGTCGACTCCGTGTACGCGATCAAGACAGTCAGCTGGTCCTACGACGACCTCCCGGCACTCCTTGCCGACCGCGTGGGTGCGACGCCGAGGACCACCGCCACCTCGCCCATCGGTGGGCACTGGCCTGCTGCCCTTCTCGATCGCATCGGCGCTGCTATTGCGGCCGGCGAATCCTCGGTGGCACTGCTCGTCGGCGGCGAATCACATGCCAGCACAACTGTGCTGCGAAAGTCCGGCGTCACTCCCGACTCCATCGGGTGGACTGCCGCACCGGGCGGACCTCCCGGCTTCGATCCAAACGACCTGGGTAGCCCCGAGATGCAGCGCGCCGGATTCATAGTTCCGACACGCGTCTACCCGTTGTTCGAAAATAGTTTCAGCGCAACCATCGGCCACGACGCTGCACAGTCCTTGACCTGGTCAGCGCGAATGTATGCCGCGTTCTCCGAGCTTGCAGCAAAGAACCCGGCATCGTGGACGCCGGACGTCCGTACCGTAGAAGAAATCAGCACAATCGGACCAGGCAACCGCATGGTCTCCGAGCCGTATCCACTGATGCTCAACGCCATGCCGTTTGTCAATCAGGCTGCGGCCGTTGTGGTCTGCTCTCTCGAGAAGACCCGTGAGTTCGGCGTCGACGAAGACAAGCTGATCTATCTCTGGGGTGGGGCCGGCGCCACCGATCCACTGGACATATTGAGCCGCAACAATTTCCACGCATCTGCTGCGATGCATGACGCAGTAGACCGCACGCTCGACAGCGCAGGAGTGGGCGCTGATGCTCTCGATATCGTCGACGCCTACAGTTGCTTCCCGATCGTTCCGAAACTTCTGATCCGCGAACTCGGCCTCCCCGACAACACGATCCCCAGCGTCACGGGCGGGCACTCTTTCTTCGGCGGACCGCTCAACAGCTACACCTTGCATTCCATCGCGGAAGTGACACGAAGACTCCGAGCAGACGGCAAACTCGCGCTGGTCCACGGCAATGGCGGATTCCTGACCCACCAACACGCTGTACTGCTGTCCGCGTCCGCTCATGCGGACGGATACATCGGAAATCCGGAAGCTCGCTCGCTTTCCGCGGACGCGCCCGAACTTGTCACCGGATACAGTGGCAACGCGGAAATCATCACGGCCACGGTGGAATACGGCCGAGGCGGTGAACCGGAAACCGGATTTGTCATCGCCACAACACCGGACGGCGGGCGCGTGGCCGGCCACACCGGAGCCGAGAATGCGGCAGAGCTAACGCAGTTCAGTGGCAACAACCCTGCCGCCATTGGTCGCACAGTTCATATCGTCGACGAGAACGGAAAGCTCACCGTGACGTTCTGACAGCGACAGCCGTGTACACCGAGGCATGTTTCTTCCCCGGTGTACATTGCTGGATATTCGGTTGTTCAAGCGGCTGTCGGTGGACTGTTCCCCGATATCGGAACCTGATACGGATCCACCGACATCGGCGGATAGAACCGGGTTTTCCGATCGTCCCCGATCTCGACACTCCACTCGGTGTGGTGCAGCAACCGATGATGGTGACCGCACAAAAGTATGAGGTTGTCGAAATCTGTTGGGCCACTGTCCATCCAATGAACAATATGGTGGGCGTCGCACCATCCCGGCGGGGTTCCGCAGCCGGGAAACGCGCATCCCCCATCCCTGACGGCCAAAGCTCGCCGCTGCGGGACTGTCGCGGTTCGCTCGTCGATTCCATGATTGAGCGGAACACCGTTCTGGTCGAGCAGGATTCGGGTGACCATGCAATCGCAGGCCAGCATGCGGGCGCTGTCGAGGCTGATAGGCCCGGCCCAGTTGGTGATCGCATACCCGAGTTCTTCGGTGGACGGAAGGAGATCTTTGAGAGCTTGCAGGTCCGTGAGGTCTTTCGCGGTGGCCGTGATCGTCAGGTGCGGTTTGACGCCACCTTCAACGGGGCCGAGGCCGGCCATCTCGAAGCGTCGCAGGAGTTCGCAGAAACCGTCGGCGCGTCGAAGTGTCGGGGTACGAAGATCTTTCACGCCGTCAATTTCGGGTGTCGGCTTGGAAAGTCCGGACAGTAGGGCGATCAGCCGGGCGCCGTTGACGGCATCGAGGTCACCTTTGACGCTGACGCGGCCGTACAAACCTTTGGAGGCGTAGAACTCGTTGCGCTCGGAATCCTCGCCGACGGGGATGCCGTCGTCGCGGTTGCCGTATTTCTTTTCGATACGCCGGATGACCGCGCGGATGGCGTCGCAGTCGGAAACTTTTTTCGAGGCGAGGTCCAGAAGGATTTCCCGAGCCTTTTCGACGTCCGTGATATGCATATTCTTGGGTGGGTGCTGGCAGAACTGTGCCACCTGACGGGCCTTCTGCATATCGATGTCACCATCGTGAAAGGACTGTGCGACTACAGGTTCAAGCATGAACAACCGCGCGAGGCTGACCAGTTGGCTGCATTCGCCGATCTCGAGATTGGTGGACCGGTGCAGCCACTGGGCGATAGCCCGAAAGCCCGTGTCGGGGAGAGCGTCACGAGTGAACATCTCGACAACAAGGTGCACCAGGCGGGATTGCATGTCGTGACGCGCGCGAACCAGGTCGAGAACCTCGACTTTGAGACCCTCGCTGTCCAGTTGCCACGCTTCCCGATTCCCCATACATTGATTCTAATCGAACAAGATTTCGATTCCTAGAGACATTTCGGACAGGTTTTCGAGAAGTTTTGATCGAGAGTTGTTGATATACAGGAATATTCGAAGGTTCAGGCAAGAGAATCGACAACGTTAGGACGCCATGAACGGAGGACTGGAATAGTCTCTGATCATGGAATCCATCGTGACATTGAGTATGGAAGACGCCGGCGAGGTGCTGACATTGCAACGCGCTGCCTACGTCTCCGAGGCGCAAGCTCACAGCGATATGAGCCTTCCTCCACTGACGCAGTCATTGGAGGAGCTGGTCACTGAACTGTCCGACCCCGAAGTGACCGCGATCGGATTACGCAGCGAAACTGCTCGTCTTGTCGGAGCGGTACGCCTGAATATCGCAGCGGCTCGTCCGCACGTGGCTGAACTTGGCAGGCTGATCGTGGCGCCGGACAGGCAGGGCCGGGGGCTTGGCAGTCGACTGCTCGGGCTGGCGGAGAGTCACCTGCCTGCAACGGTAACCGATTTGCGGTTGTTCACCGGCGAGTTCAGCACCGGCAATCTTCGACTCTACGAACGGTTCGGCTACAAGGAAACCCATCGCACACCAACCCCGAGTGGCTATGCGCTGGTCCATCTATCCAAGCAATTGCGCTAAGCACAACGACAACGCCGGGCCGCCGCGCATCATTTCGATGTGCGACGACCCGACTTCAACGTGAGCTAGAACTCGACCAACTGACGTCTAGCCGTCGAGGTCGGCGAACAACTCCATCCACTGCTCTTCGGCAGCTTCCTTGCTCGCGATAACCGACTTGAGTTCGGCACCGAGCGACTGCAGCTTGTCCGAGTCGGTAGCCGCATCGGCGAGTGCCGCATGCAGCTGCTTCTCACGGTCGTCGAACTTGGCGATGGAACGTTCGAGCTTCGAAAGTTCCTTGCGTGCAGCACGATCCGCAGCACCATCGCGCACCTGCTTGCTCTTGGACGCACCGCTGGCGGTGGAGGCCACGGACGGGTTGTCGCCGTCCCCCATTGCTGCGCGCCGCTTCAAGTAGTCCTCGATACCGAGCGGCAGGTTGGTGAGCTTGCCGTCGCCGAAGAGCGCCCAGGTGGTGTCACAGATACGTTCGATCAGGTACCGGTCGTGGGAGATCACGACCATCGTGCCGGCCCAGCCGTCGAGCAGATCCTCGAGTTGCTGAAGGGTGTCGATGTCAAGATCGTTGGTGGGCTCATCGAGGAGCAGAACGTTGGGCTCTGCCATGAGAACACGCGTCAACTGCAGGCGTCGACGCTCACCACCGGACAGGTCACCCACCGGCGTCCGCTGACGAGCGGGCGTGAAGCCCAAGCGCTCGGCCAACTGACCGGCAGATACTTCCTTGTCACCCAAGGTGATTCGCTCTGCGACATCCTTGACCGCGTCGAGCACCCGCATGTCGGTCGGCAGATCGTCGAGTTCCTGCTTGAGCCAACCGATGTGTACGGTCTGACCCTGAATACGGCGTCCGGCAGCAGGTTCCAGCTCTCCGGCGAGGGTACGCAGAAGCGTCGTCTTGCCCGAGCCGTTGACGCCGACCAAACCGACGCGCTCGCCGGGAGCGAGACGCCACGTCAGATCGTCGACCAGCATCCGGCCGTCCGGCGTTTCGAGGCGAGCGTCTTCGAGCTCGATGACGACCTTGCCCAACCGGCGCTGAGCGAACGACGCCAGCGCGACAGCGTCGCGAGGTGCCGGTACGTCGGCGATCAAAGCCTCGGCAGCCTCGATGCGGTACTTGGGCTTGGAGGTACGGGCGGGAGCGCCGCGTCGTAGCCATGCCAATTCCTTACGCGCCAGGTTGCGACGACGCTCTTCCGCGACGTCACCCTGACGGGAACGCTCGGCGCGGGCGAACACCCAGTCGTTGTAGCCACCCTCGTAGCTTTCGACGCCACCGCCGACAACTTCCCACGTGCGAGTTGCGACAGTGTCGAGGAACCAGCGATCGTGCGTCACGACCACCAGCGCGCTACGACGCGACACGAGGTGCTCGGCCAGCCACTGGACGCCTTCGACGTCGAGGTGGTTGGTGGGCTCGTCGAGTACCAGCAAGTCCAGATCCTGAACGAGAGCGGCAGCCAAAGCTACGCGTCGACGCTCACCACCGGAGAGGCCGTCTACCTTGGCGTCGAGGGCAGACCGCTCGCCGCCGGCTCCGAGGTTGTCGATTCCGATTCCCGAGAGCACCGAGCGGATGCGGGCGTTGCCGGCCCACTCGTGCTGAGCGACGCCCAGTGGCCCGAGAACGATGTCGCCGACAGTGGATCCGGGAGGCAGCACACCGCGCTGCGTGACTACCGCCATCCGCAATCCGCCGACTCGGCTGACCCGACCGGAATCGGGTTCTTCGACGCCCGCGAGGACCTCGAGCATTGTCGTCTTGCCGCCACCGTTGAGGCCGACGACGCCGATGCGCTCGCCTTCCTCGACGCCCATCGACACTCCGTCGAGCAACGGCTTGACGCCGAATGACTTCGACACGTTTTCCAGATTGATCAAGTTAGCCATCAGTGCTGTCCCTTTGCCGCTTTGTCGAGTATTCGTGCTCCGGGTACGGGTCCGCTCGCCACGCGAACGGTGCGGCACACCCCCGCTCCCGCAAGTTCTGCGCTCACGTCCAAGGCGGACTGAGCGTCACTGCAGAGAAAAGCGCATGTCGGTCCGGATCCGGACACCATGCCGGTCAGAGCCCCGGCGTCGACACCCGCGCGCAGCGTCCGCCGTAGTGCCGGATTGAGCGATAACGCCGCCGCTTGCAGATCATTTCCGAGTAGTGGTGCAAGTTGTCGTGGATCACCGGTCGTGAGGGCCGAAATCAGGTCGTCCGCGTCGCCGAGTCGGTTCGGTGAACCCTCACTGCGCAGTCTATCGAGTTCACGGAACACGACGGGCGTGCTCAATCCGCCCTTGGCCAGCGCCAATACCCAATGGAAGGTGCTTCGAGTCAGTACGGGAACCAGGTGCTCGCCGCGGCCTGTCCCCAAAGCGGTACCCCCGTGCAACGAAAAAGGAACATCGCTGCCGAGCCTGGCCGCAAAACTGTCCAAGTCACGACGCGAGAGTTCCAACTTCCACAGCGCGTTGAGCGCAACGAGCGTTGCCGCCGCGTCGGCGCTTCCACCGGCCATCCCGCCGGCGACGGGAATTCCCTTGTCGATGAGAATCTCGACGTCGGCGTCCACACCGGCCTCGGCCGACAGCAACTCCGCTGCCTTCCATACGAGGTTGGTGCGGTCGACGGGAACTGCCGCGGCGTCGTCTCCGGTCACGATCACGGACAGGCCGTCGGACGGCGTCACGGTGACGGTGTCAGCGAGAGACAGAGCTTGGAAGACGGTAGTCAGATCGTGGTAACCGTCGGCGCGCAGGTCCCCGACAGCCAGGTGGAGATTCACCTTGGACGGGGCCCGGACTATAACTGGGCGAGGGACGACGGAGAGCACAAGGAACAACAATAGGCGCTGCGAACACCCAGGCGAAAACATGCGACCAGCGGAACAACTCTGGACGCCCCCGTCACCCGACAAGTGTGCCCGGATCGCACCTCACTTCACTGCTCTTACTCCCACTCCCAGTCCGACCACTGCCACGCTCACCGCAGCAACAATTCCTGCAAGGACGCTCCCTGAGGCGAAGTCGCCGGCAAACAACGCACGCTCCGCATCAACGACGTACCCCAGCGGATTGATGTTCACGAGAACCTTCATCCAACCTGGCGCATCGTCGAGCGGAAGCATGGTTCCCGACAGAATCAGAAGCGGGAACATCAGTGTCTGCTGCACTACCCAGAACATCCAATCCTGCTCACGCACAGCCAAAGCCAAAGCATAGGACAAGGCCCCGAGGCCGACGCCGAATACTCCGAGTAGAACGATGCCAGCTGCTGCGCCGGCCGCATTCACGTCCAGTCCGAGCGGTAGGGCGACCAGAACGATGAGAATCGCCTGTGCTGCAAGCGGAACCATCTCTTTGCATGCACGACCGATCAGCAGCGACGAACGGCGCAGCGGCGTCACCAGCATTCGTTCGTGAGATCCCTGTTGCATTTCCAAGAGCAGATTCGATCCCGTCATGGTCGTTCCGAAGATTGCGATCATCACCAGAACACCCGGGATGAACCAATTCCACACGCCGTCACCGGTTCCCGGAACACCTTTGAGTAGTGGCCCGAACAGTGCAAGCAAGATCAGCGGTTGAATCAGGCTGAAAATGATACTGACGGGGTCGCGCAGCATCGGCCGCAACTCACGACCCATGACAATGGCGCTATCTCGAACAATATTGCCGCGCACTACAGCTGGACTACCAAGAGTCATAGTCATCGCAATTTCCTTTGTCGTCAGAGTTCAGGACGCAGCCGCTGCGGCGCTTTCGCGCAAGCTACGGCCGGTGAGGGTGAGGAACACGTCGTCCAGAGTTGGACGCGTGATATCGGCGGTCAGCACGTGCGCTCCGCGGGATTCGGAATCACGTAGAAGTACCGGAAGTGTCGAATCTCCCTGGCTTGCACGGATACTCAACCGTGATCCATCAACTTCGATCTCGCGAACCGTGATGAGCTGCTGCGCTGCCGACGCCGCAATCCTGGCCTCCTCCGCGGTCTCGAAAGTCACGACAAGATGATCTCCGGCCAAATCGGCCTTGAGCGCAACTGCTGTGTTGTCCGCGATTACCGTTCCCTCGTCGATCACGATGACGCGTTCGGCCATCGAATCGGCTTCTTCCAAGTAGTGCGTCGTCAGCACAATCGTCGTGCCCATCTCGCGGCGCAACCGCAGAATGTGCTCCCACAGATTTGCCCGACTCTGCGGGTCCATCCCCGTCGTCGGCTCGTCGAGAAATAGGAGCGGTGGACGATGCACCAAACCCAGAGCGATATCGAGCCGCCGCCGCTGCCCGCCCGAAAGGGTGCTGACCTTGCGAGTCGCCAATTCCTCGAGTTCGAGATCGCCGAGCAATTCGTCGGCGCGGACCTGCGAACTCGGCTTTGTCATTCCGTAGCAGAGTCCCTGCGTCACCAACTCGTCCCGAACGCGCTGGTTGTGGCCTGCTCCGTTCCCCTGCCCGACGTAACCGAGCCTCGATCGCACCTCGCTGCGAGCATCGGACACGTCGAAACCGGCAACCTTTGCCGTGCCGGATGTCGGCTCGAGCAGTGTCGTCAACATCCGTAGGGTGGTCGATTTACCGGCACCATTAGGTCCGAGTAGCGCCACCAACTCTCCCTCGGCAACATCGAGGGTGACACCTTTCACCGCTTCGACCAGCTTCTTTCCCTGCACGAAGTGCTTGGTGAGCGCCTTCGTCTCGATCATCGGCCCGCTGTAACTCACGATGTCGGCCTCCGCTTTCTCTCGATTGGTCGGGTGGGAATTCAACCTAAAATCAATTGCGGACCATTACGGTCCTCAATCTCTGCAAAACTGGGATTCATGAAAGAGACGTCGGCTCGCCTACTGCGGTTGCTGTCCCTGCTTCAAACCCGGCGGGACTGGTCCGGTGCCGAGCTTGCGGATCGGCTCGCCATCACCCCGCGCACAGTTCGCCGCGACGTCGATAGACTCCGTGACCTGGGGTATCCCGTCGACGCCAGCGTCGGAGTGGGCGGCGGCTACCGCCTGGGCGCCGGCGTCGAGATGCCGCCGCTTCAACTCGACGACGAGGAGGTACTGGCCGTAGCGCTGTCGTTGCAGTCCGGTGCCGCCGGATCTGTAGTCGGTATCGGCGAGGCCTCGATGCGCGCGCTGACAAAACTGCGCCAGATTATGCCGTCGCGGTTGCGTCACCGACTCGAATCCCTGCAGATCGACGTTGTTTCCACGCCGCCGGCAGCAAGTGCTGTTGACGCCGGAGTATTGACAGCGATCGCGTCCGTCTGTCACAACCATGAGCGCCTGAGATTCGACTACACCACGCACGGCGGCGCTATCAGCCGACGCGAGGTGGAACCTTATCGACTGGTGCGTTCGGGATTGCGATGGTATCTGGTTGCCTGGGATCTGGGCCGCGACGACTGGCGCTCGTTCCGCGTCGACCGTATGGAGCCTAAAATCCCGACGGGCCCGCGCTTTACACCGCGAGAACTACCGGCCGGCGGAGCTGCGGAATACGTATCCGCCGGCGTCGCTCGCGCGTACACATCTACGCGCGCAACAGTTTTGCTTCATGCATCGATCGAAGAGGTCGCACCGATGGTCGGTGAGCAGTGGGGATCGGTCGAGTCTTCCGACGAAGGTCGTTGTGTAGTAGCACTTTCCGGCACGTCACTACGCTCGATCGCGCACTGGCTACGAGCCTTCGATGTCGACTTCACGATCGTGAGCCCACCCGAGTTGCGCGAAGAGTGCCGCGCAATCGCGGACGAACAACGAGTGGTCGTGCAGCGCTATCTTGAAGCGTGAGAACACCTTTCGAACATGCTGCAATATCGCACAAACAAAAAGGCCCCAACTCCGAAGAGTTGGGGCCTTTTTGTTATACGTCATGTTTCGGTTTTACCCGAAGATCATGTGCGTCTTAGATCAGGGTAACGCCGGTGGCCTGCGGGCCCTTGTTGCCCTGACCGATCTCGAACGCTACGCGCTGGTTCTCCTCGAGCGTACGGAAGCCGCCACTCTGGATTTCGGAGTAGTGAACGAAGACGTCAGCACTGCCGTCTTCGGGAGCGATGAAGCCGAACCCCTTCTCGGAGTTGAACCACTTCACGATGCCCTCTGCCATGTAAATCTCCTCTAACACAGTGTCTACAGGCAGTCACTGCGACCGCCCGGGCCACTTACTACGACCGTTCTGAGACAAATCCGTGGAGGATGTCCAAACGTCCGCAACTTAACCATTTGCGAGCGTGGAACCACAAACACAAACACTTACGACCAACACAAGTAGATCACAGATCTGCAGCTTTGTCTCGTTTGAGTCCCAGATCACCTCCCACCCCATTGACAGGTATACCCCCCGGGGGTACCTTAAATCTCGAAGCGATACCCACACCGGGTATCCGTACACTAGAGTTGAATCAACCGAAGGGGCTCGCCATGACCACCGCCGAATACACCGTTTCCGGAATGACCTGTGGACACTGCGTCGGATCCGTCAAGGAAGAAGTCGGCAACATTGCGGGCGTAACCGCAGTGGACGTCGACCTGGCGAGCGGCCGAGTCACCGTCATCAGTGACGCACCCGTCCCCGCAGCCGACATCGTCGCAGCAGTCGACGAAGCCGGCTACTCCGTCGTACCAAGCTGAGTCAGCCGTGCGCACCTCCACAACACTTGCCACCTACGCCGTAGGGCTGGTCGCCGTATTCGGCGCCGCCCTCGGCGTGGGGGCCGCAATCGGAAGCCCGATAGACATGTCCACCACCTCGCACAGCACCCACGAATCCATGCCCGCCGCAGACGCCGCAACACCGGCCGGACTCGAAGTCTCGTCCGGCGGATACACACTCAGTGATGTCACTGCCCCCGAAAGGTCGGGCGCGGCAGGAACTCTGAGCTTTCGCATCCTCGACAGCCACAACCAGCCGGTAGTCGACTTCGATACACTGCACGAGAAGAAACTCCACCTGATCGTCGTTCGCAGCGACACCAGCGAGTTCCGTCACGTACACCCGGTTCTCGCCGCCGACGGCACCTGGTCCATCGACTGGACCTGGCCCAGCGCGGGCACCTACCGAGCCTTCGCGGACTTCGATCCCACCGACGGCACCCAGCTGACGCTTGGCCGAAACATCGACGTGGCAGGCGAATTCACACCGGCTCCCCTACCTCCGGTATCCACAACCGCGTCGGTCGACGGCTACACCGTCACCCTCGACGGTGATCTCACCACCGCCGGAGGCCCGATCACGCTGAACGTCGCGAGGGACGGCGTCCCGGTCACCGATCTCGACCCGTACCTCGGCGCCTACGGCCACCTCGTCGCGCTGCGCACCGGAGACCTCGCTTACCTGCACGTTCATCCCGAAGGCGAACCCGGCGACGGCGTCACAGCCGCCGGTCCCGACATCTCCTTCCACGCGCAGGCACCGAGCGAAGGCACCTACCGCTTCTTCCTCGACTTCCAGCACGAGGGAGTCGTCCGCACAGCCGAATTCACGGTCACCGCAGGAACACCCGCAGAAACACCTGTAGCACCCGAGAATCACACCGGAGGTCACTGATGACTACGCCTACCGCTGTAGACAGCGTTGAGCTCGCGATCACGGGAATGACCTGCGCCTCCTGCGCGGCCCGAATCGAGAAGAAGCTCAACAAGATCGACGGTGTGACGGCAACAGTCAACTACGCCACCGAGAAGGCGAAGGTCACCTACCCCGACACGGTATCCACTGACGAGTTACTGGCCACCGTCGCAAACGCCGGCTATTCCGCTGCGCTACCCAAGCCTCGGACATCAGCAGCTTCCGTCGACGAGGACACCGAAACCACTCAGGACCGCGACCTTCGCGAGCTGCGCAATCGGCTGATCGTCTCGACAGTCCTGTCCGTGCCTGTCATCGCCATGGCGATGATCCCCGCCATCCAGTTCACCAACTGGCAGTGGCTCTCCCTGACGCTGGCCGCACCGGTCATCGTCTGGGCGGCACTGCCTTTCCACCGGGCAGCCTGGGTCAACCTGCGTCACGGCGCCGCCACCATGGACACGCTCATTTCCTTGGGCACCATCTCGGCGTTCCTGTGGTCTCTGTACGCACTGTTCTTCGGAACTGCCGGCGAAGCCGGGATGAAGCACGCGTTCAGCTTCACCGTCGACAGGATGGACGGCAGCGCCAACATCTATCTCGAGGTCGCTGCCGGCGTCGTCACCTTCGTGCTGGCCGGACGCTACTTCGAGCACAAATCCAAGCGCACCTCCGGCGCTGCACTCCGTGCGCTGATGGAACTCGGCGCAAAAGACGTCGCGGTGCTGAGGGACGGCACCGAAGTACGTATTCCCGCTGAAGACCTGGTGGCCGGCGACATCTTCGTCGTCCGTCCCGGCGAGAAGATCGCCACCGACGGTGTCATCACCGAAGGCCGATCCGCCGTCGACATGAGCATGCTGACCGGCGAATCGGTACCTGAAGAGGTTGGCATCGGCGACAGTGTCGTCGGGGCAACCGTCAACGTGGGCGGCACACTCACCGTCGAAGCCACCCGCATCGGCAGTGACACACAGCTCGCGCACATGGCCGCACTGGTCGAGGATGCCCAGAACGGCAAGGCCGAAGTTCAGCGCCTTGCCGACCGGATCTCAGGGATCTTCGTCCCGATCGTCATCGCGATTGCCGTTGCCACCCTGGGCTATTGGCTCGGCACGGGAAGCCCCATCGAGATGGCCTTCACCGCCGCAGTGGCAGTCCTGATCATCGCCTGCCCCTGTGCACTCGGATTGGCAACGCCCACCGCATTGCTGGTCGGTACCGGACGGGGCGCTCAAATGGGCATCCTGATCAAAGGACCGGAAGTACTGGAATCGACTCGCGCAGTCGACACCGTCGTCCTCGACAAGACCGGAACCGTCACTACCGGGCAGATGACTCTGCTCGAGACCGTCGTGGCAGAAGGGACAACCGCCGACGAAGTTCTACGGTTGGCCGGAGCACTCGAACATCGCTCCGAACACCCCATTGCCGCCGCAATTGCCAAGGGAGCCGCCGAAAAGGTGGGCGAACTTCCTCCCGTCGAAGACTTCGCGAACATCGCGGGTCTCGGAGTGCAGGGCATAGTCGACGGACACGCCGTCGTTGCCGGTCGGGAAGCACTCCTCACCGACTGGTCGATGACGCTCCCCGAGAATCTGCGGGTCGCCAAGGCCGCTGCAGAAGAAGCCGGACGCACGGCCATCGCCGTCGGCTGGGACGGCGCGGCACGCGGCGTTCTCGTGATCGCCGACGCCGTCAAGGACACCAGCGCCGAGGCCATCCGCCAGCTCAAGGAACTCGGCCTCGAACCGGTACTGCTGACCGGCGACAACAAGACCGTCGCCCGCACGGTGGCCGATCAGGTCGGGATCACCACGGTATTTGCCGAGGTCATGCCCGCCGACAAGGTCGATGCGATCAAGAAGTTGCAAGCCGAGGGCCGCATCGTCGCCATGGTCGGCGACGGCGTCAACGACGCCGCCGCACTAGCTCAGGCCGATCTTGGGTTGGCCATGGGCACGGGCACCGACGTCGCGATCGAAGCGAGCGACATCACGCTGGTGCGCGGCGACCTGCGCTCGGCAGCCGACGCGATTCGGCTCTCACGCAAGACCTTGAAGACCATCAAGGGCAACTTGTTCTGGGCCTTCGCCTACAACGCGGCGGCGATCCCCCTGGCCGCTGCCGGCCTGCTGAACCCGATGTTGGCCGGTGCCGCAATGGCATTCAGCAGCGTGTTCGTCGTGAGCAACAGCCTGAGGCTGCGCCGGTTCAAGTAGCAACAAAACAAGTGAGCGGTTGGATTAATCCAACCGCTCACTTGTGCGCTGTATCGCGTGAAGTTTCTATCTAGTGGAGTGGCTCTACCGCAGCCAGCCGAACAAACGCTGCGGCGTCGAGCATTTCGCCGCGCAACTGCGGCTCGATACCCGCAGCAACAAGTCGACGCTCGGCTTCAGCAGGCGAACCTGCCCAACCACTCAGCGCTGCCCGCAACGTCTTTCGGCGCTGTGCGAACGCTGCATCGACTACAGCGAATACTCGTTTGCGATGCTGCTCGTCCATCGGCCACGGCGGCTCGGCGTAGCGATCGACGCGTACCAATCCGGATTCCACCTTGGGTACCGGCCAGAACACGTTGCGCCCGACAGCGCCCGCCCGGCGCACCTCGCCGAAGAAGTTGGCCTTGACGCTGGGAACACCGTAGATCTTGCTACCCGGATCAGCCGCCAAACGATCGGCGACCTCGGCCTGCACCATCACCAGCGCAGTGCGCAGGCTCGGCAGCGAAGCAAACAGGTGCAACAACACCGGCACTGCCACGTTGTACGGAAGGTTGGCGACCAGGGCCGTCGGCTCCCCCGGAATCTGAGAAGGCAGCACGCGCATCGCGTCGGCCTCCACCACGGTCAGCCGGTCAGCCAGTTCAGGCGCACGCTCGGCAACAGTCTTGGGCAGACGAGCCGCCAGGTTCGGATCGATTTCGACCGCGATGACCCGCTCGACGACGTCCATCAGAGCCATCGTCAGCGAGCCGAGGCCCGGCCCGACCTCGAGAACGACGTCATCACGGGTGACCCCGGCGACATTGACGATGCGTCGCACGGTGTTGGCGTCGTGAACGAAGTTCTGCCCCAACTGCTTTGTGGGGCGCACACCGAATTCCTCGGCGAGCGCGCGCACCTCGGCCGGGCCGAGCAGCGCTGCCTGCCCGCGAGGGGTGGCGATGGGTTGGTTCGATTCGACGTCTGACACAGGTAAGAACTTAACCCAGTCCGAGGCGGCCCGAGCACGACGGCCATGCGCCCCAGCCCTGGGTGCGCTGGGTTTGCGTCGCAATCGCGATCTGCTCCTCGCGGGAGGCGAGGTCTGCTCGGGCTGCATACTTGAGGCCGCCCTGACGCTCCCAGGTGTTCTGATCGAACTGCACGCCGCCGTAAAAACCGTTGCCGGTGTTGATAGCCCAGTTGCCGGTGGCCTCGCACTGCGCGAGAGCGTCCCAGGTGCTGCCGTTCTGAACCGGCGGAACTTCAGTGCCCGGCTTGGTGCCGACACGGACAACCTTGGGCTGCGCCGGTGTGGTGATCGTCTCGGCAACCGGAGTGCGACCGGTTTCGACACCGTTGACCAGATTGACAGCAAAAGTTACGTCGCGAACTCCGGGAACGCCCGGGTTCTCGACAATCGTGCGGCTCTGATTCATGGCGGGATCCTCGATGCGCTGATCCGGCGGATCGAGCGGCAACGTTTCCACCTTGCTCTCGGTGCGATTGCGCGTCACCGTGATTTCGAGACCTTCGGTCAGCGGCGCATCCACCGCGGGAACTACCGTGTCGGTCGGTTCCAGCGGAGTTCCGTTGGCGGTCAAGAACTCACCGACAGTGGGCGCGGCAATCCGGACGTCGACAACAGGCTGCGCTCCGTCGACCAGCTTTGCGACGACAGGCGTCAGAACATCCAGCGCCGCACCGTCCAGCGGAAGACGCTGCGAGCGTGAAGCCGAAACATGAACGTCGGCAGCGACATCCAATTGCTTCAACGCATCGTCGACAGTGAGAGCTGTTGTCCACAATTGCTGAGGCTGACCGTCGACAGTCAACGTAATCTCACGAGCGCGTCGTAGAACAACGGTATCGCCGTCGGACAGCGACGCATCGGATGCCGGTGCGACTGCATCTTTGTCACCGATCGGGTATCCGGCGTCGGCAAGGATGCCGTCGACTTTGCTTGCCATGGTGCTGAGCTGGATCTGTTCACCGTCGACGTCGAGGGTGATCGTCTTGTGGTTGACCAACGCCAGTAGTCCGCCGGCTACCAGCGTCACGAGCAGCGCGGCGATCATCGAGTACAGCAACGGCGATCGGGTCGCGTTGATCTTGCTCAGCGGCGACATCAGCGAAGGCCCAGTTTGCTTGTGCAGGAAGGCCAAGCGCCCCAGCCCTGACCGGCGCGAACCTTCTCGCCGATTGCGATCTGCTGTTCGCGTGTCGCGAGGTCTGCGCGCGATGCGTACTCGCCACCACCGAAGGCTTGCCACGTGCTTTGTGTGAACTGCAAACCACCGTAGAAACCGTTGCCGGTGTTGATAGCCCAGTTACCCGTGGCCTCGCAGTGCGCAATCGCATCCCACGTCGACGCATTGGAAATGGCCGGTACTGCAGGTTCTTTGGTGCCGACCTTGATCACTGCCGCAACTGGTTCCTTGACCACCGTGGCAGCAACTTCGGTACGTCCGGCCTCGACGCCGTTGACCGTCTTGACCTCGAGGGTCGCGGTGCGCTCACCGGGAACACCCGGATTCTCGACGACGGTCTTGTCCTTCTCCAGCGAAGGATCTTCGATCTTGTTCTCCGGCGCCGCGATGGGCTGCGTCTCGACCCGCGTATCGGTGCGGTCGCGGGTGATTTCGATGGTCAAACCCTCGGTGACCGGAGTATCCACAGCAGGTACAACGGTGTCGGCCTGCTCGAGCGGCGCATTGCGTGCGGCGAGAAGCTCTCCGACGGTTGCGGCTGCGAGCTTGATTTCGGTGGCCGGTGCGCCACCGTCGGCAACTTTGACAACCTTGGGGCTGATGACGTCAAGTTCGGTGCGCTCGAGCGGGAGGCGATGCGAGCGTGACGCCGAAACGGCAAAATCGTCGGCCACGTCGAACTGCTTCAACGCTTCGTCAACTGTCAGCGCCGTCGTCCAGACCGTCTGAGGCGCTCCGTCGACGTTCAACTGCAACTCACGTGCACGGCGGAGAACTACGGTGTCACCGTCGGAAAGGGAGGCATCTGCACTGGGTGCGAGTGCGTCCTTGGAATCAACGGCGTATCCGGCCTTGTCCAAAGCGCCACCGACACTGCTCGACATCGTGGACAGCGAGATCATCTCGCCGTCCACGTCGAGGGTGATGTTCTTGTGCTGGACCACCGCGAGCGTGCCGCCGACGATGAGCGTCAGAAGCAGTGCGGCCACCATCGAATAAAGAAGCGGTGACTTCGCGGAGTTGATCTTGGCAAAAGGCGACACAATAAATCCCAAGGCAGTCGGACGTTCGGTCACAATACGGTAACGGCCTGACACCGTATCGGCAACCAAAACGCAACGAACTGCGACCTTTGTCACGGATTGACAACGGCGTGTCGCGTATTCGTAACTATCTCGGCCAGTTACTCGTGTATCGATTCAGGCCGGCACGCAGTATGTTCTCGTCTGGTCATAAGTAGTCCGGCGATCCCGGGCGTGACAGACGAAAGCTGGGCGAGAGTGCGAAAAAAATTCGACAGACTACGTAACCCGAGGTGGCCGATCCTGGCTGTCCTGCTCGCGCTCATCGCAGCGCTGTTTGCCCCCGGCATTGCCGCCGCGCAACCCGGTCGCACCTACACGATCGCCACCGACATCACGTTCGCCCCGTTCGAGTACCAGAACGAAAAAGGCGAGTTCGTCGGAATCGACATCGACCTTCTCAATGCCATCGCCAAGGACCAGGGATTCGATGTCGTAATCAAACCCCTCGGCTTCGATGCTGCTCTCGCTGCAGTTCAGGCAGGTCAAGTCGACGGAATGATCGCCGGAATGTCGATCACAGAAGACCGGAAGAAAGAGTTCGACTTCTCGGACCCCTACTTCGCCTCCAACGTTCAGATGGCAGTCCTCGACTCCGACAACGAGATCGCGTCGTACGAAGACCTTCGGGGCAAACGCGTCGCCGTCAAGTCCGGAACCCAGGGCGCTGATTTCGCGGCATCCATCGCAGACAAGTATGGATTCTCGATTGTGACGCTCGCCGATTCGGCGACCATGTACGACGAGGTACGCACCGGGAACTCGGTAGCAATATTCGACGACTACCCCGTACTCATGTACGGCATCAAACAAGGCAACGGATTCAAAGCCGTCGGACCTCAGGAAGCCGGCAACAACTACGGCTTCGCGGTCAAACGTGGTCAGAATCCAGAACTTCTGCAAATGTTCAACGCGGGACTTCAGAACCTGCGTGACAGCGGTCAGTACGACGAGATCGTTCAGACCTACGTCGGTGCAGATGCAACGACGTCCGACAACTCCATCATCGGACTGATCAAGAGCACGTATCCCCAACTGCTCAAAGGCCTTTGGCTGACGATCGTCCTATCTGTCGTCTCGATCGCCATCGCCTTGGTCCTCGGCGGCATCTTCGGACTCTGCCGGGTATCGACCAACATCTTCGTACGCGGCATCGGCACGGCCTACGTCGACATATTCCGTGGCACACCACTATTGGTGCAGGCCTTCTTCATCTACTTCGGCATCCCGGCGGCGCTCGATTTCCAGATGTCGGCCTTCACCGCCGGTGTCATCACGCTCTCATTGAATGCCGGCGCGTACATGGCCGAAATCGTCCGCGGCGGAGTCCTTTCCGTCGACAAGGGCCAGATGGAAGCATCTCGCAGCCTCGGTATCAGCTACATGAAGACCATGCGAAAAGTAATCATGCCGCAGGCAGTTCGCACGATGATCCCGTCGTACATCAACCAGTTCGTCATCACCCTCAAGGACACGTCGATCCTGTCGGTCATCGGACTCGCCGAGCTCACTCAGACCGGGCGCATCATCATCGCGCGCAACTTCCAGTCCTTCAACATGTGGCTGATCATCGGCGTCATGTACTTCATCATCATCATGGCGCTCACCAAGTTCTCGAATCGCCTCGAAAAGAGGATCAACAAGTGACCGAAACAGCTGTCAACCCAAGCAAGCCCGACACCGAGATCAAAATCGAAGTCAAGGGATTGAAGAAGTCGTTCGGCGACAACGAAGTCCTCAAAGGTCTCGACGTCGACATCAAGAACGGTGAAGTGGTGTGTGTCATCGGGCCTTCGGGTTCCGGTAAATCCACCTTCCTACGCTGCCTCAACCGCCTCGAAGACATCACTGCGGGCACGGTTCGCGTCGACCATTTCGACCTCACCGACAAAGAGGTCGACATCGACAAGGTGCGCCAGCACATCGGCATGGTGTTCCAGCACTTCAACCTGTTCCCTCACATGAGCGTCGTCGAGAACGTGATGCTCGCACCCGTCCAAACGGGCCGTTCCACCAAGGAACAGGCTCGGGAGATCGCGGTGAAACTGCTTGCCCAGGTCGGTCTCGCAGAAAAGGCCGACGCCAAGCCCGCCAGCTTGTCTGGTGGCCAGAAGCAGCGCGTCGCCATCGCCCGCGCACTCGCAATGAGCCCGGACATCATGCTGTTCGACGAGGCCACCAGCGCCCTCGACCCCGAAATGGTGGGCGAGGTTCTGCAGGTCCTGCGTGACCTCGCGAAGCAGGGCATGACGATGGTCGTCGTCACCCACGAGATGGGCTTCGCCCGCGAGGTATCCGATCGGGTCATCTTCATGGCCGAGGGCTACATCGTCGAAGAAGGAAAGCCGGAAGATCTGTTCGGTAATCCGCAGCAGAAGCGCACCCAGGATTTCCTGGGCAAGGTGCTTTAGGGGCAAAGCCCCTGTGCGCCTTTTTGGTAGTCGGCACTACCAAAAAGGCGCACGGGGCCGGCCATTTCTGCACACAACTCGACGCCGGATGGTCGGATATGACTCGGTGCGCCGCGTTGCGTGCATTCACGAACATCTGGCGACAGCCAACTCGATGACAAGTGCCGTGTCCATGACCCTGATCGAGAGAACGGTGCCGGTAGTGCGTTCGACGTCGCCGGGATAGATACCACCGTGAACCGATCCGTCGAACCACAGCGAGTCGCGTATCGGGTGCAGGGCCCACGAAGATTCTTCGCCGACGATCGGGAGCGGCGCACAGCACTCGAACTCCCACGTTTCGATGTGGACGGTGATGATCTTTACCGAAGAGTCGACCGGCGTCGGCTCGGTGAAGTTGTGCATCTTCAAGACTCCGCGCAATAGGCGAACCGGGACACGACGGTCCCGGGCGCGGAGCTACCTGTGCGCCCAGAATAACCTCAGAGCTTGTAGACGCGCTCCGCTGTCGCAGTCGACGCCGCAGCCAAGACCTGCGGATCCTCGCCGCGGATGTCGGCCAACGCACGCACTGTGTAAGGCAGGCAGTACGACTCGTTGGGCGCGCCGCGGAACGGATGCGGCGTCAGGAACGGTGCGTCGGTCTCGACAATCAACTGATCCGACGGCACCAACAGCGCGGCCTCGCGCAGCGCCTTCGCATTCTTGAAACTGACCGTGCCGGAGAAACTCAACACGTAGCCGGCGTCGATGCACGCCCGCGCCATCTCCGAATCCGAAGAGAAGCAGTGGAACACGACGGTCTCGGGAGCGCCTTCTTCATTCAGCACCCGCAGCAAGTCCTGATCTGCTTCGCGGTTGTGGATCATCAGCGTCTTGCCCAGACGCTTCGCGAGGTCGATGTGCCAGCGGAAGCCGTCGACCTGCTCCTCGATGGTGGCGCAGCCCTCGAGCTTGCCGGGCCAGTAGAGATCGAGTCCCGTCTCCCCCACCGCGACGACCCGCGGATCCGAAGCCAACCGCTCGATCTCCGCCTTCGTCTCACTGTCGAGCACATTGGCCCTGGTCGGGTGGATCGCGACGGCGGCGTACACACGGGAATCCCAGTTCGCGGCATCGACGGCAAACCGCGCGGCATCAAGGTCGTCGGCCACGGTCACCACCCGTCCGACGCCGACGGCCTCGGCTTTGTCGACTATCGCAGCAACGGTCGCCGCGTCGTGCGCACCACACGCATCGAGGTGCGTATGGGCGTCGATCAGAGGCGACAAGGGCTCAGGGGCATCGGGGGCGGGACGGTCTTTGCTCACGCCCGATAGAGTAAGCCCACCATGACTGTGCCTGCCTCACCCTCCCAGACCACGCGCCCGGACTCCGCTGCCCAGGAAGGCGCGGATCGATCGCCGTTCTACATCACTACCGCGATCGCGTATCCCAACGGTGCACCGCACATCGGCCACGCCTACGAGTACATCTCCTCGGACGCACTCGCCCGCTTCAAGCGGTTGGACGGTTATGAAGTGTTCTTCATGACCGGCACCGACGAGCACGGTCTGAAGATGCAGCAGACAGCGATCAAAGAGGGCATCGACGTCCGCGACCTCGCTGCCCGCAACTCCGACGTATTCCAGAACCTCGACAAGGTCCTGAACATCTCGTACGACCGCTTCATCCGCACGACTGACGCCGATCACCAGCTGGCCAGCAAGGCAATCTGGGAGAAGATGGCCGCATCGGGCGACATCTACCTCGACACGTACTCGGGCTGGTACTCGGTTCGCGACGAGGCTTTCTACACCGAAGCCGAGACCACGCTTCAGACCGACGGCACCCGCCACTCCACCGAGACCGGTACCCCGGTGGAGTGGACCGAGGAGGCCAACTACACCTTCAAACTCTCCGCGTACGAGGATCGTCTGCTCGCGCTCTACGAAGAGCACCCCGAGTTCATCGCCCCGGCGACCCGTCGCAACGAGATCGTCAGCTTCGTCAAGGGCGGCCTCAAAGATCTGTCGATCTCACGCACCACCTTCGACTGGGGCGTCCCGGTTCCCGGCGACCCCGATCACGTCATGTACGTGTGGGTCGACGCCCTCACCAATTACCTGACGGGCGTGGGTTACCCGAACGTCGACACCGCCGAGTTCAAGAAGTTCTGGCCGGCCAGCCTGCACATCATCGGCAAGGACATCACCCGGTTCCACACCGTGTACTGGCCTGCATTCCTGATGTCCGCCGGCATCGAACTGCCCGAGCGGGTTTTTGTCCACGGCTTCTTGTACAACAAGGGCGAGAAGATGTCGAAGTCCGTCGGCAATGTCGTCGACCCCATCGCGATGGTCGACCAGTACGGCCTCGACGCGGTCCGTTTCTTCCTGCTCCGTGAGATCTCGTACGGCCAGGACGGCAGCTACAGCCACGAGGCGATCGTGACGCGCATGAATGCCGATCTGTCCAACGAACTGGGCAACCTCGCCCAGCGTTCGCTGACGATGGTCGCGAAGAACTGCGACGCGCAGGTCCCCACTCCCGGCGAGTTCACGGAGGACGATCTGGCGATGCTGGCGTCCGCCGACGCGCTCTTGGCCAAGTGCCGTAAAGAGTTCGACGTGCAGGCTCTGCATCTGGCTCTCGAAGCGATGTGGGCCGTCCTCGGTGAGACTAACCGCTACTTCTCCAAGCAGGAGCCGTGGGTTCTGCGCAAGACCGATCCGGCACGGATGGCGACGGTTCTCTACGTGACGCTCGAAGTGGTGCGCATCGTGGGCATTCTGGTGCAGCCGATCATGCCTGACGCGGCTTCGCGGATTTTGGACCTGCTGGGCCAGGACGAAGAGCACCGCCAGTTCACCGACGTTGCCGTTCGCATCGTCGCGAACCAGGCCCTGCCTGCTCCGGCACCGGTTTTTCCGCGCTTCGTAGAAGAGTGACGCACCACGTGGGGTCCGATACGCCTGATTGAAATCAAGTGTGTCGGACCCCACGTGCACACTGCGTCCATGACGACGAATAGAACATACTTTCGATCTACCGCATCGGCGCAGACACTGCCCTGGAACGGAGCCCACGTGTCCTCCCACGAAGTCAGCCCCCAGTCCGTCGCAGCCGCCCGGGCCCTGATGGCCGAGCTCACCGGCAGCTACGAACGAGGGTGGCAACCCGCCGACATCATCCACCTGGCACGCCGTAGCAAAGATTCCTCGAATGCGGATCTCGCGGCTACGGCCGTCCTGCTCGAGGCTGCAATAACCAAGGCGGAAGATCGCGCACCACTCGAATGGGTCGGCCAACTACAATCCATTCGCGAGCAGTACCCCAATTCGCACCGCATTGCGTCCCGAATCGCTCTGGACGACAGTCTCTTTCGATCCCTTGCTGCCGGATTACTGTTCGAGGACCCCTACTTCCTCGTTTCACAGGTCGCCGAAGTGGCCATGAGCTGGACGCGCCTCGCGCCCTGGAACCTACTGCTTCCCATGCCGTCGACGTGGCCGGCGCAGCGCACCGAGAGCAGCTATTCCGGCGCGGCTACCGAAGTAGATGCCAAGGTACTCAAGAGAATTCGTGGTCTCCTCGCCAAAGCCGAGGCCACCAACTTCGCCGAGGAAGCCGAGATCTTCACTGAGAAGGCCCAGGAGTTGATGACGCGATACGCCATCGATTCCGCACTCCTGCACTCACGTACCGGCGTCACCGGCACCACGGTCGACGGCCGTCGCATCCACCTGGACAACCCGTACGTCAAGGAAAAAGTCCACCTCCTCACGGCAATCGGCGATGCCAACCGAGTACGCGCGGTGTGGTTCAGCGACATCTGCATCGCCACCGTCATCGGCACCCCCGTCGACCTTCAACAGGTCGACATGCTGTTCACCTCATTGCTGGTGCAAGCCACTCGCGCAATGCAATTCGCCGATACCAGCAATCGTGGCGGTTCTCGCACGACGTCATTCCGCAAGGGATTTCTGACTGGTTTCGCCAATCGAATCGGGCAGCGTCTGCGCGACGCCGGCACCAAAGCCACCGCTGAGGCCGCCGACGCAGAATCGATGGACGTCGCCGACCTCCTGCCGATTCTGGCGACGACGTCGGCAGCAGTCGACACCGAATTCGAGCGAATGTTCCCGCGAACCCGAAAGGCACGCGGACGCTCCGTCGACGCCGAAGGCTGGCATGCCGGCCAGGCTGCAGCCGACGACGCCAACCTCCGGCCAGGTGCGCCGGCAGTGCGCCGTTAGAGCAGCGCCGGCAGTGCGCCGCTAGTCCTTACGAGCTGCGAGCACCGTTTCGTACAGTTCTCGCTTGGACACCCCGGCTGTGGCTACGAGGGCGCACGCGTCTTTCAGACCGGCTCCGCCCTCAACCAGGCGTTCCACCTCGTCAACCAGATCGACAGGATCCGACGCCACCAGAACAGCACCTTCGAGTACCACGGTGATTTCGCCGCGCACACCTTCCGCTGCCCACGCGGCCAATTCGCCGAGCGTTCCGCGCTTCACTTCTTCGTAGGTCTTGGTCAATTCACGACAGACAGCTGCGCGACGCTCCGAACCGAGAACCTCGACGGCGTCGGCCAGACAATCGGCCAGGCGGTGCGGTGCCTCGAAGAACACGCAGGCGCGTTGCTCGGTGACGAGTCCAGCGAACCAGGTTTTGCGTTGCCCACCCTTGCGCGGGGGGAATCCGTCGAAGCAGAACCGCTCGACATGCAGTCCGGACAGCGCAAGAGCAGTGGTGACGGCGGACGGCCCGGGAAGGCAGGTGACCTTCAGGTTCTCGGCAACGCACGCCGCGACCAGTCGGTATCCGGGATCGCTGACCGACGGCATACCGGCATCGGTCACGAGCAGGACAGTTTTACCTTCGGCGACTGCTGCAACCAGCCCGGGCAGACGGGCAACCTCCACCTGGTCGTAGAAACTGACTACTTTCCCGGTGATCGTCACATCGAGCGACGAGGCCAACGACTTGGTTCGTCGGGTGTCCTCTGCTGCCACGACGTCGGCGGTTGCGAGTGCGGCGCGTAGGCGCGGAGACGCGTCACCGACATCTCCCATGGGTGTTGCGGCGAGTACCAAGCGACCAGTCATACCTGACAGCCTACGATTGCCGAGTGACTGTGCAGACGGACGAGCGGCCAACGCCCGCCACGGGCGATCGGGTAGTGCGTAGTCCGGCACCGCTCGTTCCGGACCCTGACTTCGGTCCGACCGACAGATTTCGTGGCTGGATAGTCACCGCCGTCATTACCGCCATCGCCGCCATCACGCGTTTCACGATGCTCGCGTATCCGACGGATGCCGGCACTCCCGTCTTCGACGAAAAGCACTACGCGCCGCAGGGCTGGCAGGTCCTGACCGGCGGCGGGATCGAAGACAACCCGGGATACGGATTGGTGGTTCACCCGCCGATCGGCAAGCAGATGATCGCGATCGGTGAAGCGCTTTTCGGCTACAACGGCTGGGGATGGCGATTCTCGTCGGCACTCGTCGGCACCCTGATGGTGCTGTTGATCGTCCGGATCGTCCGTCGGATGACGCGGTCCACACTGATCGGGGCGCTCGCCGGCATTCTGCTGATCGCCGACGGAGTTACGTTCGTCTCGTCGCGGTTGGGAATGCTCGATATTTTTCTGGCCTTCTTCGTTCTCGCGGCACTCGGTTGCCTCATCGTGGACCGTGACCAAGTGCGTGAGCGACTGGCGAAGGCTTACAACGAGGGCCGGATCGGCGATTCCGAATGGGGTCCCCGTCTGGGATTTCGGTGGTGGCGTTTCGGCGCCGGCATTCTGCTCGGCCTGGCCTGCGGTACCAAATGGTCCGGCATGTATTTCATTCTCTTCTTCGGACTGCTCAGCGTCGCTTTCGATCTGGCGGCTCGCCGCGCGTACCGCGTCGAGCGGCCGTGGTTCGGCACTGCGATCCGCGACATCGGCCCGGCTCTCTACGCGCTGGTGATCATCCCGATCGGCGTCTACCTGGCCAGCTACTGGGCCTGGTTTGCCAGCGAGACCGGCGTTGACCGCCATGCCGTCGGCAACGAGATCGGCGAAGGTGGAACCTGGAGTTTCATTCCGTCCGCCCTTCGTTCCCTCTGGTACTACAGCGGAAACGTACTTACGTTCCACTCCAGCCTGACCAACTCCGCCGGAAACCATCACCCCTGGGAATCCAAACCATGGACTTGGCCCATGGGTCTGCGTCCGATGCTCTACTACTACGCCGACGGCGAGCAGGTGACGGGTTGCGGCGCCGCCAGTTGCGTCAAGGCGATCATGCTGATCGGCACGCCGGCCATGTGGTGGCTGGCCTTGCCCATGCTGGCCTGGGCGATCTGGAAGACATTTGTACGACGCGACTGGCGCTACGCCGTCGTCCTCACCGCCTACGGCGCCGCCTACCTCCCCTGGTTCGCGACGATGGACCGCCAGATGTACTTCTTCTACGCCGTCGCGCTCGCCCCGTTCATGGTGATGGGATTTGCGCTGGTGCTCGGCGATGTACTGGGCAAGGCGACGGACTCCGTCGAGCGACGCACCACCGGCCTACTGGCGGTCAGTCTTTACGTCGGGCTTGTAGTCGCGAACTTCGTGTACCTGTGGCCGATTCTCACAGCCATGCCGATCACGCCCGAATCCTGGCAGAGCCACCTGTGGCTACCGAGCTGGAAGTAGCTCTCAAGATTCGCGCCGTGTCCCCCGTCTGACCTTCTTCGGCCTCAGCAGTGCCCGCTTCTGTTCCCGCGCCGCAACGATGATCGGATCGTGCGAAAGATCCTTGTACAGCGAGAAACACAGGCCGATCATCACCAGCACAAACGGCGCGGCGGCGATGATCGTCATCGTCTGCAAACCGTCGAGAGCTTCGGAACCACCGGTCCAGAGCAGCAATGCCGCGACCCCGCCGGTCAACAAGCCCCAGAACACGACTACCCACCGACTCGGCTCGAGAGTCCCCCGCTGCGACAGCGTGCCCATCACCATGGAGGCGGCGTCGGCTCCGGAAACGAAGAACACGGCCACCAACAGCATCACCAGAATAGTCGTGACCCCGGCGAGCGGGAGATTGTCGAGCATCCCGAACAGTTGAGCTTCCTCGGAACCACGATTCGCCAAGTCGATTCCATCGCGTTCTTCACCGATTCCGGCGCCGCCGAAGATCGCGAACCACAACAGGCTCACGGTGGTGGGAACGGCGATGACACCGATGATGAACTGACGGATCGTCCGCCCACGACTGATGCGCGCCAAGAACATTCCGACAAACGGTGTCCAGGACACCCACCACGCCCAGTAGAAGATCGTCCACGACGACAGCCAGGCCCCGGTCTCCGGATTCGACGACGCTCCCGTTCGAGCTGACATCTGCGCCAGGTCCGACACATAAGCGCCGATGGTGGTGGGCAGAAGGTTGAGGATGAGGACAGTGGGTCCGAGAACGAACACGAAGAGCGCCAGAATCAACGCGAGCACCATGTTGATGTTGGACAACCACTGAATTCCCTTGGAAACGCCCGATACTGCCGATGCGACAAATGCCAAAGTCAGCACGGCGACAATCGCGACAAGCAGGAAGACACTGGCCTCTTCCATCCAGCCGACCACCTCGAAACCTGAGCCGATCTGTAGTGCCCCGAGGCCCAAAGATGCTGCGGTACCGAAGAGAGTGGCAAAAATTGCCAGGATGTCGATAATCTTGCCGATGGGACCTTCCGCTTTGCGTCCGAGCAGCGGAATGAATGCCGAACTGAACAACTGCTTGCGGCCGCGCCGGTACGATCCGTACGCAATCGCAAGGCCCACAACGGCATACATCGCCCAGGGGTGTAATCCCCAGTGGAACATGGTGGTTGCCATAGCGGTTCCCACTCCGCCGTCGGTGCCGGGCGGCGGGTTTACGTAGTGCGCCAACGGTTCCGAGACACCGAAGAACATCAGACCGATTCCCATTCCGGCACTGAACATCATCGCAATCCAACTGACAGTTCGGAATTCCGGCTTCTCGCCGTCCTTGCCGAGCGGGATGTCGCCGAACCGACTGACCGCTAGATAAATGGAGAACAGTACAAACGCCGACGCTGCGAGAACGAACAGCCAGCCGATGTTGACCACCAGCCAGTCGAGGACACTTCCCGTTACCGAGTTCAGATTGTCGGGAGCAAGGAGGCCCCACACGACAATTGCCGACACCGCTAATGCCGCTACGGAAAACACCACGTAGTCGGTCCGTACGCCTACTCGAGTAAACCCGGTTTCGAGTTGCTCCTCGTTGGCACCGGAATTCTGTTCGGATCGATCAGATTTCGTCACCATACGTCACTACGTTGCTCACTTCAATCGCCAAAAGCAAGCTGAGAAGCGGGCTCGGCGCCTGCCGAACCCGCGTCCACACCCGTCTTATGCTGCAGGTTTCAGCCAGCCGTCGCCTTTGCCGATCAATCCGTCGACGCTGATGCGTCCGGCCCCGATCGTCGCGATCAAGAGCGTTCCGACGCCCAATGCGAGCACCAGTTCGTAGCCACCCTTGTCGACAAAAATGCCGTTGCCCGAATGGACGATGAAGAAGGCTCCCACCATGTCGAGAAACAGGAGTGCGCCGACGAGCGGGGTCAGGACGCCGGCAATGAGCAGGATTCCCCCGCCGAGTTCGACAGTGGCCGCAACTACCGCGGACACCTTGGGCAGCGGTGCGCCCATGCCTTCGAATGCCGCCTGGGTTCCGGCGATCTTGTAGGTGAAGAATTTCTGCCAACCATGGGCAATGAAGATGATGCCGAGGCCGATACGAGCGATCAGCGTTCCGAGGTCACGAGCAATCGACGAATTCATGATGCAAGCCTGACAGTTTTAGGTTGAAGCGTCAACTTAAACGGTTTCACGCACCCCTCAATGCTGCCTCCACCATTTCCACGATCTCGTTGTTCGAATACCCGAGCGCCCTCACACTTTTCACGAAAGACGTCGCTTCCTGCTCCGCCCGAGCCCGCACGGGATCCGTCCCTGAAGCGATAAACGTGCCCTGCTTCCCTCGGGTCTCGATCACTCCTTGCTCACCGAGCACTCGATACGCCTTCGCGACGGTATTGGCCGCTAGCCCCAAGTCCGACGCCAGGGCCCGAACCGTCGGGATCTTGGCCCCGGCAATCAACCCTCCGGACTGAACTTCCTCGATAATCTGTTGCCGCAGTTGGTCGTACGGGGCAACAGACGAACTGTGATCGATTGCGATATTCGTCATCACAGCGCATCAACCGCATCACGAATCAGATCCGGACCGGACGTCAGAACCAACGTCTTGCCGATACTCGCGGGCGCGTCGATCAACGCCTCGATCACCGCAGCCACATCGGCCCGCGTGACCGCTCCGCGTGAGCTCGGCGGCTCCGCCAGCGTTACCTCGCCGCTCGGATCGTCGTCGGTGAGCAACCCCGGCCGAAGTATCGTCCAATCCAGTTCCGTGCGGCCTCGCAAGTCTTCCTCGGCAGCCGTCTTCGCCTCGAGATACGCCGCAAATACGTCGTCGGTCCCGGCCGGAGCCGGTTCACCAGCACCCATCGCACTGATCTGGATGAATCTACGGACGCCGGCCTTTTCCGCTGCGTCGGCAAAGAGGATTGCAGCCGCACGATCAACGGTGTCCTTACGCGAAATCCCGCTACCCGGACCGGCACCCGCGGCAAAAACAGCGACATCGGCCCCGGCAAGCACCTTTGCCACCTCGTCGACCGTTGCGGATTCCAAATCGACGACGATCGGAAACGCGCCCAAGGTCCGCACGGCACCTTCATGCGCGGGGTTGCGGATCAACGCAACCGGCCGATCGCCATGCCCTGCCAGCAGAAACGTCAGGTGTTGCGCAATCTTGCCGTGACCCCCGGCAATCGCAACTCGTCGTTCGTCGACACTCCGATGTTCCGTCATCATCTTCTCCGCTCACTTCGATACTTCAGGTATGTCGATACTTCAGGCGCATTCACACCAGGCACAATGACAAACATGTCCTCCGCAACGATCTTTCACAACAACCGGTGCAACACCTCGCGCACCGTCCTTGCACTCCTGCGCGAACGCGGCATCGAACCGACCGTCGTCATGTACCTCGATAACCCGCCTACCCGCGCAGAGCTGGAAAAACTCCTCTCCGACGCCGGACTCGCCCCCAGCAGCGCAGTTCGCAAGCGCGAAACCGAGTACAAGGAACTCGGACTCGCCGACGCATCCGAGTCCGAGATCCTCGACGCGATGATCGAACACCCGATTCTCATCGAACGCCCCTTTGTCGTCACTGACAAGGGCACCGTCCTCGCCCGGCCGGCTGACAAGGTCGAAGCAATCCTCTGAGCGACCCCAGTCACAACGGATCGCGGGCGATCGGGCAGGACATACACCGGGGACCGCCCCGACCTGATCCCAGCTCCGAACCCGCGATCCGCAGCACCTCGATCCCCGACGCCTCCAAACGAGCGTTGGTTTCCACGTTTCGCTCGTACGCGATCACCACACCAGGTTCGATTGCAAGAGTGTTGTTTCCGTCGTCCCACTGCTCACGTTCCGCAGTCACCGTGTCGAGCCCGGTATCGATGACCCGCAGCTTCGCGATCCCCATGGCGTCGGCGGCTGCCTCGAGGAAGGGGTCCGCGCCACGAATACTGACACCGTTGTCTTCACGTCGAATAGTGAAGGCCGACAACGTATCCTGAATTGCCGGATACATAACCACCGCATCGGTCTCCACCATGGTGCATACCGTGTCGAGATGCATCGACGCCCGGCGCTGCTCGATCGGAACCACCAGCACCGTATGCGCCAGTTCGTCGTCGAACACGCTGCGCGCCAATGCTTCCGCACCGGCCGGCGAAGTACGCTCCCCGACGCCGACGGCAATCACACCGGGCGAAAGCAGCAGGACGTCGCCGCCCTCGACCGGAGCCGTATGTGATTCGTAGGCCCTTCGCACGCCGCGGAACCGCGGATGATGCGCGTACACAAGGTCCGTGATCGAGGACTCCCGCGCTCTGGCCGAGAGCGCGAGGGACGTGATGACTACTCGCGAGCGGATCCAGAACGACGAGTCTCGGGTGAACAGTAGGTTCGGCAAGGGGTCGATCACAAAATCCCCACCATGGTGCATCCGCCGTACCAGCGAGGTCGACGTCGCATCGACCGGCAACTCGTCGAACGTCATGCCTGCCGTCAGGATCGATGACAACTCGGCAGGCGGAACGCTACGTAGATACGACGACAGATGCTGCCCCAGGGCGTGCCCGATCCTGCGCGTATCGACTGCCGCAGCAATACCTTGGATCCGGGCCGCGCCGCTCACGGACAATGCCTCGGTGAGCAGGTCTGCGAGCAGCAGCACTTCGACGCCACGTTCCCGCAATACCGCCGCGAACTGGTCATGTTCGTCTTGCGCTCGATCCACCCACGGCAAACCGTCGAACAGCAGTTGATCGTTGTTCCGTGGAGTCAACCGTTTCAATTCGTCGCCGGGGCGATGAAGAATGACCGACCGCAGCCTGCCAACCTCGGAGTCGACGCCGAGCGGGACGGATCCAGAACCGTTCATGGACAAACACTATTCCCGCCGATGCGTAATCTGATGGCCGACACCGGCGAGAGGAATAATTGATGACGACACAACAGCAGCGACCCGAAGGTGAACCCACAGGAGTGGAGATGCTGCGTGGCCGTTGGGCCGGAACGGGCAGCGGACATTTCCCCACCATCGACGATTTCGAGTATTCCGAGGAAATCGTGTTCGCCCCGACGCCCAAACCGTTTCTGACGTACACCTCGCGAACTCGCGGGCTTCCCGACGGTCGCCCCCTCCACATGGAATCGGGATATCTGCGTCCGGTCGCCGGCGGTGACGTCGAATTGCTGGTCACCCAGCCCACCGGCTTCGTCGAGATCCACCGAGGAACGATCGAGGCCGACGGCACACTCTCGTTGACGTTGCTGACGTTGGCGGCCTCACCGGATGCCAAGCCTGTACTCGACGTACGCCGGGTTCTGCGAGTACACAACGACACACTGACGTACGACGTGTGGATGGCTCACGATCAGACTCCGCTTACACATCACCTGCACGCCGAGTTGCAACGTGTGACGGAGGAATAGCTCCGAGCGTCCTGCTCAGTCGACCTGTTCCGAGTCACGCTGGTCGAAGTCACGCTGATCGGCGAGGAATGCTTCCACTGCGTCGCGATCCCGATGGAGAAGGTCCTCGACCATCTTTTTCACGAGTTTCTCGATCTGGCCACCGAGGACGGGAATCTTCACCTCCGCGCTGCCCACGACGTTGAGGACTGCGTGTGACTGCGCCGATTCCGCCAGTTCGAGGTTCGCTTCGATCCGAATCGGCAGCCCGTGAGCGGTTCCCGTCACGGAACCATCCGCTCGGCCTCCCGCCAACGGTCCCCACCGATCGGCTCGCTCGACGCCGAGCCGATCGGGCGCCAGTTTCGACACCAATCCGGGAAGTGCCGACGAATCGAGGTCTTCGGCAACCGACACGCTGATCGAACCGTCGCCAACCTCGATGTCGGCACTCGAATACAGCTCGCCGAGTCGAACCTTCCAATATCTTGGATCTGTCAAAGTCGCGTGAACTTCCGCCACCGGATAGCGAAATTCGATGCCGTATCGAAACCCCTTGGACATAACGATGACCTTAGTCCCCGCGGAAATCCGCGAAAGTCCTATCCGAGTAGCAAATCATGGGCGCCGTAGCAATTTACCAAACTGATCGTTCGCTTTCTGCATGACAAATTCATATGGCGGAGAAAACTTACGGGCCCACCAATAGCCGAATCTAATGTCATTCGACGTATAAACCAGATAGCGATTCTTCTGGACACCCGCAACGATGCAGGACGCTACCTTCTCGGGTGTGACTGCCCGCTTCTCGAAGCGGTGCACCAGTCGTTGCACTCGCGGATCGTCTCGGTCGATTCCAGCAATCTCGACGGTACCGACCAGCGGCGTCTTGACCCCACCCGGAACAACCAGACTCACCCCGATGCCATGACGCTTCAGATCGAACCGCAAGACCTCCGAGACACCGCGCAGGCCGAACTTGCTGGCGCTGTACGCCGCATGCCAGGGTAGCGCCAGCAGACCGGCTGCCGACGAGACATTGACCAGGTGCCCACCCCTACCTGCACTGATCATGGGCGGGATGAACGTCTCCATGATGTGGATCGGACCCATCAGGTTGACTTCCACCATGGAGCGCCAATGCCGGTGCTCGAGATTCTCGATAGTTCCCCAAGCAGAGATGCCCGCAATATTCATCACGACATCCATCGAGCCGAACTGCTCTGCCACCTGCGCGCCGAACTGTTTCACTGCTTCGTAATCGGAAATGTCGAACGCCTGCGCAACGCTGACCGTGCCGCCGGCAGAGCTGATAGCTTCGACGGTCTCGTCCAGGCCGGACCTATTGATATCGGTCAGAAACAATTCGGCACCCGCCGCGCCCGCAGTAATAGCAGTTGCCCGACCAATTCCGCTACCGGCACCTGTGATCAGGCACTTCTTTCCTTCGAGCGACCTTACCGGCATGGCCTTACTCTCCCCCGCGCTAGCTCTGTAGACATGCGGGGAAGTCTACGCACGCACAACCGCGTACCGGAAGGAAAAGGCAGAGCACCAAACTCGGTGCGCAGAACCGTTGCGACTACAGCAGTATGCAACTACAGGCGCTGTGCCATCTGCTCTTGATAGTCGCGCATGGTGCGCTCGATCTCTTCCGCCGCAGCTCCGTCACCTCGTTTGCGTGCATCGAGCGCCCGGTCCTGGAGGGCACGGATGGCGCGGCGCAATTCCTCGTCACTCACGGTGTGTTTCATATCACAATCCTGCACCGCTCAGCACGCCCTGGCTAGCGCCGGCACCCTGTTGACGCTGCACGAACCTCGCCCGAAGTGGCACACATCACGGTCAGTGACAATCCGAACCTTCCCGCAGCCCGCGTCGTCGCATGAACATGACTCGACAATGGCCTGAACTGCAGTTTCCCGGCCAGGAGTGGATTGCAAAACCGGGTTAATGTTTAGCTACTGCGACCAAAACGGGTAAACGGTTCGTTACGGTGACAATACCCTGCGCGAGGAAGGTTGAAGAAGTCCTCGCACTGGGACCAATTTCGATAGCCATCGCCACAAGAATTGCCTCAACCACTAACGGGACGGGCGTCAACCTTCACAATGTGAGCAGCCCCTCCTTCGAGAATTCGTCCATTAAACGGACTACAGCGAGCTACCAATCGGTTATCCGCGTGTTATCGTAGGATTCGCTGGAAGAACAATTGCTGGCTAGAGAGGATTACGGGGCGGTTCACAATGGCTGACTTTGCAGAACGATTGAACAAACTGTTCGACAGTGTCCATCCTCCGGGGCGCAAGCCTCACACCAACGCTGAGGTTGCCTCCGCGTTGATCGAGGACGGCCACCAGATTTCCAAGCCCTACATCTCACAGCTCCGATCGGGACAGCGCACGAACCCGTCGGACGAGACTGTCGCTGCTTTTGCGCGCTTCTTCAAGGTGAAGCCGGACTACTTCTTCAACGACATCTACGCCGCGAAGATCGATCACGACCTCGAACTGCTTGCGCAGCTCCAGGGCTACGGTCTGCGTCGACTGTCGAGCCGAGCATTCGACCTGTCCGAAGAATCGCAGAACCTTCTCACAACGATGGCCGAGAAGCTTCGCGCAAGTGAAGGACTGCCTGAAGTTCCACCAGACGCATCACGCTGACTGAGGGCTCGGAACTCCCGGGACGACACTGAGCAGGTCGATCAGTACTTATCGACCTGCTTTTGTCGTATCCACATCACTTCGAAACTTCTCATGATCCCGAGCCACAACCAAAACCCATCGCCGGGCGGACATACCGCCCGGGGGTGCAATCCACCTGGTATCAAGAACATCCGAGCCGAGTGGATCCTCGATCCACCCAGCCAAAATCCCTGAATGCGACGCAATCGACCGCGGAGGCTCACGCCCGCCGACATCGAACATGCCGGCGCCCGCCTGGATGTACATGGCATCCATGATCTGCGCAATCACATCAGACGCTCGCAGAACCGATGTACTGGCAGCACTGTCAGCATCAACAACCTCGGGAAAACGCTTCACCAGCAGTTCGTGCATACGACGCAGACGCATCAGATCCAACCGTGCGCGCACCCACGTCTCGGCCAGCACCCACGTGATGCCCAATGCGATCAACAAACTCGCTGCCGACACAAACCCCACGCCGGTGCCGGTCCAGACGCCTGATTCGAGTGAATTCGTTCCACGAATCGCTTCGACCAACATGACCACGACAACAATCAAGAGCGTTATCGAGCCCAGCACGATCAATGCGATTCCACGCCCCAGCGGAGCCCACGCCACATGCCTGAGCCCAGTCGAGATCACCAACGACAATGAGGTGATCACAAACATCAAAGCCGGGATCGGATAGCCGAATCCCACCGCGATGGAGACCAACAGGCCGACCGTATACAACACGATCGCAATGCCTCGCATCGCCGAACGCGTCATCACGGGCCACGCAGAAACTGCGCCGACGGCACTGGCCGCAGACAAGAAAACCCACAGCACGACAACAACCATCGCCGAAAAATGCTGATCAGGGGCAACTCGTTCGACGATGTCCCACACGCCCGGAACCAACACGGTAGCCATCAAGGCAACACAGAAGCCGACGATCACCATCGCCGTGCGCAGCGGAGTGGCCGCCCTCGCCACCACTCGACCGAGTCTTGCACCAGCTGCAATCCACACCACCAAGGCAATAGCCCAAGCGATCATCCGATCGCCTCGTCATACCGCAGAACCGACAACGGTGTTCCCCTGCCACTCATCGTTTTCAGTCGCATAAGCAGCATCGATGCGAAAGTTTCCGCTTCCCACTCAGCAATGTCGTCCATCGGAACAGGCTCATTGCGGCGAAGGGATCGCTGACTCAGCATGTAGGCGATCAAATCGTCACTGGCTTCCAGCGTCGCCTCGGCGATCTCCGCACCTTCATGCCGAAATACAATGTGCCCCAACTCATGTGCAAGAGTCCGTTCGACGTTGGGCAGACCTGGCGCGAGAACAATCACGTCATGATCGTCATACGCCCGTCGCTGACCGCATACACCCGTTGCGAGCGGAGTATCCAAATCAATTTCGATAGGACGCTCACGTTCCAAGGCAACAGCCTCGACAACAGTCAACAACGTCACAGCTTCCGAGGACGCTGCGGCATCACAGACAGCGTCCACCGCAGCAAGAACTCGGCGATGCGACCGTCTAGTTGTCAGCACGCCTCACACACCTCTTCCGGACCGGGGAGCCAAGAATTCAGCTCGTGCGGCAACCAACCGCGCCTTCTGCACGGACGCACCTCGGAAGGTCAATGCTCCCGCACCGGCGGCAACCAACGCCATTCCGGCGACACCGCCCACCACTGCAGCAGCATTCTGAATCGGAGGCAATCCGTGTGTGAAGACCATGGGCAGAGCCTGGGGATCGGAGCCGGCTGCCGAGACCGCAACATTCGGCGAAACTGGTTGCTGCGGAACAACGATCGGTACCGGTGCAGCCAAAACCTCGGGAGCTGCCGGTGTTACACCCAATGCGGACGCAGGTCCGCCGGCAGGCGCCGGCGCAGGCCCTCCACCATTCGCGGACGGACCTTGCGGGTTGTCCGGTCCAGCAGGCGCAACCGCAGCAGAAGATTCATCGGACTGTTCCGAACTTGTCGACGCCTCGGATTCCGAAGAGACAGGTGAACTGCTCGAAGACTTGTCTCCCGGGCCGTTCGTCACCGGAGGCACGATCGGATCCTCGGTTGTCGTCGTAACCTCTGGATCCGTCGTGGTCGTCGTAACCTCCGGATCCGTCGTGGTCGTCGCAACCTCCGGATCCTCGGTTGTCGTCGTAACCTCCGGATCCGTCGTGGTCGTCGTAACCTCCGGATTCTCGGTGGTCGTC
Source organism: Rhodococcus sp. OK302 (assembly GCF_002245895.1). Classification (NCBI taxonomy): domain Bacteria; kingdom Bacillati; phylum Actinomycetota; class Actinomycetes; order Mycobacteriales; family Nocardiaceae; genus Rhodococcus; species Rhodococcus sp. OK302. The sequence continues at coordinate 5,828,582 of NZ_NPJZ01000001.1, forward strand.
GTAACCTCCGGATTCTCGGTGGTCGTCGTAACCTCCGGATTCTCGGTGGTCGTCGTAACTTCCGGCTCGGTCGTAGTCGTCGTCACTACCGGAGTCGTTGTCGTCGTCACTACCGGAGTGGTTGTCGTCGTCACTACCGGAGTGGTCGTTGTCGGGCAGTGGTGGTGGCAATTATTGTTGCCGCCGCCGGTGTTGTTGCCTCCACCGTTGTTGCCCTCACCGGTGTTGTTGCCGCCACCGTTGTTGCCCTCACCGGTGTTGTTGCCGCCGCCGTTGTTGGCGCCTGCAAGGGGAACAACGTCACCAAGGGGAACAACGTCATCTCCGCTGATGGTCTCGTTTACACCGGGTTGGGCAGAAACCATGGCTGGATACACGGAAACAGCAAGGAACCCCATCCCCGTCAGACACAACCCAGCTACAAGCGTCATGGCTAGCCGTCGTGGCTGGCTCATCGGTTTCCTCCCCGAAAAATACGTTCTAGCTGCATGCAACTGTGCTTCGAACCACTGTACTTATCGCTGTCACCCAAGCATCGTTACATGCCTAGAAAATAGCTGAACCAGGGAATCATGCCTCAACCGGCGGGAGAGTGGATCGAATTTGACCTTAATCCGGGTATGACACAGCACACGTTCACCACATTCTCCGCGAGACAGTCCGCTTTGTCGACCAACTGTCCGGATGAGAAAAGGTCCCCCGACGCTTGTCGGAGGACCTGATTCTTGCTCGAGCTGATATTGATATTCGGTGGAGCTGAGGGGAATCGAACCCCTGACCTCTTCGATGCGAACGAAGCGCGCTACCAACTGCGCCACAGCCCCGTGCTACCGCCTCGGCGGTTGCTCGGCAACTCTAGCAGGACCGAATCCGGCCCCTCGAATTACCGCCTCCGAGATGGTGGACGATTTACTGCCCGGATGCTCGACGCATCTCCGCCTGCCTGGGCATTTCCTCGTAGTGATCAAGGTGGTCGAAAGCCGGGTCACCATCGTCGACTTCGAGTACAACTGCACCCGGACGCTTCAGTCTGGCCGGGATCAGTCGAAGTTCTTCGTCGGTGTGGGACTCAACGCCCAGACGGGAGCGGTTGAGCCGTTCGGTCCGTCGACGACGGATTTCCTGCTCGATCCGCACTTGCCGGCGCAGATACGCGAGATAGCCGCCGAGACCCGCGAACGAGAGAGCGCACAGCCACCCCACGATCGGCGAGACGATCAGTGCAAGAGCACCGGCCATGATTGCGAGGAAAGCCAAACCGAGGAGTGTGCGCTGCCGAAACGTGTAGCGCGCTTCTCGGGCGATCGCGTCGGCCTCGGGGTCAAATCCACCGCGACCGCGTCGGACAGGCACAAAATCCCTGACCGGGGCGCGAGCGCCCGCGTAGTCGTCATCTTCTGCGTGAGTGTCCATCTGGTCCTCCGCGTCGTAGCTGCTTCGCATTGGTTCGGGTTGCCAAGTCGGATCGCTTCGATGTCCGGCTGCTGGTCCACGTCGCACAGGATTACTGTCGCCGCGATGTAGTACGCGAGTCGCGAGTGCTGCTTCGCTGGTCTGGCGAATCCTGGGGCGCTTGTTCACGAGCATCGGCACCAGAACGAACAACCAGACGGCCACGAGCCCGATCCACACGAATGAACTAGGCATGCCGCGACCTCCTTACGATCACCTACCAGCACCTATGCCAGCCGTTGATGCTTTCAGGTTAACGGCCGACGCCTTCGCATCGTTGCCGACGCGCCGAACCCCACCTTACTCATGTGTCACACGCGTACCGAACCGAACTGCCCGATCCGCCGGAATTCCTTTGTCCGAAAGTTGAATTCGCAACGACTATTACTGAGCGTTATGTCCGGTTACCGATGAGGTAACTGTCGTTTAACTGAGGTTTTCATGCCCACGACGCGCGGCCGGCGCGAACGAGTCGATCAACAACTGTGATGGGAATCTCTTCTACCGTCATCCCGACCAGGACATGATCACGCCATTGCCCGTCGACATCGAGGTACCGACGGAGCAAGCCTTCCTCACGGAAACCGGCATTGTGGAGCACGGCCCGACTCGACGAATTCTCCGGACGGACAGTGGCCTCGACCCGGTGCAACCCGACCCGCGAAAACGCGTGATCGAGAGTGAGAGCCACCGCTGCCGTCGCAACACCGCCACCGGTGACATCGGAAGCGACCCAGTAGCCCACCCAAGCCGAGCACAATGCGCCCCGAACGATGTTGCCGATGGTGATCTGACCGCAGTAGTTGCCGTCCAGTTCGATCACCAGCGGCAGAATCCGGCCTTTGCGTGCCTCGGACCGCAAACTTCCACACAGCGACGGCCAGACCGTGACGTGATGACGCGCATCCCACGGAGACTCACCAGTCGGTTCCCACGGCTCGAGATGCTCCCGGTCGCGAATTCTCAATCGGCTCCAAGTGGACGCGTCACGCAGCCGAATCGGCCGGAGCGTCACAACTCCGGCAGACACCCGAAGCGGACCCAACTTTTCCGGCCATCCAGGATGGACTGACATCACACCTCACTGGGTTGAAGGGCCGACACCGCGACGGGTTGAAGGGCCGACACCGCGACGGGTTGAAGGGCCGACACCGCGACGGGTCGAAGCGATTCACCCACGCTGGGCGAGAAACGCTACGTCGACGATTTCACCGATCTGAACTTCCGTGACATCTCGATCGACAAGCACCAGGCAATTGGCTTCGGCCAACGTCGCCAGCAGGTGCGATGACGCTCCGGCTGCGCCGCCGAGCGCCTGGACCAGGTACTCCCCCGTCGCTTCGTCGCGCATCAACTGTCCGCGGAGGAAGCCCTTGCGATCCGCAATCGACGTAATGGTGCCCACCGACCGGGCTTTCACGATGCGGCGCATCGGCTGACGACGTCCCAGCGCGATGCGAATGAGCGGCCGAACCATGACCTCGAAAACCACGAGCGCGCTCACGGGATTCGAGGGTAGGAGGAACGTCGGGACCTCGTCGCGGCCCAACTGTCCGAAACCTTGCACGGACCCCGGGTGCATCGCGACGCGCTCGACTTCGAGCGAGCCCAGTTCCGACAGCGCTTCCCGAACCTCGTCGGAAGCGCCACCCCCGACAGCACCGGCGATGACCACGATCTCGGACCGAATCAGCTGCCCCTCGACAACCTCACGCAACCGTCGCGCGTCGGATCCGGCAATACCCACACGGTTCACGTCTGCGCCGGCATCGCGAGCAGCCGCAGCCAGCGCGTACGAATTTACGTCGTACACCTGACCGGGGCCGGGAGTGCGATCGATGTCCACCAACTCGCCGCCGACACTGATGACCGAGAGCCGCGGGCGCGGGTGAACAAGAACCTTGTCCCGGCCCACGGCGGCCAGCAATCCCACCTGAGCTGCGCCGATGATCGTTCCGGAGCGAACCGCCACGTCCCCGGGCTGCACGTCGTCGCCGGCGCGTCGTACGTAGTCACCGGAACGAACGGGCTGGAACACCCGGACACGCGCACGGCCACCATCGGTGTGCTCCAACGGCAGAACCGCGTCGGCAAGCGTGGGTAACGGCGCACCGGTATCGACGCGAACAGCCTGTCGGGGCTGCAAGCGGATCGGCTGACGAGAACCCGCAGTGACCTCGCCGACAACCGGGAGGTTCAGATCTATCGGCTCGCCGTCATCGCCGCGCAGGTCCGTTCCGGCGCCCGCGACGTCGACACTGCGGACGGCGTATCCATCGATCGCAGCCTGATCGAACCCTGGCAGCGGCCGCTCGGTAACCACTTCTTCCGCACAGAGCAACCCCTGCGCCTCCGAAATGGCGACACGAACCGGCCGGGGCGCAACTGCAGCGGCTGTAACCCGGGTCTGCTGCTCCTCAACCGACCGCATGTGGTCTGCGTCCTCCTGTTTGTCGCGAAACTCGTGTTACTCAGCCCCATGATGCCTTGCCACGTGAGCGGCCGGACATCTCGATACTGGTTAACTTCCCGTCGGAACAGTTTCGAACTACTTCAGCGTTCGAGGCGAGCGGTCAACCACTCTCGCAACGACGGGCCGTAATCGTCCATGTCCAGTGCGAAGTCAACCGCAGCGCGGAGGTAACCGCCGGGATTTCCGAGATCGTGTCGAGTCCCGCGATGCACGACGACGTGCACGGGGTGTCCCTCGGCAATCAGAAGCGCGATGGCGTCGGTCAGTTGCAACTCGCCACCCGCTCCGGGCTTGATGCGTCGAAGTGCGTCGAAGATTGCCCGATCCAGCAGGTAACGGCCGGCCGCGGCGAAGGTGGACGGTGCGTCCTCCATAGCCGGCTTCTCAACCATGCCGATGACCTTCAGGACGTCAGGATTGGTCGCGTCGGGAACGATCTCGACGTCGAAAACTCCATAAGCGCTGACTTCGTCCTTGGGAACGTCGATGGCGCACAAAACCGAGCCGCCGCGCTTCGCACGTACCTTCGCCATGGTCTCGAGCACTCCGCGGGGCAACACGAGGTCGTCCGGAAGGAGAACTGCGATGGCGTCTTCGTCGTCGTCGAGGAGTACCTCGGCGCAACCGACTGCGTGTCCCAATCCGAGAGGCTGTTCCTGAATCACCGAATCGACCTCGAGCAGACCCGGCGCCTTGCGCACCTTGGCCAGGAGGGCGAATTTGCCACTCGCCTCGAGCTTGCTTTCGAGAACGAGGTCTTCGACGAAGTGTGCGACAACGCCGTCCTTGCCTGGTGACGTCACGATGACGAGGCGCTCGGCCCCGGAATCAGCGGCCTCACCGGCGACCAGTTCGATGCCCGGTGTATCCACCACGGGCAGTAGTTCCTTCGGGACGGTCTTGGTGGCAGGCAGGAAGCGCGTACCCAATCCGGCAGCCGGAACCACGGCCGTGCGGAATGCCTTCTTGTTGCTAGCAACAACGTCTGTCATGCCAACACCCTAACTGCAGGTTGTTACCTGTCAGTCATCACGATGCCTATCGTGAAGTGGTGGAACCTCGAGGAAAAGTGCAATGGCGACAATCTGTCCTGACTGAACGAGCCAATGTGTCGGAACACATACGGCGCGAAGAATCGGCAGCTCTGGCCCGACATGCGATCGCCGCGATTACCCCGGATACGACGGTCTGCGCGTACGTTCCGACCCGCACCGAACCGGGTTCTACCGACCTGTTGGACGCGCTGGCTTCACTTGCTGATCGTGTGCTGCTACCGATCACCGGTGAACCTGGCCCACTCTGCTGGGTTGAATACACCGGTGTCGATGCATTGCGTCCGGCGTCGTACGGATTGCGAGAACCAGTCGGGCAAGTCCTGCCCCCGGAGACCGTCGCGCTCGCCCACACTGTTTTTGTCCCCGCTCTTGCCGTGGATCTCCGGGGCACGAGGCTGGGACGCGGCGCCGGGTACTACGACCGCACTCTCGGAATGGTGTCTCCGACAACTCGCCTCGTCGCTATCGTCCGCGACTCGGAACTCGTAGAGCACCTCCCCGCCGATCCCCACGATATTTCGATGGGCTGGGCTCTGACACCGGGCGCGGGTTTGACCCGCCTGAATCGGTGAGTCGACGACCCCTTCCGAGCCAGTGGGAATAGACACGTAATTCGCACTGTTGGCACTGTCACTTGTAGAGTGCTAACAGCTGCAGTGTCAGAACACTGCTCGATATCACAATGCGGAGGAAGCCCGGTGCCTACCTACTCATACGCATGTACGGAATGTGACAACCGTTTCGACATCGTCCAGTCCTTCAGTGAAGACTCGCTGACGGTCTGCCCAGCCTGCTCCGGCAAGCTCCGTAAACTGTTCAACTCGGTCGGCATCGTATTCAAGGGCAGCGGTTTCTACCGCACCGACAGCCGCGGTGGTTCCGGATCTGCCAGCGAACCCGCGAAGAGCGATTCGGCACCGGCGGTCAAGGTCGAGTCCAAGTCGGATTCCTCAACGTCCTCGTCGACCAGCACTCCGGCTCCGGCAAAGGCCGCTGCCAGCTGATTCACGGCAGACGCTTCTCCCGCTTCTCCACAAGCGTCAGGTTGTCCACAGACAAATAACGGTAGGACCGGAATTCATACTTCCGGTCCTACCGTTCGTCTATGCCACCCGTCTTCTCTCGCTTCCTCCGGCCGCGTGATCCCGCCCGACTCGATCTCACTCCGAGTGCCCTCGACAGATTGATCTCGCTGGCAAGGCCGAATCGTGTGCGGAGCGCAACCGCTCGCAAGGTCGCCGCACTGATTCTTGCAATACTCGGGATCGCTCTGCTCTTTCGTGGAAGTCCCGATTCCGAGCGCATCAGCGTCGTCACCGCCGCCCGCGACGTCGCACCGGGAAAGACCATCACCCTCGACGATCTCGGAACCGGGGACTTCACTGCAGATCAGATCCCCGACGGGGCTGTCACCAACGCTGCCGACGTTCTCGGCCGAACGGTTGTCGGTCCGATGCGACGCGGCGAAACTGTCACCGACATCAGGATTCTCGGCCCGCGTTCGGCCCGAGAATCCACCGGAATCGACGACGCTCGAATTGTCCCGGTGCGCCTCGCTGACGCCGCAGTAGCGGACATACTGCGCAGCGGCGACATTGTCGACGTGCTGACAGTCGGCGCCGACACACCGGACGCAACATCGACCGACGCCGCGCCCCGGATCCTGGCTACCGGGGCAGTCGTCGTCCTCGTCACGGCGGCAGAAAATGCCAGTAACCAGCGTGAACAGATAATAATGCTGGCTCTGCCCACCGAAGCTGCCACCCGCGTCGCCGGGGCCTCACTGGTCAATGCGATCACGGTGACGTTTCAGTGAGCGAACATATCCGGGTCCGCTCCTCTAGGATTTTCGCAATCGGTTGTTTCCGGAGAGCCCAATAACCGGACGCCACACGAAGACTAGTCACACCACATTCAGGGAGACCGAAATGCTCAAGGGATTCAAGGATTTCCTACTCCGCGGGAACGTGCTGGACCTGGCCGTCGCAGTTGTCATCGGCGCGGCCTTCACAGCGATCGTGACCGCCTTCACGAGCAACATCATCAACCCCCTCATCGCTTCGATCGGCGGAGGAAACGAATACGGCTGGGGTATTCAGCTCACCGGCGACACCAGCGAGACGTTTCTCAACTTCGGCGCCGTAGTCACCGCGATCATCAACTTCATCATCATCGCCGCCGTCGTCTACTTCGTGTTGATCCTGCCCGCAAATGCAGCGAAGAAGAAGTTTGCGACCGAACCCGAGGACAAGGAAGCCAGCGAAACGGATCTGCTCATCCAGATCCGCGACATCCTCGCTTCCAACGCTGACGGCACCGACAGCGGCGCTCACGCCAAGACTCTGGAGTAAAGCGGCTCGACCACAGATAAGGCCCTCGCAGACTTACGTCCGCGAGGGCCTTATTCATGTCTATCCGCCGCTGTGTCTATCCGCCGCTGTATCTATCCACCGTGGTGAGGCGGTACCTGTCCGCGCAACCAGTCGTCGTCGGACGAACTCGACGATCCTTCGGGACCTCGTTCGTCCGACGTCGTCTCCGGGAACACGTCCCCGAAAATGCGCGCCAGCTTGTCTTTGTCGACCGCCTTCTTGCCGGGATCCTTGTGCTCGGACACCGCAGCTCAGCCCTCGAGGCTGGAAAGCTCGGCGATGACGTGACTCGCCAATGCCGTCAAGGTCGCCATGCCGTCGCGGATCGCGGGGCGCGTCGACGCCAGGTTGGCGACGAGAGTGCTGCCCGAAACTCCGACCAGTCCGCGGGACAAGCCCGCTTCGAGGGATCCGGCTGACAGGCCGGACGCCCGGAGTGCTTCGGCGATTCCCGGGATCTCACGGTCGAGTACCTCGGCCGTGACGTCGGGTGTCACGTCACGCGGCGACACTCCGGTGCCTCCGACCGAGATCACCAGGTCGACACCACCGATCACCGCGGTGTTGAGAGCGTTGCGGATCTCCACCTCGTCAGCAGCGACGGCGACCGTCGCGTCGACGAGGAATCCCGCTTCATTGAGCAACTCCGTGACCAGTGGACCGATGGAGTCGGTGTTGTCGCCGTGGGCTGTGCGATCGTCGACGATGACGACCAGAGCGCGGCCGGCCGAGGTGGCTTCGAGTTCCATACCTTCTACCGTAGTGCCGCGCTCCGGATCGGTTGCGATCCGGCCGAAGATCGGGGTGATCGTCGGCAGATCGCCGATGGTCATCGGACGCCCTGCGCCGGAGCAGTTCCCAACGTCACGTCGACGGTCTTGCTCTGTCCGCCGTCGGTGTACGTGATCGAAACCTTGTCGCCGGGCGCATGTGAACGCACTGCCGCGATCAGCGAATCACCGTCTGCGACAACACGATCGTCGACCTTGGTGATCACAGCGCCCTTGGGGATACCGGCCTTGTCTGCCGGACCGCCAGCAGTGACATCCATGACGGTTGCGCCATCCGCGTTGTCCTGCGAAGGCACTGTCACGCCGATCATGGCCTGCGTTGCCTTGCCGGTCTTGATCAACTCGTCGGCCACCCGCCGGGCCTGATCGATCGGGATGGCGAAGCCGAGGCCGATCGAGCCGCCCTGGCCACCCGACGATGCTCCCAGTGAAGCGATCGCCGTGTTGATGCCGATCAGCTGACCGTCCATGTTGACCAGCGCGCCACCGGAGTTACCCGGGTTGATGGCCGCATCGGTCTGCAGAGCGTCGATGACGGTGTTCTGGTTGCCCGACTCGCCGCTGGTGGAGACGGGACGGTCGAGAGCGGAGATGATGCCCTCGGTGACCGTGCCGGCCAGGCCGAGTGGAGATCCGACCGCCACAACCTGCTGCCCGACCTGGACGTCCGCGGACGTGCCGAGGTCGATCGGTGTCAGGTCATTGCGGCCGTCGACCTTGATGACGGCGATATCGGAAACCGGGTCGGCACCGACGAGGGTTGCCGAAGCCTTGGTTCCATCGGAGAACGCGACGCGAAGTTGCGCGCCCTGAGCGCCGGCAACGTGGTTGTTGGTCAGGATCAGTCCGTCGGACGACAGAATCACGCCGGAACCTTCACCGCCCTGCCCCTGCGCTGTTGCAACCTCGATCTGAACGACGCTGGGGACAACCCTCGCGGCCACTGCCTGCACCGATCCGGCCGGCGCGTTGGACGTGTTGGTTGCGCTCGGCTTGGGAGCGTTGAGCGAATTGGTGACGGCGGCACCGCCGCTGTTGTTGTCAGCCACGATCGCACCGACAGCGCCGCCGACGCCACCACTGACCAACACCAGAGCGAGCGCTCCGGCGACCAGCGCCATGCGCTTCGATTTCGGCTTGGGTTCACCAGCGTTCGGTCCCTGAAGCGCTGGGGGGACTGGGGTTCCCGGTCCGCCAGGGCTACCCGCACTTTGGTACGGCGACTGCTGTTGCGCCTGCTGTTGGTATGCGGCCTCGTGCGCACCGTGCGGTTGTCCGAACGATGCGGTGGGCTGCTGACCGTAACCGGGTGCCGCCTGCTGCTGCCCGAACGATTCGGTGGGCTGGTACGGACTGCGCGGTACCCCGGACTCCGGCGCGGGAGTCTGCTGGGTCGGATTCTGCTGGGTCGGGTAGCCCTGCGCGGGGTACGGCTGCTGCGTCGGGTACGCCTGGGTAGGTTCGCTGTTGGGCTGCTCGGGCCGGGTCGGGTCGATATTGCGGTCGTCGGTCATCGGCTCGCTTTCGTCTCGGTGACCACCCACGGCGGTCACAACTGTGTTGACGACAAGCCTGCCTTGCGCGGCTGAGAAGGCGCTGAGACGTACCTGTCACTTTGCCCAGAGTTTGCAGTGAATTCACAATCTTTGGCTCGAACTTTGGCTCAGGGGCGACGAAAAGCCTTAGCCCCGAACATAATACTCAATCATTCCCGCTCGAATGCTTACGCGGCGGTCGGCCCCGGTTCACCTGGCAGCACAATCCGAACCAGTGCCCCACCCCGATCGGATTCGTCGATCGCGATAGTGCCGCCGTGTTTGATCACGACTTGACGCACAATCGCCAGTCCCAGTCCGGATCCCGGCATGGAACGCGCCGCCGTGGACCGGTAGAAACGATCGAACACCAACTCCCGATCCTCCTCCGGAATACCCGGTCCCGCATCGCTGACCGTCAATTCCAACAAGCCTTGGCCGACGGGACGCATGTCGACATGCACCTTTTCACCCTTCGGACTCCACTTCGCGGCGTTGTCGAGGACGTTGAGGACTGCGCGCGAGAGACCGGCTTGATCGCCGTAGACAAACCAGGGTGTGGTCACGGCATCGAATTCGATTTCGTTGCGGCGCCGACGCGCTCGTTCGAGTGAGCGTTCGACGACGTCACTCACATCGACTCTCTCGTAGACAGTTTCGGGTGCATCCTCCCGAGCGAGATCGACCAGGTCGCCAACGAGGGTAGAGAGTTCTTCGATCTGTGCGACGACGTCGGCGCGCAGTTCTTTCATGTCCTCGTCCGGGATCTGCGGTGCACCCGGCCGACTCGACGCGATGAGAAGTTCCATGTTGGTCCGGAGCGATGTCAGCGGTGTGCGCAATTCGTGGCCGGCGTCGGCGACGAGTCTGCTTTGCCTCTCCCGAGATTCGGAGAGGGCCCGGAGCATCGTGTTGAAACTCTCGGTCAGACGCGCCAATTCGTCACTGCCGGTTACCGGGATCTGGGTCAGATCGTCGGTTCTGGCCACTCGCTCGGTCGCAGCCGTTAATCGTGCGATCGGCCGTAAACCTGTGCGTCCCACTGTTGTCCCGGCCACCGCGGCCAGGATGACACCGCATCCGCCGACGACGAACAGCACCCAGGCAAGCCGATCGAGCACTGCGACGGTGGGCTCGAGCCGTTGCGCGATCACCAAAGCGCTTCCGTCGTGAGTCCGCTGCGCGAGTACACGCTGCCCGTCGACGGTACGTAGCGACGAGTCGGAAATTCCACGTGCCACCGCAATTTCGGCGTCACCGATCGGAACGTCGGAGCCGGGAGGCTGGTAGGTATCGAGATTCGAGAAGATCAGAGCAACACTGATATCGGTGGTGTAGAGCGTCGCGCCGCTGATGTATCGCGGATCGAACCGCACGACGTTGCTGTCGATGAGAACGGATGCGCGGGTGCGTAATTGGTGATCGACATCGGCATAGAGCGCGCGTGAGACAACGGCGTAGGCCGCGATGGCCATGACAGCCACAGCGATCGCCACGACGGACGCCGCGAGCAGTGTGACCCGCCAACGCAACGACACCGATCGGGTCAGTTGCATCGGGGGGCGCATCCCCGCCGACGTACCGGCGGGGATCTGTGAGTTCTTCGGTTCGGCACTCTTCCCGAACGGAGCGGTGATCACGGCGGCGTCTCCCGAAGGACATAGCCAACTCCGCGGACGGTGTGGATCAACCTCGGTTCACCGTCTGCTTCGGTTTTACGACGCAGATACCCGACGTAGACCTCGAGTGCGTTTCCGGAGGTCGGGAAGTCGTATCCCCACACCTCTTCGAGGATGCGCCCCCGAGTGAGGACTCGGCGCGGGTTCGCCATCAACATTTCGAGGAGTGAGAACTCCGTCCGGGTGAGGCTGATGGACCTCTCGCCGCGCTTGACCTCGCGGGTGACGGGGTCGAGGGTGAGGTCCTCGAAACTCATCATCTCGGAATCGGCGTCCGGATCCGGCGCAGTCCGGCGGAGCAGCGCACGCAAGCGGGCGAGCAACTCTTCCAGAGCGAACGGCTTGGGGAGATAATCGTCGGCACCCGCATCGAGGCCGGCGACGCGCTCACTGACCGAGTCACGGGCGGTGAGCACGAGGATGGGCAGATCGTCGCCGGCGCTACGCAGACGGCGGCACACTTCGAGACCGTCGAGGCGCGGCATCATGACGTCGAGAACAACGGCGTCGGGACGGTTGGCGATGATCTTTTCGAGTGCGTCGAGTCCGTCGACCGCGAGCTCGACCGTGTAGCCGTTGAAGCTGAGCGACCGCCGCAGCGACTCGCGAACCGCTCGGTCGTCGTCGACCACCAAAATACGCATACCGACAGTTTGGACGTATGTGCTGAGACTGGGCTGAGAGGGGCCCATTCTGCTCTTCGGCGTGTCGCGGTCAGTCTTCGGTACGCCGGGGTCCGGGCAGGCTCCAATGACGCCATAACGCAAGCAATCTGAACACTGCGGCAAATACGGTGCCGCACACCAGCGCGCCGTTCGTAGACAGTCCGAACTCCGAAACTGTGACCACCAACGCAGCGCCGAGGAGAGCCGGCACCGCGTAAAGATCCTTGTGGAGCAGGAGCGGTACCTCGTTGACGAGAACGTCACGGATCACGCCGCCCCCGATCGCGGCGGTAGCGCCGATCAACGTCGCGGCGAGCGAACTGGCATTGTTCTCCAGCGCGATGATGGTGCCGGTACTTGCGAACAGCCCCATTCCCAGTGCGTCGAGCGCCAGGATTTCACGACGCAATCTGTTGAGCGGCTCGTGCAGATAGAAGACGACCAGCGACGTCACCGCGGCGGTACCGAAGTACGGCCAACTACTCAAGGAACTCGGCGGATGGACACCGAGGAGGAGGTCTCGGACGATACCGCCGCCGATACCGGTGAACACTCCCACCGAGCACACCCCGAAAATATCAAGTCGCTTGGTGACGCCCACCAGAGCACCGGACGCCGCGAACGCCACGATGCCCACCAGTTCGAGGATCGTCAGCAGCACCGGCCAAGGATCCCACGGCCGGATTCGATTGAGATCCAACACCCCGAATCGGATGGTTCCGACCAGTCTGCGCGTCGCCGGTGCAGCGGATTCACTCCCCGAAAAGCTCCCCGGAAAAGCACACAAAAGCCCAGGCGACCCTGCAACGTCCTCACGGCGGCGCGAGTCCGGTAGGATTACGCAATCGAGACGCTGCGGATGGACGTCCGCGCGGCCACCTGCGGAAGTTCGGGCTCTCCCGGACACGTGCCAGAAATGGCGCACCGCGGGGAACTGCCTGGCGTACACAAGTCGAGCTGGTAAGGAAGTCGGATGGCAGTCAAGCGTTCACCGTCGAAGAAGCCACGTCCCGTAGAGGGACGTAAGCCCAAGAAGAACCCGTTGTTCGCAGCGAAGATCACGCATGTCGATTACAAGGACATCAACTTGCTTCGCACGTTCATTTCGGACCGTGGCAAGATCCGTAGCCGTCGTGTCACGGGCCTGACCCCGCAGCAGCAGCGTCAGGTCGCCGTTGCAGTGAAGAACGCACGCGAGATGGCGTTGCTCCCCTTCACCGCCGCACGGTAATCAGTTTCAGGAAAGGCCGCGCAGTCATCGACTGCGCGGCCTTTTTCTTGCCCGTATTTCCCTAGCAGAGAGGTGTCCGCAGCGTGTCGGGAGTTGTTGCGGGTTTCACCGTCATCTTCGTGGTGATCGCAATCGGATACCTGCTGGGGCGTCTGGGCACTCTGGGCGATCACGGGCAGTTCGTTCTGGGCCGCCTCGTGTTCTTTGTCGCTACGCCGGCTCTGCTGTTCACGACACTCGCGTCGTCGGATCTGTCGGTGATCTTCTCCCCGACCCTCGCGGTAGCGTCGGCCACTGCCTTTGCCGTCGGCGCGTTGTACGTCCTTGTGGCCAAGATCTGGCTGGATCGGCCGCTACCGGAACTGACGATCGGCGCGCTCTCCGCGTCGTACGTGAACTCTGCGAACCTCGGTATTCCCATCGCTGTTTTTGTGCTGGGCGACGCCACATTTGTTGCTCCGCTGCTGCTGTTCCAGATCGTTGTCTACTCCCCCATCGCGTTGACGATTCTCGATCTCACTGCCTTGCGTGGCCACGACGCCGAGAAGCTGTCGCTCATCGACACGGTGACCGCTCCGTTCAAGAACCCGATCGTGTTGGCCGGTGCGGCAGGCTTGACGGTTGCACTTGTCGGCTGGGCACCACCGCGGGCGCTGATGCAGCCGTTCGAACTGATCGGGGCCACGTCCGTTCCCGGCGCTCTGCTCGCGTTCGGGCTGTCCTTGTACGGCGTGCGTGTATTGGAAAAGGGCTCGAGCCCCCGACGTGATGTCGCCTTGGCGTCGACGCTCAAAATTGTGGTTCAACCGGTGCTCGCCTATCTGATGGCGCATTTCCTACTCGGCATCGACGGCCACCAATTGTTCGCGATCGTCGTCGTCTCCACCTTGCCGACGGCTCAGAACGTCTTCATCTACGCGAGTCGCTACCGCCGCGGCATGGTGCTGGCTCGCGACAGTGCTTTTGTCACCACTTTGGCATCAATTCCGGCGATTGCGCTGGTCACAGCGTTGCTCGCTTGACCAGGGTTACGGTGGATGCATGCGCGTAATCGTCCTCGCAGTTTTGGCCACCCTGGCATTGGCAGGGTGCTCTTTCGGCACGCAGTCCACGGGAACTCCCGCGCTGCCGAAAGTACTTGCGGCGCAGGGTGCGGTTCCGGCCGACTGGGGACGCGGACCACCCGTTCCCACGCAAGTCGACGACTCCGATATCGGTACGGTCTTCGCTGATCGCGCAGACATCGTCGGGGCGTCGGACACCATGTTCGAGTCGTGGTCGGAGGTGGACGAGACCACCGTTGCCGTCCATTTCGTGACCGGGACACCGGAATGTTACGGCGCGCACGCCAGCGTCGAGGAGACCGATTCCACGGTCACCGTCACGCTTCAAACGGGTGCGCTTCCGGAGGCTGCAAATAGAATGTGCATTCTCGTAGCGGTGTTCGGCTCGTTGGACGTGCATCTGAGTAGTCCACTCGGTGACCGTCAGGTGGTCAGCGGCTGATCGAAGTCCGCTATCGCCGCCCGCGCATGTAATCGCTGACCACGGCCGCTCCCAGACCCTCCACGTCGGGAGCGATGACACGCCCACCAACCCGATGGGCCATACGGTCGACCACCCGAGCGAGGCCGGGGTCTTCACCGAGCCGGAAGAACGTCACCTTGGCGCCCAACCTGGCTACGGCGTCGAGAGCACGAACCGTCAATCCAAGGGTTCGCGCGCTCGGCGGATAGTCGAATCGTGCCTCGCCGTCGGGTTCGAGGTGTGCGGTCGGCTCACCATCTGTGACGATCAATACCACCGGTTGGGCGTTGGAATGGCGTCGAAGGTGCCTGGCCGCCAACAACAACGCGTGGTGCAAGTTGGTTCCTTGATCCCACGCTCCGTCCAACCCGGCCAGCTCCGACGGGTCGAGGACGTGAGCGTGACGTCCGAAGGCGATGAGTTGCAGTTCGTCGCTGCGAAACCGTGTGCTGACAAGATGATTGAGCGCAAGCGCCGTGCGCTTCATCGGAACCCAGCGATCCTCCATCACCATGGAAAACGACGTGTCCACCAGCAAGGCCACTGCGGCCTGGCTGCGCTGTTCGGTTTCTGCCACCTCGACGTCGGCAACCGTGAGCCGCACGGGAATTCGACCCGGATCACGCAACACCGCATTCGTGATCGTCCGTGTCACATCCCAAGGTTCGGTGTCACCGAACTCCCATTCCCGCGACGCTCCGGTGGGTTCACCCATCGCCCCGGCCCGACGCGTATCCCGCTGGCCGGTCCGTGAAGACAGCTGACCGGCAACGTCGCGGAGCGCGGTCTGGCCGAGTTGCCGCATCGCCTTGGGTGACAACCGCCATTGACCGTCGGGTGCTCGATCGAAGAAACCCTGCTCCTGTAAAGCCTTTTCGAGGTCAGCAAGGGTACGTACGTCGGCCGCTGCTTCCTCGCCGAGTTGCCTGGCCAACAATTCCGGATCGATATCGTCGAGACCGGCGCCCGCATACTGTTGCGACAGTTGGTCAGCCAGCGATTCCAACTCGGCAATGTCCGACAGTGCGCCGGTGCCCTCCCCTAAACCCATGCCCTGCTGGCCGCGAAACTGCTGCGAACCTTCCCAGTCTTCGCCGGGCCTCGCTGCCTGCAGGAACTGATCGAGTTGACTGAGTTCGCTCATCAAACTCGGATCACCGAAAGCCTGTTGTGCCAAAGCATCCAGCTCGTCACGCTGCTCCTGAGAGAGCGAATTTCGCAATCGTTGCGCCGCCGCCGCCCGCTGCGCGAGCGAGTCGAGTAGTTCCTCGACGTTCCTCGGATTGTCGGGAAAATACTGCCCGTGCTTGTCCATGAACTCCGAGAACTGTCGCGGAGTGTCCTTGCCGCGGGCATGAGCGTCGAGCAATTGATTGAGATCTGCCAGCATCTCCCGGATCTGCTCCCGATCTTCGTCGGTGGCACCCTCGAGAGCCTGCTTCATACCGGAGAACCGCTGATCCAGAACTTCACGTCCCAGAAGGTCACGGATCTTGTCGTAGTCGGCATGCGCCTGCTCACTACGCCAGTTGTAATCTGCCAGATCCTGAACCGCGTGCGCCGTCGACGCCGGCAACTCCTCGATCCTCATCTCGTTGAATCGTGCGTCATCATCGAGCGCCCGAGCCAACTCCTTACGCTCCTCGAGTACTGCTTTGTCGAGGAGTTTGCGTACCTCGTCGAGGGTTCCGCCGAGGTTGTTGCGACGCAACATCTCTCGTCGACGACGATTCACGTCCGCCGTGAGTTCGTCGAGCCCGCGCATGTCGCGGTTACCGCGCCGCAGCAACTCTCGCAACGCCTGCCGCGGCGACGTCCCCGCCAGAACGTCGTCGCCGATCGCCGCCAGCGCCTCACGAAGATCCACCGGCGGGGCCAATGGATCGGGACCTCCGTCGTACGGCCGGTAACGCGGGTTATGTGTCATTTCAGGAATACACCGAGCGTCCGCCCGGGCCTTGATCTTTCGAGATCCGTCGGGCCAAATACAGCCCTTCGAGCGCCAACTCCGCGCCCGCAGCACGCTCACCGTCGGATCGTGCCCCCAACCGCTCCGCGATCTCGTCCAGAACATCGAGTTCGGGCAGTTCGTCCAAAAATGCTTTGGCCGTGACGGATTCGCCAGTGACAATCGTGTTGCCCAGCTCCACGGCACTCACCAACGTCGACAAGTCGATTCCGCCCAGACGTACGCGAACGGTATCGGCCGTCGCCCGGCGGAGCAGATGTTCGAGCACCTCCAGTTCGCGACCTTCCTCACCGGATTCGAACTCCACCTTGCCTCGAAGCACCTCCACGACCGAATCCAGATCCACCGGCCTCGCAACAGGATCCGCCTCGCCCAGGATTGCCGCGCGGCGCACTGCGGCAGCGCTGACAGTCTCGGCACCGGCCACGGCAAAACGAGCCGACACCCCCGATCGTTGATCCACCGAAGTGGATTCGCGCAACAACCGCGTGAATCGAGCCAGAATCTCGAGTAGGTAATCGGGGACTTCTGCCGCCAGATGCGCTTCCTGGTCGATCACGGCAATCTCGTCAAGCAATTCAACGGGGTAGTGCGTGCGAATCTCAGCTCCGAAACGATCCTTGAGCGGCGTGATGATGCGTCCGCGATTGGTGTAGTCCTCGGGGTTCGCACTGGCTACCAACAGCACATCCAACGGGAGTCGCAGCGTGTATCCACGGACTTGGATGTCACGCTCTTCCATCACGTTGAGAAGCGATACCTGAATGCGCTCGGCCAAGTCGGGAAGTTCGTTGATCGCAACAATTCCACGATGCGCGCGCGGCACGAGTCCGAAGTGAATGGTCTCGGGATCACCCAGACTGCGGCCTTCGGCGACCTTGACCGGATCGACGTCACCGATCAGGTCGGCGACGGACGTATCCGGGGTCGCAAGTTTCTCGGAGTACCGCTCGCTGCGATGGCGCCACAGAACCGGTAATTCATCACCGAGTTCACGCGCACGCCGGATCGAGGCCGGAGTAATCGGCTCGTAGGGATGCTCCCCCAGTTCCGAGCCGTCGATGACGGGCGTCCACTCGTCGAGCAACAAGGCAAGTGTGCGCAGTACCCGAGTCTTGCCCTGCCCACGTTCACCGAGCAACACGACGTCGTGGCCGGCAATCAGTGCCCGCTCGAGTTGCGGGGCGACTGTTTCCTCGAACCCGACTATCCCGGGCCAGGGATCACGGCCGTCCCGCAACGCGGCGAGCAGGTTCTCGCGTATTTCTTCTTTGACACTTCGCTGTACGTGTCCGGAGGCCCGTAGCTCCCCGAGGGTCTTGGCGACAGTCACCCCACCAAGCTACGAGCATTTGCCGGTTTCGGCACGCGCTGAGGAGAATCCGCACTCAACTCTCTACTTGAGACTGGTCCATCCAGATGATTTCCCAGATGTGGCCGTCCGGATCCTGGAAGCTCCGTGAGTACATGAATCCGTGGTCCTGCGTCGCATTTCCGGCGCTGCCGCCGGTTGCCAATGCCTTGTCGACGATGGAATCCACGGCCTCGCGGGTCTCCGCCGAAAGCCCGAGGAGCGCTTCCGTCGACACCGTCGTATCGGCGATTTCCTTGGACGTGAATGTCTTGAAAAACGGCTCGGCCAGCAACATCACGACGATGGTGTCGCTGATGACGATCGACGACGCATTGTCGTCGGAGAACTGCGGGTTCTTGGCATAGCCCAGTCCCTCGTAGAACGCGGTGGCCTTGCCCAGGTCTTTGACGGGGAGGTTGAGGAAGAACATGGTCGGTGTCGGCATGGAAGTTCCTTTCCGATGATCTCGTGTGTGCCCTTTATACCCGCGAACTGTGAACGCAGACCTAAACTCCACCCATGGATTCCTGGGTCTTGCCCGCGATGCTCGGCCTCGGCCTTGCTGCCGCGTCGGGTATGCGAACTTTCCTGCCATTGTTGATGCTGAGCACGGCCGTCCATTTCGAACTGTTCGGCATCACCGTCGGTGAGTCGATGCGGTGGATCGGATCCACCGGCGCACTAGTGGCTCTGGCGATCGCCGCCGTCGTCGAACTGTGTGCCGATCTGATCCCCTTCGTGGACAACGCGCTCTCTGTCGTGGGTAACGTCACGGGGCCCATCGCCGGAGCTATCGCAGCGTGGGCTGCGTTCAGCCATTTCGATCCGGCAATCGCCGCGATAGCCGGCATCATCGTCGGGGCGCCCACGGCTCTGACCTTCAGCGCCGCCCAAACCGGAACGCGGGCCGTCAGCACCGCGACTACCGGCGGGCTCGCCAACCCGGTCATTTCCGTAGTCGAAGACGTACTGACATTCTTCACGTCGCTGATCGCGATGATCCTTCCGCTCCTGATCATTCCGCTGCTCGCCGCGCTCTTGTGGTTCAGTTGGCGCGGATGGCGACGCGTCCGCAGTCTGCGTACCGCGTGAGCCCGCGAACCTGGTAGACAGGTCGTCATGTCCGACACCGAGATCACTTTTCAATCAGGGCCAGTCACCCTCTTCGGGAGCCTGCGACTGGTCGCCGGTCCCGACCGGAAGGCGCCGGCGGCGCTCATCCTCGCGGGTAGCGGCCCCACCGATCGCAACGGCGACAGCACACTTCTCGAAGGCGATATCGGAACGCTCCGCTTCATCGCGGATATCCTTGAAGAACAGGGCATTTCAAGTCTGCGCTACGACAAGATCGGCAGCGGCGAAACCGGATTGGGTCCCTACGAGATCGACGAGATCGCCGATCTCGGCTTCAACACCTACGTCGACGCAGCGTCCGACGGACTCGACTTTCTGGCGCAGCAACCGGGCGTCGACGCTGATCGACTCATCATCGTCGGCCACAGCGACGGGGCGATCGTCGCGCTCGCCGTGGCAACTGCGAGTGAGGGTGCCCGGGTGAGTTCGCTCGCACTCGTCGAGCCGTTGAGTATCCGTCTCCTCGACCTGTTGACCAACCAGATCCACGGGCAGCTCGACGCCGTTGTCGGGGCCGGGCAACTGCCGGTCGAATTGGCCGACGAACTCCGGGTAGCGCTCGCCGGGGCTGTGGAATCGCTACGCACCGACGGCACTGTTCCGGATGATCTTCCCGAGCCGCTGCGGAACGCCGGTCTGGTTTACGCAAACGCGAAGGCACTGGCGGAAGAGGACGCCCTGGATCCCGTTGCACTCGCGGCTATGCTCCCCGCTGGAATACCGGTGCTGACAAGTTGCTCGGCGAAAGACATTCAGATTGTTCCGTCCGACGTCGCGGCACTCGACGACGCGTTGTCCCACACGTCCCTGACGTCGGTGCGGATGCGGAACGCCAGTTTTGTACTCAAGGAACTCGGTGACGAGCAGTCGACCGGCGCCGATTACGTCGCACCCCTGCCGTACTCGGACGAGTTCGCGAAACCGTTTGCCGAGTGGGTCCGTTCACTCACCTGACAACATACAGACCGAACGTCCTTGTTTTAAGATCAAAAGTCCCCCCGCGAGTCATCGTGGGGGACTTTTGTATTTACCCTCTGACCTGCACGGTATTGACACAACCGGGATCGGCCGCCGGGACAAAAGTCACGTGGAGTTTACGTTCGCGATGCAATTTATTGGTGCGAACCCTCGATCGGTGCTGTACGGTCATCCATTAACCAGCTACGCCGAGCACGAAAGGTACGGACTCCATGTCGCTTCACCCAGACTTTGCATCTGCACCTTCGTGGCGCAGTTGCACAGCGCACGTGCACATTTTTTCGGCCTCCCTATCGGCCCATCGCATGACCAGCAAGCACATGAGCGTCAAGCGCGGTGTCCCCCGAGAATGATCCACAGATTGATCGGATCCGTTTTCGGGCACCCAGGGCATACGCCGCGGGTGCCTTTTCTTTTACCTTTCACATCCAGGAGAGACAGATGAAACTTCGAATCAACCAGTTGTCCACCGCACCCCCGTATACCGATCTCCCGTCCGACCTCACCGGCTACGCCGTCACCTTGGACCTCTCGCACTCCGACGCGGCCCACGAAGCCACCCTCGCTGCATTGATCGGCGAGATCCGCAACCGCGGCGCGTCACGGGTTGTCATCACCGGCACCCCGCGCGAACTTCAGGGAACACACATTCAAGCTGCCTGACTGCCGATTGCGAGTCACCCGAAACCAAAACGGGCCCCGACAATGAAGTCGAGGCCCGCTTGCACGAGAAAATGATCAGTGCGCGAAGTGGCGCGCACCTGTCAGGTAGAGAGTGACGCCGGCTTCCTTGGCCGCCGCAATCACCTCGTTGTCACGAACCGAACCGCCGGGCTGAACCACAGCCTTGACGCCGGCATTCAGGAGAACCTGAAGGCCGTCGGGGAACGGGAAGAACGCGTCCGATGCTGCTACCGAACCTACGACGCGGTCACCGGCACGCTGAACAGCGAGATGCGCTGCATCCACGCGGTTGACCTGGCCCATGCCGACGCCCACCGATGCACCGCCGGAAGCCAGCAGGATTGCGTTGGACTTCACGGAG
This sequence comes from Rhodococcus sp. OK302, assembly GCF_002245895.1. Lineage (NCBI taxonomy): Bacteria > Bacillati > Actinomycetota > Actinomycetes > Mycobacteriales > Nocardiaceae > Rhodococcus > Rhodococcus sp. OK302. The sequence goes on from NZ_NPJZ01000001.1 coordinate 5,849,842, forward strand.
CGGCTTGCGCGCCAAGCGAATTCGAGATCCTTGAGCGTTTCGGCGTCTGCAGCTTCACCGTTGGCGAGGGTCCAGTTGGCCGGGTTGTCGCCATCCGCGTCGAGAACGTCGCGCTGCTGCAGCAACGTGCCACCCGAAATGGGGCGCAGTTCGATGCCGGTTGCTGTCGGCGCAGCAGCCTTCAGAACACGAATGTTCTTCTTGCGCTGCAGAACCTCAACTGCTCCGTCTGCGTAGGACGGGGCGATGACGACCTCGGTGAAGATGTCGGCGATCTGCTCGGCCAGTTCGACTGTGACCTCACGGTTGGCAGCGATGACGCCACCGAATGCGCTGACGGGGTCACAGGCGTGAGCCTTGCGGTGAGCGTCGGCGATGTCGGTGCCCACAGCGATGCCACACGGGTTGGCGTGCTTGATGATTGCAACTGCCGGATCAGCGAAGTCGTACGCTGCACGCCACGCGGCATCGGAGTCCGTGTAGTTGTTGTACGACATCTCCTTGCCGTGCAACTGCTCCGCCTGAGCCAAACCTGCAGGCGCAGCCGGGTTTTCGTACAGTGCAGCATCCTGGTGCGGGTTCTCGCCGTAACGCAGAACAGCGCTGCGGTTCCAGGTAGCTCCAACCCAGGCGGGGAACTGCGAACCGTCTTCGTCTGCAGCAATGGTGCTGGTCATCCAGCTCGCAACAGCCACGTCGTAGGACGCGGTGTGCTGAAACGCCTGCGCCGCAAGAACAGTGCGCTCACGCAACGTGAATCCGCCGCCGGCAACAGCAGCCAACACGTCGGTGTAACGAGCGGGATCGACGACAACTGCCACCGACGGGTGATTCTTGGCGGCAGCACGCACCATCGACGGACCGCCGATGTCGATCTGCTCGACGCACTCGTCCGGCGTGGCGCCCGAGGCAACCGTCGCAGTGAACGGGTACAGGTTGACGACGACGAGTTCGAACGTCGCGATACCGAGTTCCTCGAGCTGAGCGAGGTGATCCGGCTTGCGAGTGTCGGCCAGAACGCCGGCGTGAACGCGCGGATGCAGCGTCTTCACTCGACCTTCGAGGCATTCGGGGAATCCGGTCAGAGCCTCGACCGGCGTCACGGGGATACCGGCGTCGGCGATCTTCGACGCGGTCGAGCCGGTCGACACCAACTCGACACCGGCCTCGTGCAGGCCTGTGGCCAGCTCGATCAGACCACTCTTGTCGTAGACGCTGACAAGTGCGCGGCGCACAGCCTTGCGTTCACTCACTGGGGATCACGGCCTTTCGTCCATCGGAAACTACTCCGTGTGTAGCGACAGCGGCGATAACGTCCGCCAACAACCGACGCTCTACAACTTTGATGCGCTCGTGCAACGTCGACTCGGTGTCGCCCGGTAGCACTGCCACAGGTTCTTGGGCCAGAATCGGCCCGGTGTCCACTCCACCATCGACCAGGTGCACGGTCGATCCCGTGACCTTCACGCCGTACGCCATCGCGTCGGGAACCGCGTGCGCGCCGGGGAAGGCAGGCAGCAACGCGGGGTGAGTGTTGATGATTCGTCCACCGAACTCCGCGAGGAAGCTGGGACCAAGGATCTTCATGAATCCGGCACTGACCACAAGATCCGGGCGATGCGCGGCAACGGCCGCGGTCAAAGCCTTGTCCCAGTCTGCGCGATCATCGTAATTCTTGATCGACACTTTGAATGCAGGAATCCCGGCAGACTCGCCATGCTCGGTGGCTGCGCAGTCACGATCGACACCGACGGCAACGATCTGCGCGGGGTATCCGTCGGCCCTCGACGCGTCGATCAGCGACTTCAGGAGGGTACCGGCGCCGGACGCAAGAACTACGACGCGTGTAGGCGTCGTCGGCTGCAGGTTGTCGGCCGAGGCAGTCAGCGCTCTACTCCTGAGAACTAGAAGATGATGCGGCCGGAGAATCGACCACACGACAGCCTAGTCGCTTGTGTCTTTCGGAGGTGAGGGCAGGTCCGTCCCAGGCTCCTCGTCGCTGGGATCCTCGCCGGGTTCTTCGCCGTCAGAATCGTCGGAATCACCGGAATCGTCGGCAACTGCGGCCGCGGGTTCTTCGAGCGGCTCCGGCTCCGTGACTGGTTCGGGTTCTTCAACAGTCTCTTCGACCGCCGTGTCCGCGACATCGTCATCCTCGCCGTCGCCGTCCTCGGACTCGATGTCGTCCAGAACCTCGGCAGACTGCACACCCAGATCAGGCACATCCAGATCAGAATCGTCCAAATCAGAATCGTCGAACTCGACCTCCTGCGCGGCACGGTGCGCCGTCCACGTCACTACCAGCGCAGACACCACTCCGAACAGTGACAACCATCCGAACGTCAATAATCCGAATGCCCACCACGTCACCTCGACGGCGCCGAAACGCCCCAAGTCTCCCCCACTGGCCAGAGCAAGAAGTGCCATGGTGATTCCGGTTGCGAAGGCAGCGGTCAGTGCTGCCAACACAGCATCCTGACCGTCGGCACCGTGAACCTCGACGCGCTTCGCGCAGTCACGACCCGACAAAATTCCGACCACGGCCGGAACGATCAGCAGTACCGCCCAAAGTCCGCCGCCCACGCTTTCGGGAATTGCTCCGAGGAGGGGCAACGGCGGCAAGTCCCCGCCCACATTGCCGAACACACTGATCGATACGTCACCGATATTCGCGGTGGCGCCGGTCAGTACAGCGGCGGCACCGATAACGAGGTTCGGCAGGTACAGCAGCGACAGCACGGTCAAGCCGAGCACGCCGACAAATCCACCACCGCGTGAGAGGAGATCGCCCACGGTGGTCCACGAGATGAGCAGTGCCGCGAGGACTGCAATCGATCCCGCTGCCAGCAGCGTCGCAATTGCGCCGGCCGCCGGCCGAACCGCAGCCGATGCCCAGTACGGAATGTTCAGCTCGAAGGTCTGCCAGTGCGCTATCGCGACACCGAACACCGCTGCAACAAGATGAATTCCGGCGACCCACCCCAAGGCGCTCAACGTATTGGGACTCGACAGCGGGAGCGCAGCGGCAGCGTCGGCGACGACGGCCAGACTTATCGCGGTGACGGTGAGCGGGCCGGCAACTGCAGCTCCCAACAAACGCACAGTCGCATCCCGCGAATCCGTGAGCTGCGACGCCGACGCACATCGGCGCGCCACCACCCACATCATCACGGCGGTGGGCAGCAGTGGCAGTACGCCCAGCTGGACTCCGTCGATTGTTGCGGGCACTTGATGGATCGCCAGCCAGGTCGTTGCGATGGCACCGAAAGTCCCCGTCAGGTCGCTGCTCGCGGATACGAGTGTCACCACCACGACCGCGGAAATCAGCAGGATCGTCATCCCGGAGGGGCGGAAGGCCACTGTCAGGAGGGTTCGTGCCTGGTCCGAGTCCGGCGCTGGTGCGCGGAGTGACGTGCGGCCCCTGGCGGGTTCGGGTCGTGTGCGATCAATCAAAAAACTCATCCCCTCGAGGGTTTCACTCGAACTGCCGACGCGCAGTCAGGCGCGCCGCCCGGCCAGAAGAATGTGGCCTCCGACCGCTCTGGTCGGAGGCCACATTCTTGAAGACCGTTACTGCTTCTGATCGTCTGGGTTACGAGAATCGAACGCTCGAGTCTCGGCGGCAGCATCAGTGTCCTGGCCGGTTTCGGGCGCTGCTGGTGGCTCGAAACCTGTGGGCTGATACTGACCCGGCTGGTACTGACCGGACTGGTATTGGGGTGCGGCCGGGTACTGAGGCGCTGCCGGCGGCGTGAACCCGCCGTAATGCTGAGCAGAAGGCTGCTGGGGAGCAGGTTGCTGGGCAGCAGTGCCACTTGCTTCTGTGGGTGCAGAACCGTAACCGGCCGCATACCCCTGGGTCGAACCTTGCTGGGGCGTCTGCCCGTACGGCTGCCCGTACGACTGGCCCTGCGTCTGCGGGTACGTCGGCGGCTGAGGCTGCCCGTACTGCCCCTGCTGGTAACCCTGCTGGCCCTGCGGGTAACCCTGGCCGAACTGCTGCGGCGCGGCAGCTCGAGGCGAGGGCGCCTTGAGAATTCCGACGTCGAACAGCAGTGACGCAATGGCCGCGATGGTCTGGACGAAGCCGAGAATGAGGACAACGATCAAACCCCACCCGAGGCTGATGGTGATGTAGTCCGTCGAACCGAGTGTGAACGCCGTGAAGACGAGGGACACGAACCCTGTCAGAGACAGCGTGGCCACAACGGCGGCGTGCGCCTGCTTTGGCAGCAGCGATACTGCTGCCAGGACGCCACCCGCGAAAAGGAATCCAAGACCGTAGACACCGGCTTCGAAGAAGCTGGAGGTAGTGCTCTCGTCGCCGCTGATACCGGCACTCGAGATGGAGGTGAACGGCGTGAACCCGAGCAGAAAGTTGACGATACCGAGCGCGGCTACGGCCACGGTGAGGATGAACCCGATATTCGGTGCCCCACTGCCTCCCGGTTGCGGCGAATACCCAGCCGGCGGCTGCGACGGTCCAGCCGGCGGCTGTGACGGTCCGGCCGGCGGCTGCGAAGATCCAGCTGGGGGCTGCGGAGGCCCATATCCGGACCCTCCGAAATTTGACTCTGGCGGTGTGAATGTCATGACTTCTCCTCGCAGACTGGCTTCGGTATACCCCAGCCTATGTGTGCCGCCTTCGCACGGTAACACCGACAGGAGACAATAAGAGGATGCCCTTCACTCTCGCCCCCGGCGTGGATCACACCGTCGAAACCGAGGTGAAGCACTCGAAGTTCATTGCGTCACTACGCAGAATCGACGACGTCGATGCGGCACAACAGTTTCTCGGGATACAGAAATCTCTGTATCCCGATGCACGCCACCATTGCTCCGCCTATGTGCTCGGTTACGACGCGAATTCACGGATGGAACGTGCCAACGACGACGGCGAGCCCGGGGGCACGGCCGGCGTTCCGATGCTGCAGGTTCTCAAGGCCCGCGATCTCGTCGATGTAATTGTGGTTGTCACAAGATATTTCGGCGGAATCAAGCTGGGCGCGGGTGGATTGGTTCGTGCCTATTCGGGTGCGGTGTCCGTGGCGGTGGACTCGGCGCGGTTGGTCGGTCGCGAACGACGGATGTTGTTCACCTTGGCTATTCGGCACGGCGAGGCTGGTCGGGTCGAGGCTGAATTACGGGCGCGCGGTGTTGTCGTCCGGGGAACCGACTACGGCTCGAAAGCTGTTTTGACCCTTGCCTCAGATGATCCGACGCAACTGGAGTCCACAGTTGCCTCGGTCACCTCGGGTTCCGGTCAACTCGAACCCGCGGGAGATATGTGGGTGGACGTCTGACGCCCACGCGGCTGAGAACCAGCCTTACTGACCGAATCCCGGAGGCGGTGCGTTGTAGTTCATGACGGGAGCCGACGGCGTGAGTGCTGCGGAACCCAGGACCAGTACAGCGACGGCACAGGCAGCTTGGATAAATCCGAAGACGATGACGAAGATTAGCCCGACGCCCACTTCGAGGCCCTCGGACAATCCGATCAAGGTGAATAGAAGTGTGATGAATCCCGTGATCGAGGCGGCAGCCACGACAATGTTGTTCGGCACTTGATTCGGGAGCAGACCGAGACCGGCAATCACCCCGGCCAACAGCAGGAGCGCGATGCCGACGATACCGGCACCGAGCGAAGCATTATCGAAGAAATTCATGCTGCCGGAGCCGAAGATGCCGGACGACGTGGCCTTGGGATCCTCTTTGGCGAACGGAGCGAAACCCAGCAGGAAATTGACGACGCCGAGACCCGCAACACCGATTGTCAGCATTGATCCGAGGCCGCGACTACGCACCGGTCGCTGTTGGAACTGCTGGAACGGGTGCTGCTGTGGTTGCTGATATTGCGGCGGCTGCTGATATTGCTGCTGGGGCTGGTACGGATTGGGCTGGTACGGATTCGATTGATTCGGATTGGGTTGGGGCGCACCGTAGCCCCCGGAATCAGGTGTGAACGACATCTTTTTATTTTCTCCCTTGCCGACTCGAATGCAGAACAAACGAGCAACGCCCGCAACCAGGAAAAATACCTGGTTGCGGGCGTTGTGGTCTTTTCAACACGCGGAGCAGAAGACCCCGCGAACTGAGAACCTAGAGGCTCTGGAGGATCTCGCGTGCGAGTGCAGCGGTCGCGGACGGCGTCTTGCCGACCTTCACGCCTGCAGCTTCGAGAGCTTCCTGCTTGGCCTGAGCCGTTCCCGAAGAGCCGGAGACGATGGCGCCGGCGTGGCCCATGGTCTTGCCCTCGGGTGCGGTGAAGCCTGCCACGTAGCCGACGACCGGCTTGGTGACGTGAGCCTTGATGTAATCGGCTGCACGCTCTTCGGCGTCGCCACCGATTTCACCGATCATGACGATGACCTTGGTGTCGGGATCGTTCTCGAACGCCTCGATAGCGTCGATGTGCGTCGTACCGATGACCGGGTCGCCGCCGATGCCGATGGCCGTGGAGAAGCCGAAGTCACGGAGCTCGTACATCATCTGGTAGGTCAGGGTGCCCGACTTGGAGACGAGGCCGATGGGGCCGGTGCCTGCAATGTTGGCAGGCGTGATGCCGACGAGTGCCTGGCCGGGGGTGATGATTCCGGGGCAGTTCGGTCCGATGATGCGGGTCTTCTTGCCCTTGGACTCGTTGTACGCCCAAGCGTAAGCGGAGTCCTGGACCGGGATGCCTTCGGTGATGACCACGAGGAGCGGGATCTCCGCGTCGATAGCCTCGACGATGGCGTCCTTCGAGAAGGCCGGGGGAACGAACGCGATGGAAACGTCTGCGCCGGTCTCCTTCATTGCCTCTTCGACCGTCGCGAAGACGGGGAGCTCGACAGCGGAACCGTCAGCTGCAACGTGCTTGACCGTGGTGCCGGCCTTGCGTGCGTTGACGCCGCCGACGACCTGGGTGCCGGCCTTGAGCATCAGAGCGGTGTGCTTGGTGCCTTCGCCGCCGGTGATGCCCTGGACGATGACCTTTGAATCCTTGGTGAGGAAGATTGCCATTGTTCTGTGAGTCCCTTACTTCGCTGCGTTAGCGAGCTCGGCGGCCTTGTCGGCGGCCTCGTCCATGGTTGCGACGACCGTCACCAGCGGGTGGTTGGCCTCGGCGAGGATGCGGCGACCCTCTTCGACGTTGTTTCCGTCCAGGCGCACGACGAGCGGCTTGTTGGCCTCGTCGCCCAGGGTCTTCAGTGCGCCGACGATGCCGTTGGCAACTGCGTCACACGCGGTGATTCCACCGAAGACGTTGACGAACACGCTCTTGACCTGCGCGTCGTTCAGGATGACATCCAGGCCGGCAGCCATGACTGCAGCGGAAGCTCCGCCGCCGATGTCGAGGAAGTTGGCGGGCTTGACGCCACCGTGGTTCTCGCCGGCGTAAGCGACGACGTCCAGGGTGGACATGACCAGGCCTGCGCCGTTGCCGATGATTCCGACCTCACCGTCGAGCTTGACGTAGTTGAGGTCGTTTTCCTTGGCCTTGAGCTCGAGGGGATCGGTTGCGTCGCGATCCTCGAAAGCCTCGTGGCCGGGCTGACGGAATGCAGCGTTCTCGTCGAGCGTGACCTTGCCGTCGAGGGCGAGGATCTCGTCGGAAGGCGTACGAACGAGGGGGTTGACCTCAACGAGGATTGCATCTTCGTTGATGAAAACTTCCCACAGCTTCTGGATGGTGACGGCTGCTGCGTCGAGCACCTCTGCGGGCAACTTGCCTGCCTCGGCGATGCTGCGCGCGAATGCCAGGTCGACACCCTTGACTGCGTCGACGGGGATCTTGGCGAGAGCGTCGGGGTTCTCCTCGGCGGTGACCTCGATCTCGACGCCACCCTCTACCGAGCACATGGCCAGGTAGGTGCGGTTCGTGCGGTCCAGCAGGAAGGAGATGTAGTACTCCTCGGCAATGTCACTTGCCTCTGCGACCAGCAGCTTCTTGACAACATGGCCCTTGATGTCCAGGCCCAGGATTGCCTCGGCGTTTGCCACTGCGGCATCCACGTCGGGCGAGTACTTGACGCCGCCGGCCTTGCCGCGGCCGCCGACCTTGACCTGTGCCTTGACCATCACGGGCTTGCCAATTTCTTCGGCAATCTCGCGTGCGCCTTCGACCGTGTCTGTAACACGTCCAGCCGAAGTCGGCACTCCGTGCTTGGCGAAGAGTTCCTTCGCCTGGTATTCGAAGAGATCCATCTGCTCACCGTCTCGTCTGCGTTGACACCCGCTCGAGGGGTAGGAGCGGGTCTGTTCTGGACTTTAACCAGTTGCTGCGTTGGGTTTGCGCCCGCATACATGCTATGTGGCCCATGTCACGCATATGTGCCCGGTGAGTGACGCCTCACGGGTTACCGCAGGCTGTTCACACCGATTTTGTCAAGTGCCAGTCTCACTGTTTGCCGGCTTGCGCCGAACTCTGCGTGGCCCGGACAAGAAGCACAGCAACGATTAGCAAGAGTAGGCCCGTCCCTGCTGTGATCGCACCCACCCCCACCGTTGCGTCCGGAATGCGCGAAGACGTCAACGGTCCGGAGACGACGTAGACCAGCACTGTGGTGGCGGACCCGATCAGGAGCGCCTTGGCCCGAGCCGGCCGCGCACGCGGTGCGATCAGTACGGCAACAAGCACCGCCACTCCCACGAGCAGTTGCCCCCACGTGTTGATTCCCCACGGCCAGTCTCCGACGGAGGCAGCCGAATATCTTTCACCGCGATACAGCGGCAGCGCCGTACCGGCTAGTGAAAGAACTCCGCCGATGCCACCGACGACGAGCACTGCTCGATTCACGGCGTAGTCGACGGAGGTGTCGACGTCTTCACGTTCGGCAGTGCCGGCGAGCCACAACGCGATGCCGGTGGCAGCGGCGACAACGGATGCCGCTCCCAGCACGAACACCCCGATACCGAGCCCGACGCCGGGAACGTCGGTCGCGATGACGACTGGTTGCAGAACTGCCGCCGCGCCCATGACGACGGTGGTCCACAGTGTTCCCAGGACGGGCCGGATCATGTTGGCCCGGCCTGGTAGGAAAAGCCCGAGCGAGACGACCAGAAGGACGCCGGCAGCGAGAAGCACGATGCGGGTGGCGAGTATCGACGGTTCGGGAACTCCCTCGGGAAGCGACAACACCGGCAGCGAGGCTCCCGCTGCCGCGAGAGCTGCAGCGATCACGCCGAGGGCGCCGGCCACGTTATGCAGTTTTCCGACGCGAGCCTGCTCTGCGCGAGACTGTGCGACCGTCGCGGCCTTGCGGGCACTCTTGGTGTCTGTCCCTCGTTGCGCCGACGTCGGTTCGGCTTCAGCGGCAGCACGGGACTCGCGCCGCGCCGCCAGAGCCGGCACTGCCGCGCCGATACCGACGATGGCAACAGCCGCGAGCGCTCCCACGATCGAGCCCACTCCGACGCCGATTCGATCACCCCCGGCCAAACCTGCAACAACTCGGGTGCCACTGACACTCAAGGCACCGATGCCGGCCCCCACAAGCGCTCCGGCCCCGACCCACGACGAGATCGATGTCAGAGCCGCCGCGGTGACGATCAGCAGGGCGACGGCAACCAGACCGGCACCGAGCGCGCTCGCCGCGGGACTGTCCACGAGCGGACGAACCAGAAAGATCGGATCCTGCGAGTCGAAGGCTGGTCCGAACAGAGCCAGCACGTAGGCGATAGCCGCAAAGATCGCGGCCGCCGTCGGCCAGGTTCCGATACGCGCGCCGACCGATCTGCCGTCGTATTCGGCGGCAAGCGCACTGCCGTAGCCGTCACGTTCGGATTCACGGTGCACGACCACAAGCCCGAGTCCACCGGCGACCACCAACAATCCATGACCGATGAGCGCGACGTACGCCCCCACCCCGGCGTTGATCAATCCGGCAGAAATCGGACGGAAAAGTTCCAAGCGGTTTGCATCGATTGCGTCGACGAACAATTGAACGTCGAGGATCGCCACGCCCAGTGACATCGCACCGATGCCGGCCAGAAGCGCACCCGCGAGGGATGGGCTACGACGACACGCCCCGATCGCAACAGCCGGAACCGTCAGAGCGCACAGAGCGGCGAAGACGGACGCCGAGACGATCGAACCGGAAGCCCCTGGACCGCTACCGACGCCGATCAGTGGCGCCCCGGCAACGGCGACGCCGCCGAGGACTGCAACGAGTAGCGCCAGAACAACAATCGGCGGGACCCGCGGGGGCAGGCGGACAGAGTCCGCGCGTTGTATCGGTGAGTTTCGGGGTGTTGACGACACGCGCTCGACGGTAGTGCGTGCGCCGGCCGGTAATCAGGTTGTGACACGCTCGATCGTCAAACGAGATAATTGGTCTCATTTGTCCGTAGGCACGTTTCGCCTGGTCAGACTGTGAGCCACATCACAAACCGAGACTCGTTTGCTCTATGGGTTGCACGTGTCGCAACCATTTCGTTACCGTTGGTCCAGCTAAGTCACAGACTGATTACGAATCCCTAGGAGCGAGCAGGCACATGCGACACGGCCAGTTCACCACCAGCAGGTTCACGGAATCAGAACAAGACGAGGTCACGCCCTCTTATCCAACGCACTCGGCCCGGCGTTACACCGAGACCAAAAGTTCTGAGATTTCTTCCATTATGTTCACTCGCACCTCCTCCCCCACATCGTCAGATTCCGACTCGGCAGATGCCTTCCCGGCAGACTTCGAGAGCGTCGAGTCCGATGTGACCAGCGTCCACGCTTCCACCCCGGCAGCATCTGCAGATGTCACCTCCCCGGTTCGTCGCACCGGCGCCCATCGCATCCCCACCCCGCCGTCTGCACTGAAGGGCCGCGCCGCAGTTCTCGCTGTAGCCGCCGGCGCAGTGGTCGCAGCGGGTCAGGCAGTTGTCAACAACGGCTCAGCCAACGCAGTCGATCATTCGGACGTCGCACTCGCCAACGAGTCCTCCGCGATCGCAACCACCGCACTGCCGCAGGCCGCCCAGTTCGCGCCCACCGCCGCAGCGTCCCTCACAACGGCTGCCGATGCGCCGCAGGTACTCAACGTCGCAGCACCCACCGACCTGTCGCAGTTCAGCAATCTCCTTGCCAAGGGCCAGCGATTCAGCGAAGAGCGCGCAGCCCGCGAGTCCGCTGCCCGTCGCCCGCTGTTCGTTCTTCCCGCCGCCGGAACCTTCACATCCAACTTCGGTAGCCGCTGGGGCACCCTGCATGCCGGTGTTGATATCGCCGGACCCATCGGAACTCCCATTCTCGCTGTCGCCGACGGCACCGTCATCGACTCCGGCCCGGCTTCCGGCTTCGGAATGTGGGTTCGCCTGCAGCATGCCGACGGCACCATCACCGTGTACGGCCACATCGATACCTCGGTTGTCACCGTCGGCCAGCAGGTCATGGCCGGCGATCAGATCGCAACGATGGGTAACCGCGGCTTCTCCACCGGACCGCACCTGCACTTCGAGGTTCACCTCGCGGGCGAGAACAAGATCGATCCGCTCCCCTGGCTCGCGTCACGCGGCATCAGCCTGGGTATCGAGCAGGACTAGCTCACTCCAGTTCCTACAACTTTCGGCCCGCACCTTCTCGAGGTGCGGGCCGAAAGTTTTTCTCAGGCTTCTCGGCCCGCGTTTCTACAGCTTGACCATGGGCACGCCACCGATGAGCATCAGACGCACCTTTCCGGCGCTACCGAAATCGATGGTCACTGTCGCGGTCGGGCCGGTTCCCTTCGTCTCGAGAACTCTGCCCAGTCCGTACTTGTCATGGTTGACACGATCTCCCACAGCGAGAACCAGGTTGTTGTTGCGTCCACGCGCGGCACCGAAAGTGGGTGCGGGAGCATCATTTCGGGAAGTACTTCCGTACCCGCCGCCCTTGTTGCCGTACCCGCCGCCGCTTCCGTAACCGGGTCGACCACTACCGAATCCACCGCTCATCCCCATACCCGGGTCTTCGCGACGCCAGTTGATCAGGTCTTCGGGAATTTCGCTGATGAAACGTGAGGCCGGGTTCTGGATCGGCTGCCCCCAGGCGGAGCGCATGATCGCTCGCGTGAGGTACAACCGCTGCCGTGCACGGGTGATGCCGACGTAGGCGAGGCGCCGTTCCTCCGAGAGTTCTGCCGGGTCACCGAGTGCGCGCATGTGCGGGAATTGGCCGTCCTCCCAACCGGTTACGAAGACGACCGGAAACTCGAGTCCCTTGGCAGTGTGCAGCGTCATCATGGTGACGACACCTTCGTCGGAGTCGGGCAACTGATCCGCATCGGCCACCAATGACACTCGTTCGAGGAACGCGGCCAGCGAACCCGGATCCGGTTCACCTTCACGCATTGCCGCAGTTTCCTCGTCGTCCGGATCGATCAGTCCGGCGGCATTGCGGGCATCGGAACTGAATTCTCTTGCCACACTGACGAGTTCGTCGATATTATCGAGCCTGGTGCCGTCTTGCGGGTCACTACTGGCTGCAAGTTCAGCGCGGTAGCCGCTGCGCTCGAGAACAGCCTCGGCTATTTCGCCGATGTCACCGAGCTCGGAAGTTGCTGCGCCGTCGGCAGATTCGACCGGAAGCATGGCACGCAGGCCGTCCATCATGTCGACGAATGCAACGATTGCCTTCTGTGACCTCGCATTGAGCAGTGCAACTTTGCCTTCCGCTGCGTCGCGAAGTGCTGCCGCAAAACTGATGTTGCGATGTTCGGAGTGCACGGCCACGCAGGCTTCGGCGCGGTCGCCGATTCCGCGGCGCGGAGTATTGAGGATACGACGCAAGCTCACAGTGTCGTCTTCGTTGGCAAGCACGCGCAGGTAGGCGACGATATCGCGAACTTCCTTGCGCTCGTAGAACCGAACACCGCCGACGATCTTGTACGGCACGCCCAGGCGGATGAAGATTTCTTCGAGCGCACGCGAAGAGTTGTTGGTGCGGTAGAAGACTGCGACATCAGAGAACTTTGCATCGCCGTTGTCGACCAGACGATCGATCTCGGACGCGACAAACGATGCTTCGTCGTGCTCGTTGTCCGCAACGTATCCGACGATCAGTTCACCTTCACCGGAATCGGTCCACAACCGCTTCTCGCGTCGGCCCGTGTTCTTCGAGATGACGGCGTTGGCGGCCGACAGAATATTCTGCGTCGAGCGGTAATTCTGCTCGAGCAGGATGGTGCGTGCGTCCGGGTAGTCGTGCTCGAACTGCTCGATGTTGCGGATGGTTGCGCCGCGGAAAGCGTAGATCGACTGGTCGGCGTCGCCGACCACACACAGTTCGGCCGGTGCAACAGCATGATCGGATTCGCCTGCGCCACCGACCAGTTCGCGCACCAGCATGTACTGGGCGTGGTTGGTGTCCTGGTATTCGTCGACGAGTACGTGGCGGAAGCGTCGGCGGTAGTACTCGGTGATCTGAGGAAAGTTCTGCAGCAAATCGACCGTCTCGCCGATGAGGTCGTCGAAGTCGAGAGCGTTGGCCGAGCGCAGACGCTGCTGATAATGCCCGTAGACCTTGGCAACCAGGCGCGGCAATTCCGCCGGATCCTGATTGGCGGCTGCGACGGCTTCCTCGGGATCGATCAGTTCGTTCTTGAGGTTGGAGATGTGCGTCGAAAGCAGCCTGGCGGTGAACCGTTTGGTGTCGATCTCGAGATCCTTGGAGATCATCGTGAGAAGTCGACGCGAATCATCGGCGTCGTAGATCGAGAAGTTGGAGTTCAGGCCCGGAATCAACGCTGCCTGAGCTCGCAGAATTCGCACACAACTCGAGTGGAATGTGGACACCCACATGCTGTTGGCACGCGGCCCGACCAACCCGGCCACACGCTCACGCATCTCGGCGGCAGCCTTGTTGGTGAAGGTGATGGCAAGAATCTGTCCGGGCGTGACACCGCGCTCGGCCAACAGGTAGGCGATCCGACGCGTCAGCACCGCAGTCTTGCCCGAGCCTGCGCCCGCGACGATGAGCAGCGGCGAACCGGCGTGTACGACGGCTTCGCGTTGCTGCGGATTGAGTCCCTCGAGGAGCGCCTCGGTGGCCGAGCTGTCTCCAGGCTGCTGGGCCCCGTGCTGCTGGGAATGGCCGTGCCGAGGCGGATGACCCTCCTGGTGAGGGTCCTGTTGGGAGTAGTCACCGTGCTCGAAAAGGCCACCTTGCTCACCGAGAGCTGGATACGTGTTCATCGCCTGTCCACGCTACCTGCGTCTACCGACAGAAGTATCAATGCATGCGTGACAGGTGGACAAGGTCACGCCTCGACGGGACAGCACTTGTCGCGCCGCTCTCCACACCGTGACGGGCAGCACTTGGAACTGACGTACCCGACATGGCAAACTGGACGCTATGTTCAGCCTCGCCGCACCTAATACCCCAGCTGACGCTGTCAGCCCGGTGGGGCGATACTTTACGTGCACCGGACCCCGGTGGACGTGAACCGAACTGCTCACCTGCCTCTGGTCCGAATCGGATCCGGGGCTTTTTTCGTCCGTGCACCTGGATCGGTAACGACCCGAGCCGACAATACGATCCACGCAGTAGAAAGAGGAGACGAATACTCATGAGCACCCAGGCAGCAGCACCCGAGGGAAATGCCACTCCGAGTGACGTCGAGGTTCCGCGCAGCGAAGCCGAGATCAACGAACTCCGCAAGGAAATTGACCGACTCGACGCCGAGATCCTCGCGGCTATCAAGCGCCGCTCGGAGGTCTCGCAGATCATCGGCCGTACCCGGATGGCGTCGGGTGGACCGCGCCTGGTTCACAGCCGTGAAATGAAGGTACTCGAGCGCTTCAACGAGTTGGGCCAGGAAGGCCACACGCTCGCTATGTTGCTTCTCCGCCTCGGCCGCGGACGTTTGGGACACTAGCGCCCTCCGGCAGTCAGCGAGACTCGTCCAGAAGTTTCCAGACGGTGCCACTAAAGTCGATAATTGTGAGCACTGACATCACCGGAACTTCAGCCTGGCAGAAACTGCGCGCTCATCACGCCGATTTCGAAGCCGTTCACCTACGTGAACTCTTTCGCGACGACCCTGCGCGCGGCACCGAGTTGACGGTTGATGCCGGTGATCTTCACATCGACTACAGCAAGCACCGCGTCAGTCGCG
Organism: Rhodococcus sp. OK302; assembly: GCF_002245895.1. NCBI lineage: Bacteria > Bacillati > Actinomycetota > Actinomycetes > Mycobacteriales > Nocardiaceae > Rhodococcus > Rhodococcus sp. OK302. The sequence continues at coordinate 5,864,907 of NZ_NPJZ01000001.1, forward strand.
AAACTCTGGATCTGTTGATCGATCTGGCTCGTACAGCGGGCGTCGAATCGCGCCGTGACGCCTTGTTTGCGGGCGATCACATCAACACGTCCGAGGACCGCGCTGCGCTGCATACCGCGCTGCGACTGCCCCGGGATGCTGCGCTCACTGTCGACGGCCAAGATGTCGTGGCCGACGTCCACGAGGTTCTGGACGCAATGGGCTCGTTTGCCGATCGCGTCCGTAGCGGGGAGTGGACCGGCGCTACGGGCAAGCGCATCCGCACGATCGTCAATATCGGTATCGGTGGATCCGATCTGGGCCCGGTCATGGTGTACCGCGCTCTGCGCCACTACGCCGACGCCGGCATCAGCGTCCACTTCGTGTCCAATATCGATCCCGTGGATCTGGTCGGGCAGCTCGCCGATCTGGATGCCGAGACGACGTTGTTCATCGTGGCGTCCAAAACCTTCTCCACGCTCGAGACATTGACCAATGCCACTGCCGCCAAGCGGTGGCTGTTTGCCGGCTTGGGTAGTGACGACGCCTCCGCTGTCGCGCAGCACTTCGTCGCAGTGTCAACGGAGGCCGAACGTGTCTCGGAATTCGGTATCGACACTGCCAACATGTTCGGTTTCTGGGATTGGGTGGGTGGCCGGTACTCCGTCGACTCCTCGATCGGATTGTCCGTCATGTGCGCTGTCGGGCCGGAGCGCTTTGCCGAGTTCCTCGACGGTTTCCATCAGATCGACACGCATTTCCGTACCCGCCCGCTCGAGGAGAATGCGCCCGTACTTCTCGGGTTGATCGGCCTGTGGTACTCCAATTTCTTCGGCGCACAATCACGTGCTGTGCTGCCGTATTCCAATGACCTGCTGCGCTTTCCGGCGTATTTGCAGCAGTTGACCATGGAATCCAACGGCAAGTCCGTGCGCGCCGACGGCACCCCCGTCACGACGTCGACGGGCGAAATCTTCTGGGGCGAGCCGGGAACCAACGGCCAGCATGCTTTCTATCAACTCCTTCATCAGGGAACATGGCTGGTGCCTGCCGATTTCATCGGTTTTGCAGAATCGACGGATGATCTACCCACCGCCGACGGCACGGGTTCCATGCACGACCTCTTGATGAGCAATTTCTTTGCGCAGACCAAGGTTCTCGCGTTCGGTAAGACGGCCGAGGAAATCGCGGCCGAGGGCACACCCCCGGAGTTGGTGCCGCACAAGGTGATGCCGGGCAACCGTCCTACCAGCACCATCCTGGCCAAGGAACTCACGCCGTCGGTGGTCGGGCAGTTGATCGCCCTCTACGAGCATCAGGTTTTTGTCGAAGGTGCGGTGTGGGGCGTCAATCCGTTTGATCAGTGGGGCGTCGAACTCGGTAAGACACAAGCCTTGGAACTCGGGCCTGCACTCTCCGCGGAAGATCCTCCGGGCGATCTCGGCGACACGTCCACCGACGCGCTGGTCGAGTGGTACCGCCATCAGCGGGGCCGGGCCTGACCGAAGACCTGAGCGGTCACGCTGCGGCTGGCCCGAACCAGTTCTCTGTGGTGTAAATACGCCCGGAACGGTCCACCAACCGAGCCCGAAGCCCTTGTTGTTCAACCCAAATGATCGCGCTGATTCCCCGTACGAGTGCTGCCTCGCTGGCGGCATATGCCCACACCGCATCGTCTGCGATCACCGACACTTGAACCCATTCGGTTGACGGACGAGCTTCATGCGGCTGCCACGAGGGCGCGTCGGGAGCATGCGCCGTTGCCATCGCCGTTCCGTTGCTCAATTCCACTTCCTCGCCGCCTGGAACCGGAATCTGCCAACCACCGGCTGGGGCGTGTCCGGCTGTGGCAATCACGTCCCCGATCCGCACGGCGACGCCGCATTGCAGTTCCGCGGCGACGGTTTGTGCCGCCCGATCCACAGTGTCCGCCTTCGCAACTCCAGTGATGTCGAAGGAGGCACCCCACGGCGCGTACACGACGTCGCCGTCCAGTTGCACGTCCTCGAACGTGGGCGTCGGATGCACGGGGGGAATTGATTCGTCCTCCGAAAAATTATCGGCCAGCGGATTCACCTCGCCGGCCGTCATCCGGGCTGCCCACAGCGCCGAGCGCAGCAATGCCGACATACGTCGAGTGACTTTCACCGGCGTGCCTTGAGCAAGATTGACGGCGTGAATTTCGGCATCTCCGCGCCGGAGGTCGCACACGGCTTCGGTGTCCTCGATAGCAGCGGCGATCAATGCGTGCGCAGTGGGCAGCGCAGCGCCTTCGGTGACATCCACCTCGACGGCGGAATCCCACATCGCCCATTTCTCGACACTGACCATGACAGCCCTGCCCTTCGAACTGCTGTATCCGAAACCAGCTGCATCAAACCCTGCTGCGTTAAACACCAGTATGCGCCGTACTGCAACCCCTCTGCCAGAACCCGCTGGTCCAATCCCTCCCACCTACACTTCGGAGGTGGGATCACGCCTGAGTGTCATTGACGAGATGTTTCTGTGGACCCACCGTGGCCTCGGTCTGCCGATAGTGATGCAGGGGCTCTGGCGTACCGACGGCGTCGTCGACGTGGATGCGCTCGAGCAGTTGTGCGATCGGATAGCGTCCGGACCGCTCGGTCGGCGAGTGCGTCGTCCACGGTTGCCCGGTGCTCGCCCGGAGTTCATCGTCGACACCAGCCGGTACCCGCTCAGTTTCCGTACGGAGCCAGTTCGTATCGAGCAGGTGATCGAATGGGCCGATGCCCAAGCCTTGATCACGCTCGATCCCGAACGCGGACCTGGGTGGTGCGTCGCCGCAACGCTTGATTCCGACGGCGGAACTGTTGTTTCCGTGACGTGCTCCCATGTCCTCGCCGATGCTCGGGGGTTGATCAACGCCCTGCACGACGCGATGAATCGAACAAGCTCAGCACCAGCCGATTCGGCCCCGGTGTCCGACCGTGCTGATGCGGTGGCAACTACGACGCGGGTTCTGCGAGGACTAACCCGAGCTGTGTTCGGACTGATCGTCAGTCCGGCGCGCAGGGCAGAACTTCACGGATTAAGTGCATCGCCTGCCTCCGCTCGTGGTCTGGATCGTCACCGGATGAGTAGCGCAGTTGTGGAGGTTGACGCAGCACAATGGGACGAGGCCGCAAGCACGGCCGGCGGCACCCCCAACAGCTTGTTCCTGGCGTGTGTAGGCCACCTGGCTCGGCGCGAGAATGAAACCGGCACAGTAATACTCAGTGTTCCCATGAATGTCAGAATCGCGAAGGGCCCGGATGTCACGATGACGTCGGTCGACAATGCGGTCGCCATGGTCGCCGTCCCGCTCACTCCCCTCACTACTCTCGCTGAGATCCGCAGGCTGTGCCGAGAAGCCTTCACGTCTCCCCCGATGTCCAGCCCCGCGGGTTTCCCGGCCGAACTTCTACAGGTCGTTCCGGATCGTCTCGCTCACCGCCTGGCCGACGGTCCCGGGCAGCGAGATGCCTTGTGTTCCAACATCGGAACGGTCGACATCAGCGCGTTCGATGGACATCCCACCAGCGGATTAGCTCTTCGAGCAGTTCATCCCGGAGCGACGCCAGCCCAACTGAACAGCACATCCACCCGAATCTCCGGATACCTTTGCCGAATCGGCACCACGTACACGCTGTCCCTGGTAAGTTTCGAAGCTGTCGACGGTAGCGCACTGCGCGAGCAAGCCTTACAATCCCTCGCCACTTTCGGAATCACTGCCCGCGTCTGGTAAACAGATATCGGCAGAACTGCGGTACCTGTACGCCCGTACCCATTCCTCTCCGAGCGAACGTACCTTTCGTCGCCTTGGATGCGCCGAAAGGTACGTTCGCTCGGAAAGGTTCCGTCAATTCAGCGACCGAACACACTGCACAGCAGAGTAATTGACCATAAAGTCAGATATGCAGAACAAATGACACGCGGCAAATAACGAACGGTCAGTTCGCGGCGTAAATCACATAGTTAACAAACACTTTCATTTCCTGTGCCACCAAATATCCCCAGGTGAAAGCACTCTCGGTACTAGTGTCCGATTTTCGGTCGTCTACTATATGAAACCTGCCGCCGCACGACCACGGCGCAGATATCGATGCATGGTCACGAACGAAGGGATGAACTGTGGAAACGGGAGGAACCGTGGCAGATTCGTTCCAAGGGCGACTCAATGCCCTGTACCCAGACACGCCTCCCCGATTGACCAATGCTCAAGTTGTAGAGGCGCTTTCACAGCGGGGATGTCGCATCTCGACGCCGTACCTTTCACAACTGCGCAGTGGTGTTCGGACCAATCCGTCGGAGCAGGTCGTATTGGCGCTCGCCGAGTACTTCAACGTCCAGGCCGAGTACTTCTTCAGCCCGACTCCGCGCCAGGATCCCGAACTCATTCCGGAAGAAGACCGTTCGGTCGCCGAAGAGTTCATCGACCCCGAATTGCGTTCCCTGACACGTAAAGCCGTGGATCTCTCGCCCGAATCGCAGAGTCTGCTGTCCTCGATTGCCGAAAGGCTCCGATCCTCCGAGGGTCTGCCGTCGGTGCCGCCGGACTGCATCACGTACACAGCGCCCGTCTCACGCGAAGTGAATCCCACACTCAACGCGTGAGCCGGCCCAACAGTGCCGAAGCCGTGACGATTCCTGCCAGCGACGCTCCGATCAGTACCGCGAAGTCGACGATGTAGTTGGTAGGCATCCCGATCATCAAGCCTCGCAACGCCGATACCTCGTAGCTCAGTGGATTGATTCGACTGAGCCACTGCACCCATCCCGGCATCAGTTCCACCGGATACAGTGCGTTCGACGCGAAGAACAACGGCATGGTGATGGCTTGTCCGATGCCCATCAGTCGATCTCGTTTGAGGACGATGCCGGCGATCGCAACAGACAGGCAGGCGAAGAAGGCTGCGCCCAGTACGACAACCACGACGACGCCGAGGAGCTTGATCGGGTTCCACGTCATACTCACGCCGAGTAGCGCTGCGACGATCACGACAACTACGGCTTGGGCGACGGCGCGAATCCCGGCGGCAAATGCTTTTCCGGTGACGAGCGCTGCCCGTGGTGTCGGAGTGACCATGAGTTTCGTGAGGACGCCGGCGTCGCGCTCCCAGATGATCTGAATGCCGTAGAAGATCGCGACGAAGAGCGCCGACTGCGCGATGATACCGGGAGCCAAGAAGTCCAGATACGGTACATCGCCGGTGGGTATCGCTCGGATATGGCTGAACGTCTGCCCGAAAATGACAAGCCAAAGGATCGGTTGGATTGCGCGCGTGACCAACTCGGATCGATCGTGACGCAATTTCTGCACTTCGACGAGACAAAAAGTGTAGATCCGCGACATCAATCGGGCGAATCCGTTGACGCTCGGGTCAGCCCAAGCGGCGCGCTGTGCGACGGGTGCTGCGGACATCGCGGAGACCTCCTGACTCCCGGCCGGTGAGGTTGTCTCCGGCAACGTGACGAAAGACGTCTTCGAGGGTGGCGTCAGGGCCGAGTGACGCGGCCAGTTCGCTCGGACTTCCGACTGCCCTCAGTTCACCGTGGTGCATCAGAGCAACACGATCACACAACTCGTCGGCTTCCTCCATGTAGTGCGTAGTCAGTAGAACCGTCATTCCGTATTGCTGTTGCATGTCGGATACTCTGCGCCACACGGATTCACGCGCGATGGGGTCCAGCCCTACCGTGGGCTCGTCCAAGACCAGCAGCGCAGACCGATTGACCAGCGCCTGCGCCAATTCCAATCGCCGGACCATTCCGCCGGAGAAGCCGGCGGCGACTCGGTCTGCGGAGTCGAGCAGATCCACCATCTCCAGAGCTTGATCCACGCGCTCACGCCGCTCGGATCTCGGCACGTCGTACAGTCGAGCAAACCACGTGACGTTCTCCCGGGCCGTCAATGCACTCTCGATCGAAAGTTGTTGCGGTACATAGCCAAGATGACGTCTGATGTTCATCGCGTCTGTCCGTACAGACTTTCCCAGGATGCGGATATCACCGCCCTGCAAGGGAAGCAGGGTGTTGAGAAGTCGAATCGTAGTCGTCTTTCCCGCTCCGTTCGGCCCGAGAAGACCGAAACATTCGCCCGGCTCGATGGTCAAACTCAAGTTGTCCACCGCCAGGTTGCCGCCCGCACGGCTGGAACCGAATCTGTACGAGAGACTTGCGACCTCAACCGCAGGCACGTTCGGAGCCGGCGCTTCCGCGATACCTCGGCGATTCCACCAGTGTTCAGCCATGTCAGGCCTCCTCGGTTTCGGCGCCGGCCTTGGCCAGCGCAACTGCGAGCCGAGTCAGCGCCGGCAGGGCAGCTTCGATGTGCACTTGATCCTCGGCGCTCAAACTCGACAACGCCTGTCCCACTACTGCGCTGCGCCGATCTCGCCAGTATTCAACCTGTTCACGGGCTTCATTCGACAACGCAAGCCTCGCCACGCGCCGGTCCGCACCGTCAACGACCCGCTCGATCACACCGTCGTCGGCAAGCTGACGAACCAACGTGGACACCGTATTCGCGGCGACACCGAGCTTGGTGGCTGCCTCGGCCACCGAGAGTCCGGGATTCCTTCTCAGCAACCGCACAAGTTCGATCTGGGCGCCGCCCAATGGATGCTCGGCAAACGGGCGCCCCGACGCTTTTCGTGTGCCGCGCCGCAACTGGCCGAGCGTTTCGAGTACGTCATCGGATAAACGATGAGGTACTTCATCTTCTACATCCATATATCACAATACCTCTGTAACAGAGCTATTGTCGACGACGTTCGGCAGGGTTTCCGAATCGGCTGCGTCGGGTATCCCCCACTGCTAGCACCGCCCACCCGTGAAATGGAGCGATCATGCGCAGACAGTGGTTGTTCGCGATTGTCGCCAGTGCCGCACTTGCCGTGTCCGGTTGTTCGTACGACGCCACCGATTCCGGCACTGATGCAGATAACGTCACCGAGATATCGACGTCGCTGTCCCCTCCTGCTGCAGCCGGTGCTGTGTTGCTGAAAACTGCCAGTTCTCCGCTGGGAACGATTGCCGTTGACGGTGAAGGCATGACCGTCTACACCTACAACCCGGACAAGGAGAACTCAACCTCGAGTTCGTGCGACGAGAACTGCCTCCGGCACTGGCCGGCGGTCACGTCTACCACCGATTCGCCGGTGGTACAGGGCATCGACGCCGCAATTGGCACCGTGCCCGGTCCGGACGGATCCTTCCAGGTGACCGTGAACGGTAAGCCGGTCTATCGATACTTGGACGACCAGGTCCCCGGCGACATGTTGGGGCAAGGCGTCGGCAGCCTGTGGTTCATGATCGACGTGTCCGGAAATCCGGTGTTCGCTACGGAGTAGGAGCTCAGTTGTACGGCTGCCGTGCGGTTTCCGGGTCGCCGTAGGTTATCGCTCGTTCCCGGCGAGTTTTCGACGCCAGGGTGACTCCCCAGTTGAGTGCCGTGCTGACGCGGTTGCGGAATCCTGCCAGAAACGCGATGTGGATGACTCCCCACGACACCCAGCCGAGGAAGCCTGACATCCGAATCGGACCGGCCTGCAGTAGTGCGTGTCGACGCGAAATGTAGGCGGCCGTACCGAGATCACGGTATTTGAAGTGCTTCCCGTTGGGTACGCCGTTTTCGACGATCGCCGCAATTTGATTCCCGGCGTACCGCCCGCCTTGCATCGCGACTTCTGCGACGCCCGGCAGTTTGTCGAGGGACATGATGTCGCCCACCACCCACACATCGGGGTGTCCGGGCACTGTCAGGTCGCGGCCGACTTCGATGCGGCCGCCCCCGACCTGCTTGACTCCGAGTGCGCCCGCCAGTGCTTCCACAAACGGGACTGCCTCGACGCCGGCAGTCCACAGGATTGTTCGAGTCTCGTACCGCTGCTTCTCTTTTGTCTTCTTGTCGGTGGTCTCCACCTCGGTTTCGGATACGTCGGTCACATGCACGCCGAGATGCGTTTCGACGCCGATCTTCTCGAGGGTGCGTCCGGCCGCTGCGGACAGTGATCGGCTGAACGACGGCAATACTCGGTCGTCGCCGTGAAAGAGCAGCACGCGCGCTTCCTCCGGATCGATAGCACGAAACTCGTTGGTGAGCGCATGCATCGCCAATTCGCGGATCTGTCCAGCTATCTCGACTCCGGTGGGTCCGCCGCCGGCCACAGCGAAGGTCAACCAGGGCCGTCGTTCCTCGGCGGTGGGCAGCGATTCCGCCATCTCGAACGCGGCAACCAGACTGCGGCGGATTGCCAGCGCGTCGTCAAGGGTCTTCATTCCCGGCGCCCACTTGATGAAGTCTTCCTGCCCGTGGTACGACTGCCGCATGCCGGCCGCGACGATCAGGTAGTCGTAGGAGAGGTCGAAGGTGGAGCCGTCGAAGCGGCTTGCTGTCAGCACCTTGACTTCAGCATCCACCGATTTCGCTTCGCCCAGAACTACATTCGTGTTCTTCTGATCTTCCAACAGATGTCGGAGTGGGCTGGCGATCTGTCCTTCGGACAACAGTCCGGTAGCGCACTGGTAGAGCAGTGGCTGAAAAACGTGGCTTGTTCCGCGATCGATCAGAATGACCTCGACGTCGGCCTTCTTGAGGCGCTTCGCGGCGTACAGTCCGCCGAATCCCCCACCTACGATGACAACTCGGGGTTTGCCGTTCGAGATGTACATGCTCATCAGACAAACCTCGCTGTCACGGAGTTGGGCAGAAAGCGGAGCGCGGCATCGATACCTTGCCATTTGATGCCCGGCAAAGCCGCTCTGGTGGACTCCTTTTCGATGGCACCCACCATCGCGTCGACACCCTCGTCGAGGTCCGCCATCAAAGAAGAATCGTCACCGGCACCGGCGGACATGTCGGTCTTGATGTAGCCGGGAAGAAGCGTTGTCACTCGAATCGGTGTGCGCGCCAACTCAATACTCAATGCCTCTCCGAGTGCCGCAACTCCGGCTTTGCTTGCGGAATACGTGGCTTTGCTGCCCGGCAATCCTCGATCTGCACTGATCGACGACACCAGCACAAGGTGGCCGGCGTTCTGTTCACGGAAGATTTCGAGGGCGGCTTCACACTGTGACAGCGCTCCGACGAAGTTCGTCTGCGCCGTCGCCAGATTCGCGTAGGCCTTGCCGGTGCCGATCTTGGCGCCCTTACCGACTCCGGCATTCACGATGACACGGTCGAGTCCGCCGAGTTCGTCACGGAGTTCACCGAATACTCGTACAACGGAATCGTGTTCGGTCACGTCCAGACCCCGGACGGCTACCGTGATGGCGGGATTGTGCGCCACCAATTCCTCGCGCAAGGCGTCGAGACGGTCTGTCCTCCGCGCACACAACGCCAGATCGCGACCTTGGGCGGCAAATCTTCGGGCCATCCCTTCACCCAGACCTGAACTTGCGCCGGTGATCAGAATTCTCTGCCGTGTCATGGACGCAACTGTAGCCACCAAGGCGAGCTTCCACCGGGCTGTTACCCAGCGAACTGCACCCGTTTCGGCCTACCGTTGAACAATGACCGACGAATTCGATGTCATAGTCATCGGTGGCGGACCAGCCGGCGAAAATGCCGCGGCCTATGCCATCGCCGGTAGCACCCGCACGGCAGCAATCGTGGAGCATGAACTTGTCGGCGGTGAATGCTCGTACTGGGCCTGTATGCCGAGTAAAGCGCTGCTCCGGCCGGAGCAGGTGCGCGACGCCGTGAGTGGCCTGCCCGGGATGGCGATCGAACCGCCCGGTAGCGCGGCTCCCTCGATCAGTGCGACCTTGGCCCGACGCGACTCCATCACGCACAATCACGACGATTCTTCGCAGGTGGAGTGGGCAAAGTCGACGGGCATCACCGTGATCCGAGGCCACGGTGCACTCGACGGCGAGAAAACCGTCGTGGTCGACGGCACCCGAACACTTCTAGCCCGCCAAGCCGTCGTACTGGCCACGGGAACCGCTGCGTCGGTGCCGGACACCCCGGGGCTGCGGGCGGCGCTCCCCTGGACGTCTCGCGATGCCACCAACCTCCATGAGGTTCCGCGGCGTGTTGCTGTCATCGGCGGCGGCGTCGTCGCGACGGAATGTGCGACGTGGATGTTGTCGTTCGGCGCCGAAGTGACTCTGCTGGTTCGCGGCAACGCGGTGTTGAAGTCTGCCGAACCGTTTGCCGGTGAGATGGTGGCCCGTCATCTGACCAGCCGCGGCGCCGACATTCGCTTCGGTACCACCGTCAATTCCGTGTCCCGGCCCGATGCCCAGGACACCGGTGAAGGAAATATTCACGGCGGTCCGGTCACTCTCGACACGTCGTCCGGCGTGATCGAAGTAGACGAGGTGATCGTTGCCGCCGGACGCGTTCCGACGTCGGCTCACCTGGGCCTCTCGACCGTCGGATTAGAGGACGGTAAGTACGTGCCGACCGACGATCATCTGTGCGCGCAGGGTGAATGGCTGTATGCGGTCGGCGATATCAACGGCCGCTCCCCCCTGACCCACATGGGCAAGTACCAGGCGAGGGTGTGCGGCGACGTCATCGCGGCCCGCGCGACGGGTAGTCCGCTGGTAGCCCTACGGTGCACCGCGTCAGCAGACAACGGCCGAGTTCCTCAAGTCGTGTTCACCTCACCCGAAGTTGCGTGGGTAGGACGGACGGAAGTGCAAGCGCGCAAGGCCGGTCTGGACGTCGAAGTCGTGGAAATTCCGATTGCCGTCGCCGGGTCGTCACTCCTCCGGGACGGCTACGAGGGCCGCGCGAAACTGGTGATCGACAAACTCGAGGACATCATCGTCGGTGCCACGTTTGTCGGACCCGAAGTGTCGGAGTTGCTGCACGCCGCGACAATCGCTGTGGTTGCGGCAGTCCCACTCGAAATGCTGTGGCATGCGGTCCCGTCGTATCCGACCGTCAGCGAGGTCTGGCTGCGATTGTTGGAGGCGCGACGATGACGTAGTTACGTATAGTCGCGGCTATGGCGGCAGACGCACGGATCAACTCAGAAGTACTCGTGACCACGGCCGACGGAATTTTGCGCGGTCTACGTGTCGGCAAACTCCGTGCATGGAGAGGTATTCCCTACGCCCGTCCCCCGGTCGGGGCATTGCGTCTGCGAGCACCCCAGCCGGTACTGCCATGGAAAGGCGAACGGGCGGCGACGGCATTCGGCGACGCGTCGGTGCAGAGCAAGAAGGGCCTTGCATTGGCCCCGGGCAAGTACCAACCCAGTAGCGAAGATTGCCTCACCCTCAATGTTCTTGCGCCCGAGCAGGCTGCCGTCGAACCACTTCCGGTGATGGTCTTCATTCACGGAGGCGCCAACACCATCGGAACATCCGCGACGGGACTCTATTCCGGACGTTCGCTCGTCACGCGAGGCAACATCATCTACGTGTCGATCAACTACCGCCTGGGCGCGTTGGGATTCCTGGACTTTTCCGAATTCTCCACCCCGGAACATCCTTTCGATTCCAATCTCGCACTTCGAGACCAAGTAGCCGCATTGGAATGGGTGCAGCGCAACATTGCTGCATTCGGCGGCGACCCTGATCGAGTGACAGTGTTCGGTGAGTCAGCCGGCGGCACCGCAGTCACCACGCTGTTGGCGACACCCGCGGCACAGGGACTGTTTGCCGGCGCGATTGCCGAGAGTCCGGCTCCGGATCTGGTGGTAAACCAAGAACTCTCACGCATCTGGGCAAAAAGATTCATCGAGCTCCTCAGTTCCGATGCCCCTCCGTCCCAGGCTCTGCGCCTGACCTCCGCTCGGCAGTTGAGCCGTATCGGATCCGTCCTGGGCACTGAAGTTCTTTCCGCCACACCGGGACTGCATCCGTTCGGCCCCAGCGTCGACGGTGACTTCCTCCCCGTCTCACCCGTCGACGCGTTTGCTCGTGGGTTGGCCCATCAGGTGCCACTGATCATCGGAACCAACAAACGCGAGGGCACGCTCTTTCCCAAGGTGCTCGACGCACTGCCCACTTCTCCGCCGCGCATCGAGAAAATGTTCACGCTCACCGATCCCGAAGCCGGAAAGCGCATCCTTGCAACGTATCCGGAGTATCCAGCCGAGGACTCTGCGATCGATGTCGGCGGCGACGTGACATTCTGGCATCCGTCAGTGGAGTTGATGCAAGCGCACGCCCAGAGTGCACCGACGTATGCGTACCGATTCGACTTTGCCCCACCGTTGATGCGCTGGCTCGGACTCGACGCGACACATGGTTTCGAGATGTTTGCAGTCTTCGGTATCGGAAACACCTCGATCGGCCGAGCACTCACTCTGCCCGGTGGCCGGCGCGGACTCCGCGTCGTCACCGATGCGGTTCAGGAACATTGGCTCCATTTTGCGAAGCACGGCGCTCCGCGTAGTTCGTGGCCCCGCTACGACGACAGCGCGCGCCGCACCTTGATCTTCGACGAGATCACCCACGTCGAAAACGATCCGCGACGCGAGCAACGTCTTGCCTGGTCCGGTTACGCGGGCTACCGCAACTACCAACCGAGCCAAGTTCTCTCGTGACGGTCGACGAGTGATGGACCACCTTGAAGTAGTTGTCGATTCCGGGAAAATCCGCGGTCGTCTACTCGAACGGCGAGCCGGTAATCTCAGGACGTGGCGGGCGATTCCGTACGCCGCACCGCCCGTCGGCCCACTGCGGTTTCGAGCGCCGCAACCCGTAGAGCCCTGGCAGGGTATCCGCTCGGCTGCCGAATTCGGTTCGCCCGCACCACAGAGCAAGGGTAATCTCGACGAGAACTGCTTACTTCTCAATGTTCTTGCGCCCAGCCAGACTTCCGATGAACCGCGTCCGGTCATGGTGTTTATTCACGGAGGCGCGTACAACGGAGGCAACCCGTCGACGCCGATGTACCACGGCACATCCTTGGTGGAGCGCGGCAACATCGTCTACGTTTCCATTCAGTATCGCCTCGGAGCCCTGGGGTACCTCGACTTCAGTGAGTTATCCACCGACAAGCGATTATTCGAATCGAACCTGGGTCTCCGAGATCAAGTGTCTGCGCTGGAATGGGTGCAGCGAAACATTGCTGCATTCGGCGGCGACCCGCACAATGTCACAGTGTTCGGTGAATCATCCGGTGCGAATGCCGTCACCACGCTGATGGCCACACCGACGGCAACGGGTTTGTTCGCGCAAGCAATCGCTCAAAGTCCCCCCGCCGCTTCGGCATACGGCAAGGATCGAGCGAACCGCTGGGCACAGGAATTTCTCGAGATCGCCCAGGCGTCGGCCACAGATCCGGCGTCCTGGCTGTGCTCGGCTTCAGTGGGTGAATTGGTTGACGCCGGCGAGGAACTGGCTCGCCGCGGCGCCGACGAAGAACCGGGAACGCGCGCGTTCGCTCCTGTTGTGGGCGACGATTTCCTTCCCCAACATCCACTCGACGTATTTGCCGCGGGAAATGCGCACCCGATCCCCTTTTTGGTGGGGTCGAATCTCCACGAGGGACGGATTTTTCCGCGCTTCCTCAACATCTTGCCCACAGATCCGGAACGGATCGAGAAGATGTTTTCTCACACTTCACCGGACGTGAAAGAGCGTGCGCTGGCGGCCTATCCAACGTATCCGCACCGTTATGCGGCTGCGGATCTGGGCGGCGACATTACATTCTGGGAGCCGGCGATCCTCTGCGCACAAGGCCATTGCACTGTGGCGCCAACGTACAGTTACCGCTACGATTTTGCGCCTCGACTACTTCGGTTGCTCGGCATCGGTGCAACACATGCCACTGAACTGTTTGCAGTCTTCGGCCGATCGGATGCATTGATCAAGTGCCTCACCGTCTTCGGCGGACGCCGTTCGCTACACGCTGTCACCGAAACTATGCAGAATCATTGGATTCACTTCGCCCGTCAAGGTATCCCGGGAAGCGATTGGCCCCAATACTCCACGGCGAACCGCGAGACCATGATCTTCGACAGCACCAGCTATGTCGAGAACGATCCCCTCGCCGATCGCCGACGCGCCTGGATCGGCTATCAGCACCGACGGTGAACTGCGGTCCCCTCGGGCACCGAGCGCGTCATTTCTCGAACTCTTCGATTCTCAATTTTTCAATTCTCAACTCTTCAACGACCTTGCCGTCGGCAATCGAGAACACACGATCCGCATACCCCCTGGCCATTGGGTCATGCGTAGCGACGAGCACCGTCATCCCGTCGTCTGCGAGCTCGCGAAACAGCGCGAACAGTGCCAGCGAGTTCACGGCATCGAGAGCGCCCGTCGGTTCGTCGACCAGCATTACTTTCCGGGCCCCGAGCAGGGCGCGAGCGACGCCGACGCGCTGCTTCTGACCGCTGGAGAGCTGCTGCGGGAAACGCCCGCCCAATCCATCGAGACCAACCCGTCGCAGCGCTTCCTCAGCAGCCCGCTTCGCTGCCGACCGCCGCATACCTCCAGCTACCTGCGCCAGCGAGACATTGTCCGCGACTGTCGCATTCGCGATCAGATTGTATTCCTGGAACACCACACCGACACTCTCGCGCCGAAACGCCGCACGCTGATCGGCCGACAATGCGGTTACTTCGACGCCTGCCACATTCACGGTCCCAGAATCCGGATCATCTAGTCCTGCAATCATATTGATCAAGGTCGTCTTTCCGGATCCACTGACGCCATAGATCGCCACCAGCTGGCCCGTCGCAATATTGAACGAGACCCGCTCCACCGCAGGGACCGCGACACCACCTGATCCGACACCGCCCAGTCGGACACTGTGCTCGCTGTCCGACTGATATGTCTTGTAAACAGTATCGAGAGAAATCATCCACGCACCCCTAACCTATCTACTTCACTGAAATCTCGAGGAATTCCTCGAACCAACCTTGCGGAACCTGCATCTTCAGCGCCGTTCGCCGCCGTCGACAAACCCGGCGGCCCACTCGATGACTCCTTCGGGGCAGCAAAAAGTCGCAGCTAACGTAATCCACCATGCACAGCAGACGCTCCTCAGTGAAAGGGATCCCACAACGGGAAACCGCCGATTCAGTCGATAGTCAACACGTTTAGTTATTCGGCACTACTGGTAAATCTATAACACAACGATGCCGCCAGAATCTGTCTATTTCGCGAAGATCCACCTAAAGTACTAGTGGTTTGGAACCACCCATTTCTTGCCATTTCCGAAAACTGTGCGACGGCAAATGGTCGAGTCTTCCGGAACTGCAAGTAGTCGGCCCCGTAGGCTCGGCCTGATAAGTCATCCGCGCCGGAGGTAGTCCACTGTCTGCTCAGCCACGTTCGTCATCCGCACGGTCTGCTCGTGCACGCTCGATCGCAGTAACCGGTGCAACCGGCCATATCGGCGGTCTGGTTGCTCGTTCACTGGCGCAGGAAGGCATCAGCCAACGACTACTTGCACGTTCGGTGACCCGCCTCCCCCAACTCACCGGTGCCGACGCGGTGGAAACGTCGTATGGGGACCTCGGCGCCGCAGTATCCGGGCTTACCGGAATCGACGCACTGTTCATGGTCTCGGCGGCGGAAAGTGCCGATCGACTCACTGCGCACCGCACCTTCATCGACGCTGCGACCACTGCCGGTGTCCGCCATATTGTCTATACCTCGTACCTCGGCGCGGCTCCGGACGCCACATTTACACTGGCCCGCGATCATTGGGCAACCGAAGAATATATTCGCTCAACCGGAATGGCTTTTACATTTCTTCGCGATAGTGCGTACATCGATTTCCTTCCGTCTCTGGCGGGCGCGGACGGAGTTATTCGCGGGCCGGCTGGTAACGGAGTGGTAGGTGCGGTATCTCGGTCCGACATCGCCCGCGTCGCAGTTTCTGTTCTGAAAGATCTCGATTCGCATGCGGACCGGACGTACGATCTCACCGGCCGTGAAGCCCTCACATTGACCGAAGTAGCCGCAATCATCACCGAAGTCACGGGCGCACCGACGGCGTACGTCGAAGAAACCATCGAAGAGGCCTACGCCTCCCGTGCGTCGTACAACGCCCCGGACTGGGAAGTTGATGCCTGGGTATCGACATATACCGCAATCGCGAATGGCGAACTGTCGTCGATAAGCACTGCGGTAGAGGACATTACCGGTGTTCCGCCGTTGACCTTGCGAGAGTTTCTCACGGCAGGTGCCGGCGCCTGATGCCTCCACGCAAGCGATCCAGTACTCGTACCGCAAAACGCAAAACCACACCAACTCCTGATGCTCCCACTGCCGGTCCGGGGGAACGGATCTGGCTTCTCGACGTCCCGTTTCGAACGGCAGCGCCGGGCGCGCAGTTCGTGAAGAAGTGGAAGAGCTATGCCTGGATGGGCAGTGAACTACCCACGGAGCTTGCACCATTCAAGGCTCTGCCGTTCTCGTACCAGCAGTGGGTCGAGGACGACATCAACAACTCGACGGGTGAGCGCCCAACCGCGTCGCCCAAAACTCCTCGATCCGAGCAGGTTTCAGGATCCGCCGCAGTGGTCGATGCCGCTCGCGCAGGCCGACGAGGCTTCCTGCTTGCCGACAACGCCGGTCTGGGCAAGACCCTGATCGCCATCATGTCCGCCAAGACAATTGCCGAGGAGCGCGGTGAGAAAAACATCCTTGTTCTCGTTGATCGACCGGCCCAGATCACCATCCCGCACTGGCGTTACTCCATCGCATCCGTGGGTGACGGTGGATTCCGTTGGTTGATAATGTCCCCGGACCAATTGAAGAAGCTCATCGCACGAAACGGACGGCCCAAGTACACCTTCGGCGTGGTAATTGCAGACGAAGCTCAGCTGTACAGCAACGATACGCAGCGCACAGCGGCATTCGAGAAGGTCGCGCGGTTCTCCAACGCCCACGATCAGGCCCCGTTTGTTCTGTCCGTGACTGCAACGCCGGGTCACACGCCCGCCGATCAGCGTTACCTTGCACCACTTTTCGCTCAGGTACATGGTGAATCGCCCGAGCATTGGCAAGATTTGGGTGCGCGCCTTCTGGAATCGGGCCTTCCCTTGGACAAGTCGTACGGCAAATGGACCTGGAGCGCGGAAGCCAAAGAGTCACCGGCACTGCAGGCACACGCTCTGGAAACTGTCCGCGGTTGGCTGTCGAACAGTAAGCCACCGTTGATGATTCACCGGCCTACACCGTGGGGTCCGGTACCCCTCGACGGAATGCCGATCGACCTCACCCCTGCCCAACGCGCAGAATACGAGACCGAATGGGCCGAATACGCCTACGAGATGGGTCTGGCCCGCAAGAGTCGCAACATCGCCCGCGGGCGTGCGCTCGTCCTGCGGTACCGGCAGAAAGCCGGGATGATTCGCGCAGAGTCCACTGCCCAGTGGGCGGGGGCTCAGGTCAAGTCGGGCAAACAGGTACTAGTTGCCGTCGAGTTCGTCTCCACCGCAGGTGATCCGCTCGTCGAGATGATCGAGGATGCCGGAATATCCGTCGCAAAACTCTTTGGCGCCGTGCCGGACAAAGAACAGCAACGGCTTCGCTTCCAACGAGGAGACGCGCCGGTTGTCGTCTTCAACGTCACGACTTCGATTTCACTCCATGCCAACGAAGCGTTACCGGACGGCACCTACGCGTCTCCACTGCCTCGGACCGGAATTTTCCATCAACCCCGGTACTCCGGGATCGCCGCCGAGCAGACCTTCGGTAGGTCGCACCGTGACTACCAGACGTGCCCGTGGCTGATCCCCTTCGGCGTCGGAACCAAAGAAGAGGACGTTGCAACAACTATGCTCCGCAACCTCCAATCGGTAACCGGATTGAAGGGTGGCGATCAATCGGGACTTCGGAGCCTCGCCGAACTCCTGGGGGTCGAATGGCTCGAACCAGATGTGCTGACGTCCGAACGATAGTTCCCTGTTCGTGTAGATAGTCCCAATTATCCTCGACAGGAACGAAACTCGCAGAATCTTGGCTGTTCGACAAAATTCCACTTCCCTCGTGTAGGTGTGACCACGCGTGGCACAATCTTCTCCGACATGCTCGAACCCAACAGACGACATCCGCCGACGGGCGGATCCCTGTCCTACCGAGATTCTCTGCCCCACCGAGATTCTCTGTCCCACCGAGATCAGGAGCACCATGCGCAATCCCTACCGGTCATTGATGCGCTCCGTGGGCCACACTCAATGGTTCTCCGATCTGGGCAAGGATTTGGTCACGATCGATCGTGCAGTGCAGAAATCGACACGGGGCAAGGTCTCTCTCGTCGGGAACGGCACAGTCCCGCAACTGCTCCTTACCGTGACCGGGCGTCGGAGCGGACAATCCCATACGACGCCACTCTTGTACGCACCTGACGAGGGATCATTTGTTGTGGTCGGCTCCAATTGGGGCCAGACAGCACATCCCCAGTGGACCTACAATCTGATCGCCGACCAGCGGGCGACGGTAACGATCAAAGGTGTGAAAACGCCAGTGCTGGCCGAACTTGCCGAAGGTGCTCTGCGGAAACGACTCTGGGCACTCGCAACCGATTCCTGGCCGGCATACACCACCTACGCGGATCGCGCGTACTCGCGGGAAATTCGAGTTTTCAGTCTCACTCCAGTCCTGCTCGCCCCCGGTACCCTGATGCCCTGACGCCCTGACGCTTAGCGATGAGCAACCAGCACAGGCCCATGCGTGTGGGCTTCGCATCGGCAAGATTCTGATGCGAATACGGACACGTCCGTAGTTGTGGTGCAACAATTTTCACGTGCGCAGCACCGGACCCTGATGCGTCGTCGAACGTCGCGGTCGCTGCTCGGGATCGATCCCCGCCGGCGGAATAAACCACGGTTTACGATCCGATCCCATCTTGATCTCCCACTGCCCCGCGAACCCGACCTTGCGGTGAATCAAAGTGTGATGGGACCGGCACAGCAAAGTCAGGTTGTCCATCACCGTCAACCCACCCTTCGACCACGGCCGAATATGGTGCGCATCGCACCACGCCGGCACCGCATCACACGAGGGGAACGCACATCCCTTGTCTCGGGCGATCAACGCCGTCCGCTGCGCCGCCGACACCAACCGCTTCAACGGACTCACATCGAGCGGGGCACCATTCTCGTCGAGGAGCACCGTCGAGAGCATGCAATCACACGCCAACATCCGGGTGCGGGTGATACTCAACGGGCCCATCCACGGCATGTGCCCGACATCAAGATCGTCGAAGTCCTCCAGGTCGTCGAAGCCCCACACCGGTGCATCCTCATCGGCCCCGCCTTCGACGTCACCGTCTCCACTGTCTGAGCCGGAAGCTGTCGTCCGGGTCGAGGCGCAGTCCCGATGCTCCGCAAGATCTTTCGCCGTCACATGCACATTCACATGCGGACGCTGACCACCATCCACCCCCGTCGCAGCATTGTCGAGATACCGACGAATCAACTCCGTCAACGCATCCGCCGACCGCTTCGCAGCCGACCGAGCATCGGGAGTTCCGTCCGCCGCCGGGACGGGCATCGACAACCCCGACAACGCCGACAAGAGCATTTCGCCGGTCAACGCATCGAACTCACCCTTGATCACCACCCGACCGTTCAACGTCGGCGCGATGCGTAGTTCGTTGCGGTCCTCGTCCTCCCCAGCCGGGATGTCCTCGGATTCGAAGATCCGCTCCAACACCGCGATCGCGTACCGCAACTTCGTGGTGGTCGCCTCCACCCCGGAGGCTGCCGCGAGCAGGGTTTTGATGCAGTGCGGCAGGGCGCGGTCCGGCATCCCTTTCGGTGGGGACTCGCAGAACGCGGTGATCAGCGCGGCATGGTCGACGGTGAGATCCCCGGCATCGAACTGCGCCGCGATAGCCGGGAACGCCCGCAAGGCCACCCCGAGGGCGGCGATCTTGATTCCGGCCGCATTCTGCAGCATCGTATTGGCGGCCAGCCAGCGGCCGACACCGCGGTAACACAGCACTGGTTCGTCCGGATGAAGCGCCAACTCGTCGACTGCGGCAACCCGAATCGCTTCCAGCCGAAGAATTTCCGCCGATGCGGTGACCGCGACATCCCGCACGTCGCACGGCCGCAACCGCCACAGCATGCCGCGCACATTCACGGCAGAACCAGCCACGACATCGGCAACTACGGTGTCGACGCTCATCGGATCCCCCCATCCTTGCCCCCAATTATACTCGAACATCCATTCGAGTCAAGGGCAAGCTTGGGCCGGCAGTGGATCACGTCGCCACTCGAGGGTTACCCCCTCAGATGGTCAACGAGACGAACTCCCCGCGTCCACGGGCAGAGCGACGGACGTGATGTAGCGGGCCTCGTCGGACGAGAGGAAAAGCGTCGCGTTGGCCACGTCGACTGGTTCAATCCAGGGAATGGGCAGCATGTTCATGGTCATGGCGGCAGCGGCAAACTCTTCCCGCGTCGGATTTTCGAGGTCCGGGCGGAACTTGCCTCGTACCATCGGGTTCTGAATCATCGGTGTATCGACATTTGTCGGATGCACGGTATTTACTCGGACGTTGTACGGCGCCAGTTCTTTTGCCAGCGAACGCATCAGACCCACAACGCCGTGCTTGGCGGCGGTGTAGTGCGCAACGCCGACGAGTCCGCGTAGTCCGGCAATGGAACTGGTCAACGTCATTGCTCCGCCGCCGCGTTCGATCAAGTGAGGCGCCGCAACAGAACACGTGTGCCACACTCCGGTCAGGTTGACGTCCAACATGGTCTGCCACATTGTTTCCGACATCGTCATGGATGCGTCGGATGACGTGATTCCAGCTGTGGCACAGACGATATCGAGACCACCGAGTGATTTCACCGCTGAATCAACGGCGCTACGAAGCGCTTCCAGATCGCGGACGTCCACGACGGCTGTTTCGATTCGACGCCCTTGTGCCCGAATCAGGGATACCGTCTCGGCCAGATCGTCGACGCTCGACGGCGGCGTCACCGTCGTCTCGACGGAGGCACAGACATCCACGGCGATGATGTCCGCGCCCTCCTCGGCGAATCGCACAGCCTGGGCCCGTCCAATTCCCCGAGCGGCACCGGTAACCAGCGCGATCTTTCCTTCCAGTCTCATCAGTTCACACCTTCTGGGTCAGGCCGGCGTCGATCACCAATTGGCAACCGGTCATGTATCGGGATTCGGATGATGCGAGGAACAGGACGGCATTGCTCACATCCACTGGATCCACCCACGGGACCGGAAGGAGGTTCCGTGCGCTGAGCACTGCCGCCGCATCAGCTTCGGTGGGGTTCTCGATGCCCGGGCACAGGTTCGCGAAGACCTTCTCGTTGATAATCATCGGAGTCCGCACCGATCCGGGATGTACCGAGTTGACGCGAATGCTCTGCGCCCCCAATTCATTGGCCAGAGTCCGCGACAAGCCGACCACGGCATGCTTCGCGGCACTGTAATGTCCAGCTCCCGCAATACCTTTGATTCCGGCAGTCGAACTCACGAGGATCACTGATCCGCCATCGCGGAAATGTGGAACACACGCCTTGACCGTGTGCCAGGCTCCGGTGAGGTTGACGTCGAGGGAACGATTCCAGATCGCCGGATCTATCGTCCAGACGGGCCCGGGTGTGTCGTACACGCCGGCATTCGCGACGACGACGTCGAGTCCGCCGACCGTCTTCACACAGTCCGCCACCACCTCGGCGAGAGTATCGAAATCCCTGATGTCCGCGCTGCCGGTAACCGCAACGACGCCGAGCTCCCGGACCGCCTGCGCAGTCTCCTCGAGTGCACTGGCAGCCTCGGCCACGTCGAGCGCAATCACCGACGCGCCCTCTTGCGCCAACCTGATGCAGTGCGCACGACCCATTCCGCCGGCCGCGCCCGTCACCAGTACGCGCTGACCCTCGAGTCGCCTCATGCTCGAACCACGCTGGCTGTCTCGAAGCCTCGATATCCGGCCGACGCGACTTCCGCACAGATATCGCTGTAAACACCGAATCCACCGATGAAGGGCATGAAGATCCTGGTTTTTCCGGGAATGTTGGCGCCCATGTACCAAGAGTTGGCCGAAGGAAACAGAGTTGCCGACGCTCGGCGCGAGCATTCTTCGAGCCAACCTTCGACTGCCTCGGCGCTGGGTTCGATTGTGGTCAGTTCGTTTGCGTCGAGGTAGGCAATTGCGTCCGCAATCCAGTCCACGTGCTGCTCCGCCGCCAGAATCATGTTCGTCAGAACACTGGGGCTTCCCGGCCCGGTCACGATGAAGAGATTCGGAAAACCGTTGATCCCCAGCCCGAGATAGGTTCGCGGTCCGGCATTCCAGTTCTCCCGCAAGGCTTCTGCGCCGCGTCCGCGAATGTCGATGCGATCGAGCGCGCCGGTCATGGCGTCGAACCCCGTGGCAAATACCAGAGCGTCAAGCTCGTAATGGGCATCGGCGGTTCTGATTCCGGTGGCGTCGATCTCCTCGATCGGTGCCTTCTTCAGGTTCACCAGGCTGACGTTGTCGCGGTTGTAACTTTGGTAGTAGTTCGTGTCCGTGACGATCCGCTTGGTTCCGATGGGGTGGTCGTTCGGGATCAGGAGATCTGCGACGGACTGATCCTCCACTACCGAACGGATCTTCACCTCGGCGAACTGACGTGCCGTTTCGTTGGCTTCAAGACGGCTGGTCTGGTCGGCAAAGGTCTTCGCGAAGAGAACTCCGCCGAGCTTCCACCGTTCCTCGTATGCCGCCGTCCTTTCGGCTTCCGATACCTCCAAAGCGCTTCGCGGGTCGGAGACGAACGGTGAACCGCCGCCGCTGCGTTTGCTGAGCGCACGACGCTCGGCGTAGCCCGCCTTGATCTCGACGCGCCGAGCGTCATCGAGCGGCGTATTTCCAGCAGGCACACTGTAATTCGCTGATCGCTGGAATACGTACAGTTGCTCGGCCTGCTCCGCGATCAGCGGTACCGACTGAATTCCCGAAGATCCGGTTCCGATGACGCCCACTCGTTTTCCGGTGAAGTCGACGCCCTCGTGCGGCCAGAAGCCGGTATGAAAGACCTCGCCGGTAAAGGATTCACGTCCTTCGATATTCGGGATATTCGCTGTCGACAGACTGCCCGTGGCGCACACCACAAATCGCGCGGTGACGTCGTGGCCCCAGTCGGTACGTACGCGCCAGCGCGCCGACTCCTCGTCGAAATGTGCACTCTCCACCCGAGTATCGAAGGTGAATCCGCTCCGCAGATCGAATCGTTCCGCTACGTGATCCAGGTAAGCGAGAATCTCCGGCTGCGCGGCGTACTTCTCACTCCAATCCCAATGCTGTTGTAGCTCTTCGGAAAAGGAGTAGGAGTAGTCGAAACTCTCGACGTCGCAACGGGCGCCCGGATAACGATTGAAGTACCAGGTTCCACCGACGCCGGATCCGGCTTCGAAGCCGTGGACGCTCAACCCTTGTGCACGGAGTCGGTGCATCGCGTACAAGCCGGCTACCCCGGCGCCGATGACTACGACGTCGAGTGGTGCGGTGGAGAAATCAGGATCGGTCATGGTTGCCACGCTACGATTCTGCGCACTGCATCCGGAACAGACCCTCCCGCTGGATGGACAGTATCTGCCGTGTCCCCCGATCGGGGGACAACGCTCTCATCCCGCACTCGGTCCGGTCAGCGGACAGACCTCCCGGCAATTACCGACCATAGTTGTGTCATCACCGAAAACGCCGGTCACCGAGACCGACACAACGAGAAACTTCAGGAGCAAACATCATGAGTACCACAACACTTCGCAGCAACACCGCCACTTCGGTCACCAGCGCATTGATCGCCAACTCGAGCGGCCGGGCACTCTATCTGATCAAGGAGTCCAACCCGAACGGACGTTGGATCGTTCCGCCGGCCGACTACATTCTGCCGAATACGAATGTCCATGTCGTCGCTACCAGTATTGGAACCCGCGAGTTCCCGATCTCCTTGACCTACCGCACTGAGGACGGCTCCGAGTTTGTCTTCGCTTCCACCAATTCACGTGAGGACGCCGGCACACTCGGCACTTCCGCATCGCTGCCACACCGTGTCTCCACCACCATGACGTCGGGGTATCCGAGCCTGAACGTGGCCTACGTGCTCGCCTGACTCCCGATCACTCCAGCAGGCCCTGCCGCATCGCGGCAGCGACGGCAGCGCCGCGATCGTTGACTCCGAGTTTCTCGTAGAGGCGCTGCACGTGGGTTTTGACAGTGGACGGCGCGAGGAACAACTGCCCTGCAATTACCGGGATGCTGGCGCCCTGGGCGATCAACCCCAGCACCTCGCGTTCTCTGGCGCTGAGCGTCGGCCCCGAAGGTTCGCTTCGCCGACGCACCTCCCCCACTAAACTCGCAGCCACACTGGGCGGCAAGATATCTCGACCCGCAGCGCAATCGAGTATCGCGCTCACAATCTCCGCCCGAGTAGATTCCTTGGGCAGAAACCCGCAAGCCCCCGCCTGCAATGCTTGATAGACAACCGATGCCTCGTCGTGAGCACTCAGTAGCAACACTCGGGTCGGGAGTTCGTCCCGAGTCACGGCCGCAGCAACCTGCGTTCCGTCGAGAATCGGCATTCGGAAATCAAGTAGCGCTACCTGAGGCTTCAGTTCCCGGATCAATGCCAGCGACGCCGCACCGTCGTCGGCCTCACCGACGACGTCGATGCTCTCGCTCCCGGAGAGGGCCCGGACAACGCCCTCACGAAACAGCGGGTGGTCGTCACCGACCACCACCGAAACCTTGCCGGCTTGCAGTTTTGAGCCTTCTCGCATTGCTCACTTTCCCACAAACAACGTCTTTTCCGACACCCTCAGGAGCAACCGTCATGCGTACCAACTCCACTCGCATTGCAGCAATCACCGCAATCGCCTTCGCAGTCGGCGGCTCGGTACTCGGAGCCGCAATCATTGCCAACGCCGGGACGATGCCCACCGACGGCCCCACCGTCGCCATGACGATCACCAATAACACCGACAATCCCATGCTCCTGGACAGCGCATCCAACCCCTACGGCGAGTGGATCAACGGCCCCCGTTCGTACCTCGCGCCGCACACCACCGAAATCGTGACCGCGTACAGCAGCGATCCTCGGGGCATCGGCGTCGACGTCACCTACAACGTGGCCGACGGAGTGCAAACCGTCATGGCTGCCAACAACTACGCCGGCAACCCCACCCTCGACGGAACCCGCATCATCGGCGACCCCACCCACGTCATCCTCACGAACTACCTGTCCACCGGTTATCCGACGATGAACGCGTCGTACGACGTCTTCACTGCCAACTGAAACTTGCATCGCTACGGCCCACGGCCCGACATCCGATTGGATGCCGGGCCGTGGAAGTTGCAGCGCGCCTGGTAGAAACGGGTCAGACTCGGCCGAAGTACGCGTCCTTGAGCACTGCAAGATCGTCGATATCCTTGGCGTCTGCGTCCAGAACCACCTTGCCGATGTCGAGAACCGTCACGTGATCGGCGACGCTCATCGCTGCCTCGACGGCCTGTTCCACCAGCAGAACTGCGAGCCCCGTCTCCTTGAGTTGCTGCACGCGATCCATCACCTCGCCCACGATCACGGGTGCCAGACCGCCCGAAGGCTCGTCCAGCAGGAGGAGTCGTGGCTGCGCCATGAGGGCTGCACCGATCGCCAGCATCTGCTGCTGGCCACCGGACATGGAACCTGCCGGCAGAGCGCGCTTCTCCCCCAGAATCGGGAACATCTCGTACATGGACTCCACCGATTCCATGAGTTCCGCGCGTTTGACCTTGCGGGTGTACCCACCGAGCAGGAGATTCTGCTCGACGGTCTGCTTGTGGAAGACCCGCTTCCCTTCCTGGACATACGCCATTCCCTGACGCACCCGCTTGTGTGGCGGTATGCCGGTGATGTCAGCGCCGTCCATCTCGACGGTTCCCGACGCCACCTTGTTGAGTCCGGACAGTGCACGCAAGGTACTGGTCTTGCCGGCGCCGTTGCGGCCGAGCAGTGCAGTGACCTGCCCCGGATATACGTCGAAGGACACGTCCCAGACGACCCGGAGATCACCGTATCCGGTTTGCAGATTCCGGACCTTGAGAATCGGTTCCATCACTTCACCTCACTGATCTCTGCAAGACCGATGTCGCTGAGAAGAATATCCTCGTCGCCGGCCTTCACGCCGAGATACTCACTCAGAACGCGGGGATGACGCTCGATCGTCGCCGCATCACCGGTGGCAATG
The DNA here is from genome assembly GCF_002245895.1 of Rhodococcus sp. OK302. Taxonomy (NCBI): domain Bacteria; kingdom Bacillati; phylum Actinomycetota; class Actinomycetes; order Mycobacteriales; family Nocardiaceae; genus Rhodococcus; species Rhodococcus sp. OK302. Next base: position 5,891,007 of record NZ_NPJZ01000001.1, read on the forward strand.
ACCTGACCTTGAGCCAGGACCACGATCTCGTCCGCCAGGGACAGAACGAGCCGGAAGTTGTGCTCTACCAACACAACTGTTGCGCCGGCGTCACGGAGAACTCTGATGAGATCGGCAAGACGTTCGAGTTCGTCCTCGTCGAGTCCCGATGCCACCTCGTCGAAGAGAACCACTCGGGGTTCGGCGACGATCGCTCGCGCAACTTCGAGCATACGACGCATACCCAGGGGCAGCGATGTCGCAATTTCGTTGCGCAGATGCGACATTCCGACGAGTTCGAGCACTCGCTCGGCCTCGACGATGTCAGCCTTCGCTACCTTGCGGAAGCTGGGCAACCGCAGAACAGCCGAGGCCATCGAAGCCCGGTGAACCGAGTATCGTCCTGATGCAACAGCTTCCAGAACGGTGATGTTCTCGGGAATCGTCGGAGTCTGGAAGGTACGCGCCACACCCACACGCGCCACCTTGTGCGGAGACGACTGCGACACAACAGTGTCACCGATCCGGATGACTCCGGTATCGGCGGTATAGAACCCGCAGATCATGTTGAGCATCGTCGTCTTGCCCGAGCCGTTAGGTCCGATGAGCGCGGTAACCTTGCCGGCTTCCGCCGTCAGAGTTGCCGCATTCAGGGCCTGGTTTCCGCCGAATGCCTTGGACACATTGTCCACGACGAGGGTCGCACCCTTGATCGGAGCGAGTTCTGGTGTGGCCCCGCCCCTTTCCTTCGCAATGACAACGCCGATCCCCGCCTTGCGGTCAAGCTTGGCCACCAAAGTTCGACCGACCTTAGTCAAACCACCCGAGAGTAGAACGCCACCCACGATGAGGAAACCGCCGTAGAAGATCAGCGAATACTCCTGAAACGCCGTCGACTGATTGGGGCCGAGCTGCATGATCGCAGCGCCGACCACCGCGCCGTAGACACTCGCAGCACCGCCCAGGATCGAAGCCGCCAGAACTGCTGTGGCAAAGGTAAACCCGAAGGCTTCCGGCGAGATGAAGAGGTCGGTATTTGCGAACAACGCTCCCGCGAGACCGGCGGGGAACGCACCGATCGCGTACCCCAGCAGCTTCATCCGGAACACCGAGACACCCTGCGACGACGCCAGAACCGGCGACTGCTTGAGCGTGCGGAACGCGATTCCGTGGCGCGACACCACCAGGTTCCGCATGACGACGAACCAGAGGATGGTCACGACGACAACAACGATGTAGTACTGCTGAGTGTCGAGTTCGGATCCGAACAGCGTCGGCGGTTCCATTCCGGTCAGGCCGTTACGCCCACCGGTCTTGCCGCCGAAAATTGCCAGCACGTCCGGCACGAGCAGCACCAAGAAGAACGACGTCATTGCCAATGACCAGTTGCCCAGTCGCAGACCGGGAACGCCGGTGAGGATGCCGACTGCCAGTGCCACCGCACCTGAAGCAGCAAGCTGCAACACGATATCGGTGTGGCCGGCCTGCGACATCAAGCCCGCCGTGTATGCGCCGGCTGCGTACATCGCAGCCTGGCCGAGTGCCAGTTCGCCGGCAAATCCGAGGCTGAGGTTCAGGCCGCTGACGACCAGCGCAAGGATGCAGGCCAACTGAATCTGACGGGACGTGGACAGGTCGAGCCCGAGAGTCGGCAGCAACATGATCACCACACCGAGAACCAGCGGGATGATCCAACTCGGAAGGGAACGGAAGTTCCGCCACAGTGTCACCATGTCACACCACCCGTTCTCGTACGTTGCCGAACAGGCCGGCAGGTTTGACCATCAGAACGATGATGAGGACCGTGAATACGGCAATGTTGCTGTACTGACTTCCGAGGTAAAGCGCGGTAAACGACTCGACGAGACCGACCGTGAGTCCGCCGATCAAAGCGCCGGGGAGAGAACCGAATCCGCCGATCGCCAAGGCAACGAAACCCTTGAGCGCCAATGCTGCACCCAATGTTGCGACGGCAAATGTCTTGGGCCCCACAAAGAGTCCCAGAACGCCGGCCAAAGCACCGGAGAACGCGAAGGCGCCCAACGCGAGTCGACGGACATTGACACCACGGAGCATCGCCGCTTCGCGATCCTCGGAGATACCGATCAACGCCAAGCCTGTCATGGTCTTCTTCGAGACGTAGCTCAAACCGATGACCAGCGCGATCGCGGTAACCAGCAGCGCTATCTCGACCGGGTATGCACGTCCACCGAGCAACGTGATCGGATCGTTCGACCCGAAGAACGGAACAGTCAGTGGCTCACTACCCCAGATCAACTGAGTTGCGCCGTTGAGGAGCGTCGCCACGCCCATAGTCGTGACCAACTGATTTTGATGGTCGGCCACCGGACGGATGGCAACGATCTCCTCGATCGAGGCCAGCAGCATCACCGTGACGGTTGCCATCACCGCCACCACGAGAACCGGCAGTTTCAGGGTGACCAAACCGGTGTAGGCAACAAACGTGCCCACCATCATCAGCTGAGCTTGAGCGAAGTTGAAGGTGTTGGAAGAAACGAAAACTATGTTGTACCCGATGGCGACCAGCACGTAGACCGCGCCGAGCGCCAGACCGGACCAAAGAATGGTCATGAGGCGGCCGGGTTTCCGAACTGGCCGTTGAGGATCTTCGTCGGGCTGATGAACTTCAGTTCGCTGGTGTTCGGGTTCGGGCCATGGCTGTCCGCGGTGAAGTTGTAACGCGAGAGGAATGCGGTCTTCGCGTTCTCCTGAACCTCGGAGGTTTCGAGCGCTTCTGCCAACTTCTTCGGATCTGTTGAGCTACCGACCTTTTCGGCAGCTGCGGCAACCAACGGGAAAGCGTCGTAGTTGTCCGCGAGAATCAGCGTCGACGGGATCGAACCCAGCGATGCCATCGTGTTCACCATCGTGTTGACGAGGGCGTTGTTCGGATCGAAAACGGTGCTCGTGAATACCTGCGTCACAAGGTTTTGACCTGCGGCGTGCCGAGAACACCGGCCGGCGGTTCATTGGCGATCAGATTGGTCGCAGACACCGACGTGTTTCCGATCAGCGGCACGTCCCACCCGAGACGTTCGAGACTCTGGAGCACGTATCCGAGAGGCGCACCATATGCGTCCAGGGCAATGGCGTTGGCGCCCGAGTTCTTGAGTGCCTGCAACTGTGCCGTCATATCCAGGGCCGCGGAGTCGTACTCCTCATTTCCGGCTGCCTTGACACCGACCTTTTCGAGCTCTTTGGTCATCTGGGCACCGAACAGTTCACCGTAGGCCGTGCTGCCGTGCAGAACTCCGACGTTGCTGTAGCCCTTGGACTTTACGTATTCGGAAATTCCGCGTGCAGTATCCGTCGAACCCGGCGCCAAGTCGAAGTTGAGCGGGAATTTGGCCGGATCCGTCGAATCCGGAGCGGGTGACAGGCTCATCGACAAGATGTTGTTCTGCTTGAGAATCGGCAGAACGGCAGCGGCGATGGAGGACGGACCCGAGTTGAGGTAGAGATCAGGCTTCTTGCCGGAGTTGATAGCTTCGCGCAACTTGGTGACGGCAATCGTAGCGTCGCCCGCATCCTCGACCGTCGTCAGTTCGATCTGACGCCCACCGATTCCACCGGCCGCGTTCTGTACCTGGACACCGGCTTTGGTTGCAAGCGACGCCGTCTGCGAGTTTGCAGCGAGGGCGCCCTGCGCGCTGAGACCACCGGTGAGCAGCACTCGATAGGGCGAGTCCGCTCCGGCTTCGGAATCGGTACTGCCGCTACAACCGGTGAGGGCCAGAGCCGTGACTGCTACTGCCGCAAGCAGAATGGGCCGACGATTCATGTCAGTACTCCTAGAACACACGTATGCACCGAACGTCAGGCAAATACCTGACGTGAGAATGGTTGACCGGTAGAGATACCGGATTTTTGTATCGACAAGCCAAGCAAGCGCTCGAAGATCAATCAAGCGGTTGCTAGGTTTGGAGCATATTGTGTGATCTGGCTAACGTCAAACGGGCAACCGGTCGGCGTTAAACAGGACGATAAGTACAAATCAGGAGCGCTGAAATATCGCCGTCCACTACATGGAACATTTGCCACGAAAGTGCACTACCGCCCAAATTTTCGGCGAAGATACTCGTAGCGCAACGCATTCGTCACGGCACCCTGTAACAGCCGGCAATCCGATTGCGACAAACCAGCCAGTCCGTCTTCTTCGATGTGAAAAGAGAGCGCTCAATGGGTTCGATGGGTTCGATCGACATGATTTCAAAGCTCATTGCCGGAATTGGCAATGTCGTGAGCGTTTACGTGGAGTTCCTACAGACGGGTAGCGATACTCCCATCCTGGAGACGTCGTTCGGATCGTTTACCGCGATACCGGCATTGATTGCCAGCGGATCGCTCGCCTTCATCAACGGCATCTCCCACGGCTAGAACGCCTGGAATACAAAGACGGTCCGGTGCCCTTTCGAATCACATGATTCGAAAGGGTACCGGACCGTTGTACGTTGAAGCGTTACCGCTGATTGCGAGGCTTCCACACCACCAGCGCATTGTTGCGTGGGATGGGGACGAGTTCACGGCGATAGCCGGCATGAACCTTGGCTACCTCTTCCGCCAGTTCTCGTACCCGATGCTGAAGTGCCTCAACCTGATTCGTCAGTTCGATGATCCGCTTGATACCGGCGAGATTGACGCCCTCGTCCTGAGAAAGTCGCTGCACCTCACGGAGAAGTGCAACATCTCGCGGTGAGTAACGTCGTCCGCCACCGGTAGTGCGATGCGGCGTCACCAAACCGAGGCGGTCGTAGTTGCGCAGAGTCTGCGCATGCATGCCCGCCAGTTCAGCTGCCACCGAAATCACGAAAATCTGAGCGTCAGGATCGAGCGATACGTCTCGTTGATTCTTCGGACGTTCGGTCATCACACACCGGCCCACCCGGCCCGTGGATCGAATCCGCTCGCCTTCTCTGCTTCGAGATAGGTCTCGAGCGCTTCGATCGCGGCATCGTCCAACTTCTGCGGAACCGACACCTTCACAGTGACCAGTAGATCGCCGGCACCTTCGGGCCGCTTCGGGATACCGCGTCCCCGTACGCGCAGGACGCGTCCGTCGACGGTCCCCGCCGGAATCTTCACCCCGACACGACCTTCCAACGTCGGGACCGAGAGAGTGGTACCGAGAACCAGTTCGCCGTAGCTCACCGGAACCGTCACAGTCAGGTCATCGCCGTTGCGTCCGAATACCGAATCGGGACGTACCCGGATGTTGACAAAGAGGTCGCCGGCCGGCGCGCCGCGGAGTCCCGCTTCGCCCTTACCTTTGAGCCTGATCTTCGTCCCGTCACTGACACCGGCCGGCACGCGCACCGTGATGGTACGAGTGCGGTTGGTGACGCCGTTGCCATGGCAGTCGTCGCACGGCGAGTCGATGATCGAGCCGGTACCCCGGCAGTCGTCACACGGCTCGCTGAATCCGAAGGCGCCCTGGTTGCGGTTGATGACACCGGTTCCGTTGCAGTGCGGGCATACTCGCGGACTGGTGCCCGGTTTTGCGCCGCTACCGTGACAGGTTGTGCATGATGCGGGGCTGGTAATCCTCAGCGGAATCGTTTCGCCGAGTGCCGCTTCACGGAACCCGAGAGTGGTTTCGGTTTCGAGGTCCTTGCCTCGGCGCGGACGATTCGGTGAAGCGGTTCGCTGACCGCCACGGTTGAACAATCCGCCGAAGATGTCGCCGAGTCCCGAATCCTGCCCACCGGCGCCGCCGCCGAACAGGTCGCTGACATCGAAGCCTCCGGCGCCTGGATTGAATCCACCGCCGCCCTGCCCGCTGGGGCCGAAACCACCACTGGCAAAGAGCCTTCGAGCTTCGTCGTATTCCTTGCGCTTTTCCGGATCCGACAAGATCGTGTTCGCTTCACTGACGGCCTTGAAGCGCTCTTCAGCCTTCTTGTCGTCAGGGTTGGCGTCGGGATGCAGATCCCGGGCCAGCTTGCGATATGCCTTCTTGATCTCGTCGGCCGAAGCGGTGGACGAGACGCCCAGCTCCTTGTAGAAGTCCTTCTCGATCCACTCCCGTTGACTCACTGGGCGTCTCCTCCTCTCGCTGTTACTTTGATTCTTCTTCTGCGCCTGCGGCACTGCCGTCGGCGGGCTGCTCGCCCACTCGATCTGCAACGCCTACCATCGCGTGGCGCAAGACGCGGTCACCGAACTTGTAGCCCTTACGCATGACCACACTCAAGACCGGGTCCGATCCTTCACCTTCATGTTGCACGGCTTCGTGCAATTCCGGATCAAAAGCGTCACCTTCGACACCGAACACGGTCAAACCCAGACCGGTGAGGGTGTCGTTGAGCTTGTCCGCGACGGCCCGCAACGGTCCCTCGACGAGGTCGCCGTGTGAGCGAGCGCGATCCAGATCATCGAGGATCGGGACGAGCGCACCCACGACGGATGCCTTCGCGGTCTCGATGTTGGCCTGCTTGTCGCGGTCGACGCGACGACGGTAGTTGGTGTACTCCGCCTGCAACCGCTGCAGATCCGCAGTGCGCTCAGCCAATTGGTCAGCTGCAGAAGCTTCTTCCACGATGACCTCCGCTTCCTGCACTACCCCTGTGTCTTCCGAGTCGAGCGACGGCCGGCCTTCGCCGGCCGCCTCTCCCTGTGCACCGGTCTCGGGGTCGACCGGGTTGTTCTCGGTGTTGTCCGAGGTCACTTCTTGTCCGAATCTGTCGGCTCGTCCACGACCTCGGCGTCGACGACATCGTCGTCATTGCCTGCGCCGTCAGCGTTTCCGCCCTCGTTGGCAGCGGAAGACTCGTAGATTGCCTGGCCCAGAGCCTGCGACTCGGTGCCCAGCTTCTCCACAGCGGTCTTCACTGCCGAGATGTCGGCGCCGGCCAGGGCGTCGTTGACGTCCTTGATCGCTGCCTCGACCTTGGTCAGGATCTCCTCGGAGACCTTGCCCGCGTTTTCGCCGTCACGCTGTTCCTTGACGAACTTCTCCGTCTGGTGAACGAGCGACTCGGCCTGGTTGCGGACCTCTGCCTCTTCGCGACGGGCCTTGTCTTCCTCGGCGTGAACCTCGGCGTCCTTGACCATGCGCTCGATGTCTTCCTTGGACAGACCGGAGCCGTCCTGGATCTTGATCGTGTTTTCCTTGCCGGTGCCCTTGTCCTTGGCCGTCACGTGCACGATGCCGTTGGCATCGATGTCGAACGTGACCTCGATCTGCGGGACGCCACGCGGTGCCGGCGGCAGATCCGTGAGCTCGAAGGAGCCGAGAAGCTTGTTGTGCGAAGCGATCTCGCGCTCACCCTGGAACACCTGAATCTGCACCGAAGGCTGGTTGTCGTCAGCTGTGGTGAAGGTTTCGCTGCGCTTGGTCGGGATGGTGGTGTTGCGCTCGATGAGCTTGGTCATCACGCCACCCTTGGTCTCGATACCGAGCGAGAGCGGTGTGACGTCGAGGAGCAGAACGTCCTTGACCTCACCCTTGAGCACGCCGGCCTGCAGTGCGGCACCTACGGCCACAACCTCGTCCGGGTTGACGCCCTTGTTGGGCTCACGGCCACCGGTCATCTCACGAACCAGGTCGGAGACTGCCGGCATACGAGTGGAGCCACCGACGAGCACGACGTGGTCGATGTCCTTGACAGCGATGCCGCTGTCCTTGACCACTGCCTGGAACGGTGCGCGGGTGCGATCCAGCAGATCAGAGGTGATCTTCTGGAACTCGCTGCGCGTGAGCTGCTCATCGAGGAAGAGCGGGTTCTTGTCCGCGTCGACCGTGATGTACGGGAGGTTGATGGAGGTGCTCTGCGAGCTGGAGAGCTCGATCTTCGCCTTCTCCGCAGCCTCACGCAGACGCTGGAGCGCCATCTTGTCCTTGGTCAGATCGATGCCGTTCTGAGCCTTGAACTTGTCGACGAGCCAGGAAACGATGCGCTCGTCCCAGTCGTCGCCACCGAGGTGGTTGTCACCGGACGTTGCACGGACCTCGACGACGCCGTCGCCGATTTCCAGCAGGGAGACGTCGAAGGTGCCGCCGCCGAGGTCGAAGACCAGAATGGTCTGCTCGGTGTCACCCTTGTCCAGGCCGTATGCCAGTGCAGCCGCGGTGGGCTCGTTGACGATACGGAGGACGTTGAGGCCGGCGATCTGGCCGGCTTCCTTGGTGGCCTGACGCTGTGCGTCTTCGAAGTATGCGGGGACGGTGATCACGGCATCCGTGATTTCCTCGCCGAGGTAAGCCTCTGCGTCACGCTTGAGCTTCATGAGCGTGCGAGCGCTGATTTCCTGCGGCGTGTACTTCTTGCCGTCGATTTCCACGTTCCAGTCAGTACCGATGTGGCGCTTGACGGAGCGGAGGGTGCGATCGACGTTGGTGACCGCCTGGTTCTTCGCAGGCTGACCGACGAGGACCTCGCCGTTCTTTGCGAATGCGACGACGGACGGCGTGGTGCGGGAGCCTTCGGAGTTGGCGACCACTACGGGCTCGCCACCCTCCAGCACTGCTACTACCGAGTTGGTTGTACCGAGGTCGATACCTACTGCACGAGCCATAGTGTTCTACCTTTCGTTCTGCGGCCGTCCGGTTCGAGTGCTTGATCTCGAACCTGACCGCGAGTCTGTTCGCTTGGTGAGCGTCCTCCGCTCAAGTTTGCCTCCGACCGAGGCCGTGAGTCAACTTGAAGTTGAGCCGAGGGCGCTCAAGCTTGTCGAAATGGTCAACTACAGCCCACGTAAATTTGTTCCCACCTTCCCCGAAAAACCGAAAAAGTGCGCCACATCACGTCGAAGCACTCCGAATCGATACGATCGGGCAGTGACCGATCCCGACATATCGCTGACTCCTCCGGCTCGCCCCGCGCCACCGCGGCCTGAGGTTGTGATTCGCCCCTTGCGCACCGCCCCCAGCGATCAGACGCCGAAGGCAGTGCTCGTATCAGCCTCGGCCTGGACAGGTTCGTTTGTTGTCCTCGCCGGAATTGCCGGAGTCGTGGTCTCGAACCTCACCGACGTCCGAGCTGTACTCGAGGCTTCGACAGCCCAAGACAACCCGGGATACTCACCCACCGATATCGCCGACGCCGTCACCGTCGTGCTTGCCGGTAGCGGCGGCGGTGCACTCGTCCTGGCGCTACTAGCCCTCCTGAGCCTGCAACTCCTGCGCGCCCGAAAAAATGCCGGACGCATCATGACGGCAATCGTCGGCGTCGTCAGTATTGCGGCCGGACTCGGCTTCATGTCCTTGACGTCCGCCGCCGACGGCATCAGCGGCGGCGTACTGAAATTGGCACCCCTCCTCTACTGCGCCCTCGTTGCCGTCGCAGCAATTGCCCCGTTCGCCCCCAGCGTCAGCACCTGGCTGCGGGTGCGCCGATGAAGGTTCACGTTCAACTCGACTCCTCGCCTGGGGCAGGCGCGGCCCGCAGCCTCGAACTCGCCGAAACCGGCGCCGCAGGCCTGTTTACGTTCGAGGGCCAGCACGACGTGTTCTTCCCCCTCGTCGAAGCGGCCTCGGCGGTGGACCTCGATCTGATGACCAACGTCGCCATCGCCTTTCCGCGCAGTCCCATGCACTTGGCCAATTCCGCAAACGATCTCCAGCTTCTCAGCCGGGGCCGGTTCCGCCTCGGGCTCGGCTCACAAATCAAGCCGCACATCGAAAAGCGTTACAGCGCAACGTGGTCACGGCCCGCTGCGCGAATGAAGGAAACAGTCTCCGCGATCAAGGCAATCCTTGATGCGTGGGAGAACACCACACCGTTGAACTTTCGCGGCGAGTTCTTCACCCACACGTTGATGCCACCGACGTTCGATCCCGGACCCAATCCCTACGGTCCACCACCGATTCTCATGGGCGCTCTCGGACCGATCATGACGCGCACCGCGGCGGAAGTAGCCGACGGACTACTGGTCATGCCATTCCACACCGAACGACATTTCCTCGAACGAACACTCCCCGCCGTTGATGCGGGGTTACGCGAATCCGGTCGGGCACGAAACGAATTCGCAATCATTCCGCAGGTTATCGTCGGGGTTGGCCGCAGCGCCGAGCAACTCGACGCGGCTGCACGCGGTGTCCGGAGCCTGCTCTCCTTCTACGGTTCGACTCCCGCCTATCGGCCGGTACTCGACATCGAGGGCTGGGGCGATATTCAAGGCGAACTCAATGCACTCTCCAAGCGAGGCGGCTATGCCGAAATGACGTCTCTCATCACGGATCCCATGCTGGAGGCACTCGCCGTTGTCGGAACTCCCGAAGAGTGCGCTACCGAGATTCGTCGCAGGTTCGGCGAGCATGCCGACGAGGTATGTTGCTATTTCCCGGGTTACACCCAGGACCCGGCGGACGTGGCGGCGATGATCGCGGCTCTCGAGTGATTCAGGCCTTCTTCTCCAGAAGGTCTGAGTCGGCGGCGTATTCCGCCATGAGTTCACGTTCCCTCTCTCGATGGGGATAGAAGAACGTCACCACCACAGCGCCGGCGCACACCACGATGATTGCGGCGATGTACGCCTTCGTATCTCCGTCCAGGAAAGCATGTTTCGCGGCCGACATGATCTGCTCCGAGTATTGCGGATATCGTTCCGCGAGAACTTCCGCGCTGGAGAACGACTTTGTCAGTGCCGACTGCGTCTCGGGGGTGATCTGCGAGGCATCGGGTGACGACGCTATCGACGCTCCCAGTGATTTCGCGTACCCAGCGGTGAGGATTCCGCCGAGAATGGACTGCATGATCGCCCCACCCAGATCACGTTGAAGGTCAGAGGTTCCCGACGCCATGCCGGCCCGGGAAACAGGAACTGATCCGGTGAGTGAACGCGATGCCGGGGTACCTGCCAGACCGACACCGATGCCGACGAGACCGTAGGCCAGCGCCACCTGCCAGTACTGTGTGCTCTCGTTCCACATGGTCAGCGCCACAACGAGTCCGAGAACAACGAACAGGTAGCCGGACAACAGTGTTGCTCGCGCGCCATGTTTTTCGATCATCGTTGCCGATCGAGGCGCAACAATGACCATCGCAAGGGCAGCGGGGATGATGGCTGCACCGGCATCAAGCGTCGAGTAGCCGAGCACGTTCTGCAGAAACTGCTGACCGATGAACATCGCGCCCATCAACGAACCGAAGACGACCAACCCGCCCACGGCTGCGACCCAGAACGTCGGGCGAGCGGCCACGGGTAAATCGAACAGTGGATTGACGGCTCGTTTCTGTTGCAGGAAGAACCCGATTCCGGCGACCAGCGCAATGGCCCCCAAAACCAGTGCCAGAGTTCCGGAACCCTTGACCGGCGCAAAGTTGATGGACAAAATCAGTGCCCCGATGAAAACGATGGACACGATGCCGCCGAGGTGATCGACAGGATCCGTCGTCTCGTTGACGTGCGCGGGCACCAACACCAGGGCACAGACCAACGCGAGAAGCGCCAACGGGAGCGTCACGAAGAAGACCGAACCCCAGTGAAATTTCTCGAGCAGAGCCCCCGACACGATCGGGCCCAATGCCGAAATCGCGCCACCGATCGCGGACCACAGGGCAATCGCTTTGGTCCGAGCGGGGCCGGCCCACAAGGCTGTGATGATCGCCAGCGTCGTCGGAAATGCGAGACCAGCAGAAATACCGCCCACGATTCGGGCCGCGAACAACACCTCGAAGCTGCCGGAGAATCCAGCCACCAGAGATGCCGGAATCGACAACGCCATACCGGTGACCAGCAGCATCTTGCGCCCGTACCGGTCACCGACAGCACCGAGATAGAGCACCGTGCCGGCCAGACCCAGGGAATATCCGACGGCAATCAAGTTCAGTTGCGTCTGACTCGCGTCGAATGCTCGTCCGATGTCGGGAAGTGCCACATTGGCGACCGAGAGGTTGAGGTTGGCTACCGCCGCAACCAGGATGAGTGTGCCCAGAACATACGTCGCTCGCTCCGGTGACTTCGACTTGATGTCATTCGCCATGCGGGTTCTCCCCTCGAGGCTGAATCCGAACCGGTTCGTTCTGTCCGGATCATTCCGATCTCAACATAGATCGGTCGACAACGTAGTGCAGAGGAACGACGTACCTATTCGGCCACGATTTCAGCCAAAATCCCCTCGGCACTACGCGCCGCGACCAGGCAGGCGCGGGCAGTGAAGCGATCGAAGAGCGGGTGCGTCGACAATTCACGCCAATGGCGCGCTGCACTGACCGCTTTCGCTCGCTGGTCGTCGACGCATCCGTCCGCTTCGGAACCCAGTCGATCGTTCACCCTGATTCCGGAACCGCCGATCAGTCGCTGCAACTGCGCCAGATCCTCCGAGGACAAGTCCGTACGCACGGAACGGAGTCGTCCCAACAGTCGCAGTTCATGGAAACCGTGGACGTCGGCAAGCAAGCCCTGCGCTGCTTCCACAACCGAATCCGAACCCGCGAGTGGATTGCTCTCGAGGATTCGCACCAGCGTCACCAAGGCGGTGTGGGCTTTGAGTTGATCAGCCCGCTGCCCGAACTGGACGTCGATCACCTGAAGCAACTCCTCGAGCCCACTACGTTCGAGCAGCTCTGCTGCCAAAGTCGGAGAGTCTGTGGCGCCCAACTTTATCGACGTTATCGCGAGCCGAATTCCGAACAGACCAAATCGATCTGCAAGTTGCGCCCGCATCGCCGCGTCGACGGGTAGTGGACTGTCCGCCTTGGCAAAGCGATCCGCGGACAGGAGCGCGAGACTGAGATCGTCGGCCGGAACCTCGGCTAGCGCAGTGAGTGCCGCGAACTCGCTCTGCCTCATCGTCCGCGCCGCCAGGGCCAGCAATCCCGCCACCGGAACAACCGACTGACACAATCCTGTTCGCTCGAGTTCCTCGGCGAACCGGGCAGCAACGTCCTTGGCAGACGTCAACGCGTCCATCCGTCCGGCGCCCACCTCGTCGGCGCGAGAAAGCACGCCGACCACTCCGAGCGGTCCGGATTCACCGCCGACATGATCGGCGATCCGCCCGAGAAACTGCATGTCGCTCGCATTCAACGCCCGCAACAGATAAACGACGGCATCTGCGCCGGGTGCACCGCCTTCGGGTACAAGCATGTTCCAGGTTCGAGCCGATACCTCAGTCGACAACGACGACGTTCCCGGAGTGTCGATGATCGTCGTACGAGCTAAGGCCGACGACGGCCAGTCGACATCGATACGATCGACGCAGTCTGCCGTGCGCTCCCCCAGATCAAAGGTGAGCCTGCCGTCGCGCCGTGTCACCGGGACGTTGAAAGTGTCACCGTCGTCGGCCGTCGCCGTCACCTGTGGTGTGGTGCCATTGCGATACCACGTGACAACCCGAGTGCATTCCGTGGCATCTGTGGGTGCAATATCTTGCCCGACAAGTGAATTGAGAAGAGTCGACTTACCGGCCTTCAGAGAACCTGCCAATGCCACTCGCAGAGGCTCGTCGAGTCGGGCCGCACACACTTCCAGTTGACTGTGTGTCTGAGGCTGGTCCGCGTACAGTTCTCGGGCCTGCGAGATCAGAGTATGCACTGATTCCACAGCGGTGATTGCGTTCATGCTTCGACCGCCACGTTCCGCTTGTCCACAACTGTCAATGCCGCTGCAAGCGAATCCAATTCGGATACGACGCGCATGTCTGTCTCCAATTGCCTGATCCGCGCGGCATGTTCACTCGATTCCAATTGGGTCGCTTCCTGCGTTGCCCGAAGCGATTCGTTGATCGAGCGCAGTGCCTGCTCAGCGATATCGGTGAAGTGATCGCGCAGAAGTCGCTGCACCAATCGCAATCTGTCTTTCGATTCCTTGCCGACCTGAAAGCTGACGTCGTCGGCAAATCGGCGAATCGCATTTTTGGCCTCGGCCCGACGCTTGAGTACCTGGGCCTGCTTGTCCTCACGATAAGCCTTGGTGCCCAACAGGACCCCAGCACCGATCGAGATCGGATTGACCAGCGCCATGCCCATCATCGTGGTGATCAAGCCGAACATCAGTACGCCGCCGTACGAGCCGCGCATGCCCACCAACACCTTCTGTGTGATGCCGATGCGGCCCGATTCGAGATCGGACAACGCGCCTACCGGCTCCAGGAATTCATCCGTGTCGGCGACGTCGAGGTGCGGTAGCGCTACTTCACCGGTATCGGCAAAGTGTTGCGCCACAACTTCTGCCAACCACAGAGCCCGATCGTGAGCCCACACGAAGTTGTCGCCGATCGCAGTGGCGATCTCCTGTTCGAGCCACTCGCCCACCACGTCCCAGTCCTTGCCCGGGTCGCCCTCGTCGACCGTCTCTTCCGCCTGCCGGGTAACTCGGCGCAGACGATCCCGAAGGTCGTGGTCGATATCTGCCGCGAGGTCGGCGATACCGTCGCCGAGGCTCTGCTGCCACAGTGACGTCTTCTTGTGGAGTTCCTCCGCTGCTGCTCTCGCCCGATGAAGTCCGGCCACTGCTGCAGCGGCCGTAGCTGGATCCTTCAGCGCAGCAAGCTCACTGCCCATTTCCAATGACAGGTGCGCGGCAGCGGATCTCACATCCATTGAGACGGAGCGCCGGGTATTCGTTTCTGCGCGAGCAACCACGTTGTCGCGCAGGAACTGATAGAGATCCATGAATCCGGATTCTGCCTCCAGTTCCTTGTCCCCCAAACGCAATGCGTGAGACCGAAGTACTGACGAGATCGGGATGAGCGGCAGGTCGAGGTCCGCTCGCTGCAGGTGCCCGCGATCGGCATCGAGAATCCGACGCCAATGCGGATACAGGTCCGTCTTGCTGATCAAACCTGCAACAGCCGGGCACAGGTTCATCACCTGACGGATGAAACCCAATTCGGGCTCGGTGAACTCCTGGCTCGAATCCGAAAGAATCAGTACCGCGTCGGCGGCCGTGATGAGACCCAATGTTCCTGCAGCATGAGGGTTTCCGTGACCACCCACCCCCGGAGTGTCGATAAGCACAAGTCCATCCGCCAACAGCGGACTGGGAACGCCGACCTCTACTCGAAGAACTTCTCGTCCTTCAGCTCTCACCGTGGCCGGCGTAATTCCCATCAGTTCGTCCAGCGGCAGCGGCACCCGAATGGGCGCAGCGCCGGGGTCGGCGAGAATCAGTTCGGCGCCCGCAGTTTCCGCATACTGGACGACGGTGGCCACAGCAGTAGTCTCGTCGTCACCCACCGAACACACGTCGATGCCGAGCAATGAATTGACGAACTGGCTCTTGCCCTGTTTGAGGGGGCCGACGACCACGATGCGAATACGCGGATCGCTGACTCGCACCTGCGCGTTCTCGAGGCGTCGCACCAGATCGGAGCGTCCGAAATCCTTCGCGACTGCCACTGTTCGATCGAGCAACGCCGCCGTCGCCGAAGCGCCGCGTGCTTTCCGAATGCTTACCTGCCCCGCTGAAGTACTCATGAGCTACGTTGACCCGCAATTCTTCCCGACTCGAATATTCGGCCCTGCACGCATAACGCGTGCAGGGCCGGATTTGTTACATCAGGTCGTTTTGACCAACTTTGTTCCCCGGTGATCAGGGCTGCAGGTGATCGATAATCGCGACGGGGTCGATGTGCTCGACGGGCGACGTGATCGAATCGCCGGCAAACAGCGAATGCGACGAGTCGGCCCCCATCGAACTACTCGATCCCGCGCCGAACGCGTCGGCAGCATCAATCGACGTCCACGGGTTCAGCGCACCACTCAACGAGCTGGTCAGACCGGACATTGCGCTAGCCGCACCGCTGAGAGATCCACCCAAGTCGGCGGCGCTGCCCCCATCGACAGCGCCGCTGACCGAGCTCCCCAGACCGGCCACCACATGAGTTGCCGCGTCGAGTCCTGCAGAAGCTCCCAGATCTCCGGCAACCGAACCGAAGTTCAGGCCGTCGGCGCCGATACTGCCGAAGTCCACGGACGGGAGATCCACTGCCATCGAACCCATGTTCACGGAACCGAGATCGACGTTGGGCAGGTCTGCCCCAATGGAACCGGTGCCGATTCCACCGGTGTTCAGGGCTGCATCAAGTGCACCGCCCAGTGATCCCTGTGCACCGAGCATGGTGTCGAGCGACGTTCCGAGTGAGCCGGTGCCTCCCAGCACAGCTCCGAGATCCGTGTCGACGGATCCGATCGAACCGAGGCTGCCGGTGCCGCCGAGCGCTGTATCCAGGGCACCGCCGAGCGCTGCGTCCAGCGCACCGCCGAACCCACCGGCGAGTCCGGCGTCGGCACCAAGTGCAGAGCCCAGAACACCTTCGAGCGCTGTCGACAGATTCGCTCCGCCGGCCAAGGCTGCAGTGAGGTCTGCGCCCAAACTTCCGTTGACGTCCAGCGAGCTGCCCAGCATCCCGCCGAGTGCGCCACCAAGGTCCGTACCTACCGAACCACCCGCACCCAAAGCGCCGGACAGAGCGGCACTGAGCTGGGCGCCGAGGTCTGCGCTTCCACCCAGAATTGCGTCCAGGTCGACACCGCCGCCGAGGCCGAGGGCCGTGTCGAGCGCACCGGCGAGGGTGGTTTCGAGGCTTCCACCAACCCCGAGAGCACTGCCGAGAGCGCCGCTCAGGGCTGCACTCAGATCAATGCTGCCGGCAATGTCGGTCAGTGCGCTCACATCGGTGAGAGCGCCGAGAACGCTGCCGAGCGACGCACCGAGGTCGGCTCCGATCGTCCCGCCGGCACTGAGCGCACCGGACAGTGCTGTGCTGAGATCTGCAGTCAAAGAGCCGGCTAGGTCGAGGCTGCCACCCAGTGCCAAGGCAGATTCCAGGGCACCGGCCAGGCTCGCACCGAGCTCGCCGCCGATAGCAAGGAGTCCGTTCAGGTCTGCGCCGGCGCCGAGAAGACCGCCGAGTGCCAGTCCCAGATCTGCGCCGAGGTCTCCGCCGATCGAAAAGACCGGCGCGAGGGCGCCACTGAGGCCCGCGCTCAAGTCCAAGCCACCGGCTGCGTTGATTGCCGCATCGAGAGCGGCGCCCAACTCCGCAGTGAGTCCGCCGCTCACACCCAGTGCTGCGCTGATCGCAGTACCCAGATCCAGAGCTCCCGAAAGGTCGAGCGCGCCGCCCAGACCCAGCCCCGCATCGATCACGGCACCGAATGCCGCTCCGAGATCTGCACTGATGTCGCCGCCGATAGCGAGAGCGGCACTGAGCGCAGTCGCAAAATCGCCGACGAAGTCGAACTGTCCGCCGAACGCCCCGCCGACTCCCAATCCTGCGCCGGCGCCGAGACCCAGACTGCCGCCGAGGCTTCCACCGAGACCACCGGCAAGTCCGCCGCCGATACCCAAGCCGCCGCCGAGTGCTCCGGCAGCAGCGGAACCGGCATTGACGATCGTGGACAGTCCTGCGGCGCCGCCGACAAAGAGACCTGACTCGGCGACCAAGGGAGCAACGGCAACGATGTCCGCATGGCTCACGTCGCACAGACCTGCAGCGTTCAGTGCAGCAGTCGGGTTTGCGCAGTAATTGGCGGCGGCCTCGTCGTCACGAAGAAGCCCGAGGATGAATTCGAGTACGGCGTTCGTTGCCATGACATTTCTCCTGAAAGTTCGGCGACTGGTGCGCTGATAGATGGAGCGATTGGAATCAACGCTACGAACTTTCGAGCACGGGGCCAACGGGGTGCATCCCCCTCCTTCCGAGGGCCCGACGGGGATATCCCCCACCATCACGCGTCGGCCACGTTAGGGGATTCGGCCCGGTTAGGGGATCCGTCCCCTACTTCCCCAAAACGCCGCCAACCCGGTAACGAAGTTGGTCACGAAACCGACATCGCAGACAACCGCGACAGTTCATCTGTCTAATCTGTCGCCCGCGATCAGGGGAGTTCGTTCATGGACCACGACCAGGCGAGTTCACTTACGACGGCAGGACTCGGCATCGGCATCGGTTCTGCCACTCTCGTAGCGGTCACCGCGAATTCGACCGGACAAACAGGCGAACCGGTGCACCACCCCAGTGCGGTAGACGCAGCCGACGGCGCAATCCTGACCGGATTTATCGACCGCGTCGGCGACTCGGTCGCCATTCTTGCCGCCGACGGCAGTGAGCACCGCGGCGAGGATCTCACAGCGTCAGCGATCGGCCGACTTGTCGACGCCGCCAGATCCGACGGCGAAACATTCGACAGCGTCGTCGTCGCCCACCCCGTAGGTTGGAATCGCCACACGACCCTCACGCTGGAATCGGCGTTGGACGACCGCGGCATCCCCGGCGCGAGTTTTGTCTCCGAACCCGAAGCCGTCATGACGTGGCTTCGCGATTCCGGAAACGCAGTACCGGACGGACTCACCGTGATCTACGACCTCGGCGGCTGTTCGCTCGATGTCACCATGATGTCCACTGCTGACGGAAGAAGCACCGTCTTCGGTAAACCACTCCGAAGTGCCGACATCGGTGGCGACGAATTCGACCACGCCGTCACCGTGCACCTCCTGGGCGCAGTCGCGGACCATTTCCGAACACTCGACGCCTTCGCTCCCGAGACAATCTCAGCCCTCGAGGTCTTGCGCACTCGTGCGCGTCAGGCAAAGGAACAGCTGTCGACGGATACCGAAACCGTTGTCCACGTAGAGCTTCCCGGAAAATCCCAGGACATTCGCCTGGTCCGATCGGAACTCGAGGATTTGATCCGGCCCGCGCTCACCGAATCAGTCGCGCTGGTGAGAGAGTGCCTGCGCTGCGCCGGCGTCGAATCGAGCGACATCAATCACGTCGTACTGGCCGGGGGAGGATCGGCCAGTCCCCTTGTCGCCGAGCTGTTGTCATCGGAATTGCGTGTTCCGGTGATCGCCGCTGCAGATCCGGGATCATGCGCGGCCGTGGGCGCCGCGATCATCGCTGTCGAACGTCTCTCGGCCACGAAGACCGACGCAACGCTGGTCTCACTCCTTCCTGTTCGCACACCGGCTCCGGTTCCTACCTTTTCGACGCCGTTGATCACCGCACCCATTGCGGAAGATTCGACCACCCGCCGTTCTTCACGTGTCGGTGTCGTCGCTGCGGTCGTGGGCGCGTTCATCGTTCTGGCCGCCGGTGGACTCGGCATCGGAACGGCCATGGACAAGATCAATGTTCCATCCAGTTCCGCAGACACGACGAGCGAAATGCCTGCGCCAACCGGTTCGACGGTATCCGGTCTTCCCCCGGGTGAACGCCTCGGTAACAGTGTGATTGGCAGTTCCGACGCCGTTGCATCCGGCAGCAACGCTCAGGTCGGACAACCTGGATCACCGGCCTCGCAGTCCGGCGCGACAACGGGCGCCGGAGTCACTGCGCCCGCGGCTCCCCCGGCATCTGCGCCCGCACCCGGAGCTCCCGAGGTTTCCGCACCGGCACCCGGCGCTCCCGTCGGAGTACCGGCGCCAGTCCCCGCACCCGTTCCGGCTCCAGCTCCGGCTCCAGCTCCGGCTCCGGGCGGTCAGACCGGCGGCGCGGGGAATGCTGTCGGCGACGCTGCGACCGGCATCGGCAACGGCCTGGGCGCGGTAGTCGACGGCACCGGCAATGCGGTCGGCGGAGTACTCGGAGGTGTCGGCGGAGTACTCGGCGGCGTTGTCGGCGCTGTCATACCGAACCGCTGATCGGGGCCGGTATGCCGAACCAGCGCCTGGAAAACGAACCTTCTCATGTCACTGACCTTCTCCGACGCGTCGACGTTCTCGACACATCCCTGCGCCTGTTCGTCGTCGGCAACGATGCAACGGCTCGACCTCACCTGACAGCAGCCTTGGTCAACAGAATCACCGCTTGTGGCAGAACTGTCATCACGTCGCTGACGGGACTCGCCCCGCCGAATTCTCCTCCTGACAATTGCGTCGTACTGATCAGCGACGCTCAGATCTTGTCGCCTATCGAACTGCAGACTCTGACGAACCTGCTGCGCTGCAACGACATCGGGGTGGTGATCGCCTCCGGACGCATCACCCCGACACTCGGCCCCATCCACTCCGAGATTTCGACGACCGGGACAGTCCTGCATCTGACCACGGCACATCGTTCGGACATCCGAAAACTTGCCACGGAGCGTGGTGTCGCCATCAACGACACGACTCTGAGTCAGCTGGAACTGTTGTCCGCCGGTTCATTCGGAGCGCTGGAAGCCTACTTCGAATCGGTACCGGCGAACGGCAGGGATATGACCGAGGTGTTGCGAGCCCACTTCCTCCACCAGGTGACCGCGATCCCTCCACTCGAACGCGACATCGTGAAAATCTCACTCACTATTTCGGACGTCGATGTGCATGAACTCCATTTCGATCAGGAAAGAGACACTCTCACAGTCGCATTCGACAGAGCTGTGAGCACCGGACTATTCACGTCACAGTCACCGATCATTGCCGACGTACTCGCAGAATCGACGAATGCCGGACGAATCCGCGCAGAACTGGTCAAAATTGTCGATCGGCGCATCAAATCCGGGACACTCGACATGGACACTGCGACACGACTGTTCGATTCGGGTGTGCGACACAAGGGCCTCACCACGTACTTCCGAGAAAACATCGACAACTCCACAGCTGCGATCGCCACTGATCTGTTTCGACGGGTGCAGTCGGTCGAGGATCTGAGCGTCGCAGACACACTGAGATACGCACAGGTTGCGGCGCGCAGCGGAAACCTCGAGAGCGCTTGCCGCCTGGCAGATTCCGTCCTCACTGATACCCCTACCGATTCAGAAGGCACCGCCGACTATGCGTCATTGGCTGGAGCAGTGCGGATCCGCGCTGGTGCATCCGCAGCGTGCGGCCAACTCCGAGCTGCCGCTGATCTGTATTCCTGGCTCGGCCCCGACCGCCTCGGAGCCGAGTCCGCCTTCGCCTCTATCACTTTCCTCGGAACCGGACAGCTGGACGAGGCGACCGCTGCACTCGCCAACGGCACGGGATCGCCGTCGAGCGTCACCGTCGGCGCAACCACACTGGCCGGCGGACTGATGCAGTCGATCACCGGAGTTGCACCGATCGCGCTCAACACGATGTCGCGCGCTCTGGCCTTGCCGGGAGGAACGGACAGCTCTGTCTTCCAACCTGATTCAGCCCCCGCCCTCGTCACGTTGGCGCTTCTGCACAACGGCGCGCACGAGCGCGCTGCATCCGCCATCAGTGCAGCGATCGCAATAGACGATGCCGATAGTCACACCTGGGCACGTCATCACATCCTCGGCGCGTGGATCGCCATGCTGAGCGGTCACGACAATGTCCTCGAGAAGTTGCCGAAGGAGATATTGACCGGTCCACTGCGCGAACGTGACACACTTTTCCTACAGTCCTTGATCGTGGGCGTTGCCCGACGGTCCGGAGACCTCGCGCAATTGCGCCGAGCCTGGTCCAGCGCAGAACACACATTATCTGCCTGCAACGTCGACCTTTTCGCATTGCTTCCGATCGGTGAGTTATGGCTCGCGGCAGTACGTCTCGACGAATGCGAGCCTATCGAGCATCTCGTCGACGATGCCCGCTTGCTACTGCGCTCCCTCGGCGAACCTCCACTGTGGTCTTCGCCGTTCCACTGGTACGGCGTCCAAGCTGCAATCCTGTCGCAATCCCCGGCAGACCTACTTCCCCACGCCCGCATCCTGGCAGAATCAGCCAAAACCCACACGTACGCAGCAGGATTGGCAAATGCCGGCCGCCAATGGCTACTCCTCATGCAGGGAATCGTCGACGCCGACGAAGTCGAGCCTGCTGCACGAGGGTTGAAGCGAATCGGCCTGCCGTGGGATGCAGCGCGCTTGGCCGGCGAAGCGGCACTGCGCGCGCCCGATACAAAATCGGCCACTGCACTGCTCCACGTGGCCCGCTCACTGCGCATCGAATCGTCGATCAACCGGACTGACGCGTTCGAATCCTCCGACACAATCGCGCCACCGTCGGTGTTGACCGAACGCGAGCAGGAAGTTGCCGAACTTGTCGTTCTCGGCCTCACCTACCGAGAGATCGGCGAACGCCTCTACATATCCGCAAAGACCGTCGAACACCACGTTGCCCGGATCAAACGGAAGGTCGACGCGCAGTCACGGTCTGACCTGATGGTCATCCTTCGAGCCATGATTACTCCACATCCAACTATTAGCTGAATATTGCCCATCCCGACCGGCGCCGCCTCGATAGTGGTAGTTTCCACAGCAAGAACGGAATTTTTCGAGGTTTTGGATCGGTAACTGAGGGGTAGAGAGTTGTGAACTGGGGAGTCGGACTCTACGTCGGCAACACGTATTGCACTGCGGTTATCGCAGCGCCCGATGCCGCACCGGTAGTCATCGAACATGAATCCGTGCTGCATCACGCACCGGACGGCACCATCGAGCTGGGCGAAGTCGAGACCAATTCACCGGGCGTACGACGGTTCCTCGACCGGGTTCCCTCAGACAGTGACACCACAACCCCTTCGCACCGGACCCGCGGCGAAGATTTGGTCGCCACTGCCCTGTACTGCCTGGTCCAGGAAGTAAGCGAGCTCACCGACCAACCGCTCTCCGTCATTGCCGCAATTCCACCGAACTTCACACCCGCATCAGTCGAGTTGCTGCGGATCGCGCTCGACAATATGGATCTCGACCATGTCGAGCTGATACCCCAATCCGACGCCCTCGATGCGTGCGATTCTGATCCGTACACGAGTACGGGTGAGTGTGCCGCGCGCGGAGCCGCAATCTTGGCCGTACCCGTTTCAGACATTCCTCTTTCAGACGTAGCTGATTCAGACATGGCTAATTCAAACGTGACAGGGCCCGGCGAAGAGCTTTCCGATATTCCGATCCAATCCGAACCTGTCGAGCTTTCCGAGGCGCACCCGAGTCGAAGGCCGCTCGTCATCGCTACATCCATTGCGGGTCTTCTCACCGCGGCGGGGTGCGCCGTAGCGATTTTCATCGGATACACCCCCACAACACAGGTCCCGGAAATTCATGACGGCACTGTGGCCGTACGTACCGAAGCGATCGACGAGGCGAATATTTCCGTCACTCCGCGCGAAGTCCCGATTCAATTCCCCACCGGTGTCCCGGCCACTACAGTTCCACCGAACATCAACCCCGCTGAACGTCAGTGGACCACCACACCGGACAGTCAGCTGGTCGACGAGTTCGACCAAGTCCCGACTGCAGTGAACAGCAGTCCGGTGGTGAAGCCTGCGTTGCCGACACGGGGAGATTCCGGCGCGGGCATCAATCCTTCGGACCTGATCTATCCCGGCACCGTCATTCCCGGCGCTGTCATTCCCGGCGTTGTCATTCCCGGCGCTGTCATTCCCGGCGGGACAGACACCGGCGGCACGAACCCGGGCGAAACCACTCCCGGCACCCCCGATCCGGAACCCACCGCACCACCGACCGACGTGATCGACACCCCTCGCCCCGAGCTACCCGGTGAGCCCGCCCCTCGCCCCGATATGCCCAACTAGCTGCGCGTAGTACGCATTTCCTTCAAGGTCGCTTCCCGCCGTGTCGGCACTTTCACCTATGGTGGGGCGGTACCATCCGGCTCCACGGCCGGAGACTCGAAGGGATTTCATGCGCAACTCGTCGGCGATCCGTACTGCCTTGGTCGGCGCCTCGGCACTTCTGCTCGCAGTTCCACTCGCCACAACGTTTTCGGCTACAGCGTCAGCGGCGCCCAACCCTGATTCACGCGTCGAACAGCTCTCTGCCGATCAGCTACCCGCAGAACTGGTCGAAGCCGTCACCCGTGATCTGAAGATCTCCCCGCAGGAGTATCTCGATCGCGCTGCCAAGGCTCAGGAGCTCGGAGCGTACGCAGCAAACTTCAAATCCGAACGACCGGGCGATTACGCCGGCTCGTGGATGAGCCTCGACGGTCAGCCTGTCGTGGCGGTCACCACCACCGAAGCAGCGCGCATTGCAGCATCGGACGGTTTTCGTACGCATGTAGCGCCCGTATCCGCCGACAGTCTCGAAAAGGCTCTGGCAGACGCGAACGGGTGGATCGCGGCACTGCCCGGCGATATCGCGATGGCGATCAACTCCGCGTCGATCGACGTACTGAACAACCGGGTAGTGATCGACGTCGCCAACAGTCCCGTCGGCAAGGCACTCGACCTGCCCACCTTGCTCGAGAACACCAAGATCAGGCTCAGTCCGGACGGCGCCGGTGCAGTCGATTCGCGCCCACTCGGTGGCGACACCTACATCACGTCGGCAGGCCCGATCCGCGAGACCGCAACCGAGAACATCTCGGTGTGCTCCTTCGGGTTCAATGCCGTCGACAACCAGAACAATGCACTCAATATCAGTGCAGGACACTGTAATCCAACCCAGGGAACACCCTCGCCCGTCTACCTCCCCAACCGGGCGAACGTCGACGACAGCGTCCAGGTGGGTAATTTCGCTCAGTCTTCGGTCGGCAAGGACGCAGCAGCCCTCGACTATTCCGTCATCAAGTTCAACAAGGCCGGTGTCGACGCCGGGCTCGATCGCCCCTCCGTGCGCGGCGCCAGCGGCACCACCCTCGAAATCACAGGAACGGCACGCCCCGTAGTCGGTGCACCAATCTGCAAGTCCGGTCAGACGTCGTCGTTCACCTGCGGAATCGTCTCGGCCGATCACGTCGAGACCCAACTCGTTGTTGCCGACGGCGATTCACGGACAGTTCGAGGATTCTACGGAACAGCGTGCACCCTTGCCGGTGACAGTGGCGGCGCCATCGTTACCGGAACCCTGGCGCTCGGCATCACCAGTGGCTCCAACAGCAGCGGCGCTCCGAGCTGCAACGAAGCAAATCTCGTACTCGCGACATCAGGCGGAACCTCCAACCTCGGAATCCCTGTCGACGACATTACAAAGGCCGCCGACGCAGCCTCCGGTGGTGGCGTCGGGTCCGGAATCCGGGTCCGCACCGTCAACTGATCTACATAAACTCACCCCTGTAACTGGTGGGATTCGCAGCGGCGAACCCATATAGTCATGGACGACTGCGATACGGCTCGCCACTCCGGCGGGCCGTATCCGCGTACTCCCAGGGGGGTGGTGCGCGGTCAACGAAGCGGAAAGGCCCTCATGCGAAGCTCCATCGCACGTCGCGCCGCAGTGTTCGGCTCGGCCGCGCTGCTGCTCCTCGGACCGATTACCGCCGTTGCGAATGCCGAACCAACTGCGTCCGGCGTATCCGATCAGGCTGCACGTCTGCCGGTCGAACTCGCCGAGGCACTCCAGCACGATCTGGCGCTGACGCCGGCCGAGTATGTGTCACGTTCCGAACTGGCGCAGAAACTTGCCGAGTTCGCCGCGATCGCGCGGGTCCAGTTCCCCGATGCATTCGGTGGAGTCTGGCTCAATGAGGTCGGAGCTGCCGTAGTCGCATTGGCCGACGGACCGAACAAGGCCGACGCGCGAACAGCTGCCGAGAAGGCAGGCTTCACGGTCCAGGATGTCGCACAAAGCGAAACATCGTTGCGCACCGAAATATCGGCACTCAACGACTGGCTCGACTCGCAGCCTGCCGGTGTGGCTGATCTTGTTCGCGGAATCGCCATCGACGTGGTCGGAAACGGCATCGCACTTACTGCCGACACCACCGCCGGACTGGCGCTGCCGGACTTCCTGAAGTCGACAATCGTCCACACCGCAGCCCCGATCACGGTTCCGCCGATCCTCGCCGACCTGATCCCCGCCACCGGATCCGCAACCGGAGACGCGGCACTCGGCGGCGACGGCTACAACGCAATGTCCGGCTACTTCGGATTCAAGTGCTCGTTCGGATTCAACGGAACCGACGCATCCGGCCGCACAGTCAACATCAGCGCCGGCCATTGCGATCCCAACCGCGCCGGTGCCGGAACCGAACATGCCGGCGAAGTCTTCCCTCTCGTCAATAACCAACCCGGACCCCGGGTCGGCTACTTCGCGAAGAGCCGGTTCGACCAGCAGGACTACTCGATCATCAATATCGACGACAACGCGAAATATCGTTTCGACAACAACAGCATCCGCGTTCCGTTCAACCGGTCGGTCAACATCGACGGCGTGGCCGACCCCGTTGTCGGCGCCCCGGCATGCAAGGCCGGATCGACCACCGGGTACAGCTGCGGCATCGTCACCAGCGTCGACCGGATAGCGCGTGTCGAAGGCCAAGAACTGGTCAACCTGTTCACCACCGACATCTGCGTTCTCCAGGGTGACAGCGGTGGCCCGATCGTGACCGGCACCCGAGCACTGGGCATCACCAGCGCCTCCAACGTCGCCACCTCCTCACTGTGCGAGGTAGCCCGGGCTGCCGCCTTGTTCGGACAGGCAGCGCCGACGCAGTACGCAACACCGATCAAGGACATCCTCGCCGCTAATCCCGGCTTGAAGGTTCGCGACTACTGAGTTCCATCGTCTCCGCTGTGGCCCCGCCTCCTGGAGGTGGGGCCACAGTTGTATTTCCACCCCCATCCGGTGCATTTCCCACCCCCATCCGGTGCATTTCCCACCCCGGTCTGGTGCGTTTCCCACCCCGGTCTGGTGCGTTTCCCACCCCCCACCCGGTGCGAACGGATCGTTCAGCGCATCCAAGGCGATGAATGATCCGTTCGCTCCGGAAAGGGACGCCCGGTCTGTCCAAATCGGGTCGAGACCAACGAATCCATCAGGTTAGGACGCCCTGATTGGCGGGGGTGAGAGCTGCACCACCTAACGTGACGGTAGATATGTCTGCGCGACGGCCCAGCCCGTCGTTGCGCGGATGTTTGATCCCGCCAGGCCAAGCATGGTTACCCACCGGTAGACATGCTCGACACGCATAGTTACTGGCGGGTAACATATGGCAGGTTACTATCAGTGGGCTGTTCCGCAGGTGGCCGACGTGTCGCCCTGAAATGAAAGGCCGCGACATGAATGCCCTGACGATCACGTTGGGCACCATCGGTGTGCTGCTGAGCCTCGTATGTTGGTATTCCTTCATCGGCGGCGCGCTCAAGATGGTCAAGACCGTCCAGATCGGTCAATCGGCACCGGATCGCTGGCGCCCGTTCTTCCCGCGCTTCAAGCAGATGGTCATCGAGTTCATCGCCCACACACGAATGGCGAAATTCCGTACCGTCGGCTGGGCTCACTGGCTTGTCATGGTCGGATTCCTACTCGGTGCCATCGTCTGGTTCGAGGCATACGGTCAGACCTTCAATCCTGAGTTCCACTGGCCGATTTTCGGAAACTGGGCCATCTACCACCTGGTCGACGAAATTCTGGGCTTGGGCACCGTCATCGGCATCACGACGCTGATCGTCATTCGCCAACTCAACCACCCGCGGATCCCCACTCGACTCTCCCGATTCGGCGGATCGGATTTCAAGGCCGCCTACTTCGTCGAAACTGTCGTCCTCATCGAGGGCCTCGGCATGATCTTCGTGAAGGCCGGCAAGATCGCCACGTACGGACACTCCAACCCGTGGACCGACTTCTTCACGATGAACCTGGCCAAGTTGCTCCCCGCCAGCGCCACCATGGTCGCCATCTTCGCGTTCATCAAGCTGATGTCCGGCATGATCTGGCTGTACATGGTCGGACGCAACATCACCTGGGGTGTTGCATGGCACCGCTTCTCCGCGTTCTTCAACATCTACTTCAAGCGTGAGGACGACGGAACCGTCGCACTTGGCGCCGCAAAGCCGATGATGAGCAAGGGCGTTGCCCTGACCATGGACAACGTCGATCCGGATACCGACACTCTGGGTGCCGGTCAGATCGAGGACTTCTCATGGAAGGGCTGGCTGGACTTCACGACTTGCACCGAGTGCGGCCGTTGCCAGTCCCAGTGCCCCGCCTGGAACACCGGAAAGCCGCTCTCCCCCAAGCTCCTCATCATGTCGCTGCGTGACCACGGTTACGCCAAGGCTCCGTACTTGCTCGCCGGTGGCCGCAAGGACATGGGCGGCGACGAGGTCGGCCTGGTGGACGCCGAAGGCAACGTCAACGAAGCTGCCCTCGCCGCAATTCCCGAAGCTGCCCGCCGCGAAGCCGAGCGCAAGCTCGTCGGCGAAACCGTCGAAGGTGAAATGGCCCCGGTCATCGACGCCGAGACTCTGTGGAGCTGCACCAACTGTGGCGCTTGTGTCGAGCAGTGCCCCGTCGACATCGAGCACGTCGACCACATCATCGACATGCGCCGCTACCAGGTCCTGATCGAATCGGAATTCCCGTCCGAGCTCGCCGGCCTGTTCAAGAACCTCGAGAACAAGGGCAACCCCTGGGGTCAGAACTCCAAGGATCGCCTCAACTGGATCAACGAGATGGACTTCGAGATCCCGGTTTACGGCCAGGACGCCGACACCTTCGAGGACTACGAGTACCTCTTCTGGGTCGGTTGCGCCGGCGCCTACGAGGACCGTGCCAAGAAGACCACGAAGGCCGTCGCCGAACTGCTCGCCACCGCGGGCGTCAAGTTCATGGTCCTCGGTGCCGACGAAACCTGCACCGGTGACTCCGCTCGCCGCGCCGGCAACGAGTTCCTGTTCCAGCAGCTCGCGATGCAGAACATCGAGATGCTGAACTCGGTCTTCGAAGGCGTCGAGCAGAAGAAGCGCAAGATCGTCGTCACCTGTGCGCACTGCTTCAACGCCCTCGGCAACGAGTACCCGGAGGTGGGCGGCGACTACGAGGTCGTTCACCACACCCAGTTGCTCAACCGCCTGGTTCGCCAGAAGAAGCTGATCCCCGTCGCGTCCGTGAGCGAAGACATCACGTACCACGACCCGTGCTTCCTCGGCCGCCACAACAAGGTGTACGACGCTCCCCGTGAACTCATGGAAGCATCCGGCGCCAAGCTGATCGAAATGCCGCGTCACGGCGAACGTTCCATGTGCTGTGGTGCCGGTGGCGCCCGCATGTGGATGGAAGAGAACATCGGCAAGCGCATCAACGTCGACCGCGTCGACGAGGCACTCTCGACCAACCCCAAGAAGATCGCCACGGGTTGCCCGTTCTGCCGCGTCATGCTTACCGACGGCGTCACCGCTCGTCAGGAAGAGGGCAAGGGTGAAGGCGTCGAGGTTGTGGACGTCGCTCAGCTGATGCTCAATTCCGTCACCCGCCTCGAATCCGCACAGCTCACCGAGAACATCAAGGTGATCCCGCGGGAGAAGGCACCGGTTGCTGCTGCGCCGGCGCCTGTCGTGGAGGAAGCCGCACCAGTAGTCGAAGAGACCGCTGCTCCGGCTGCAGCTGCTGCACCGGCTGCCGGCAAGGGTCTCGCAATGAAGGGTCTGGCCAAGGCTCCCGGCGCCAAGGCTCCCGGCAAGGGACTCGGAATGGCAGGCGGAGCAAAGGCTCCGGGCGCCAAGAAGGCTGCGGCTCCGGCTGCATCCGCCGAAGCTGCTGAGTCTGCACCGGCGGCTCCGGTCGCTCCGGTCGCAAAGCCCAAGGGTCTCGGCCTGGCCGGCGGCGCGAAGGCTCCCGGCGGTAAGGGTCTGCAGATGAAGGGCGCTGCCAAGGCTCCGGGCGCAAAGGCCGCTCCGGCTGCCGCTGCACCGGCCGCAGAGGCTGCTGCTGCACCGGAAACTGCGGCTCCCGCTGCCAAGCCGAAGGGCCTGGGCCTTGCGTCCGGCGCGAAGGCTCCCGGCGGTAAGGGTCTGCAGATGAAGGGCGGCGCGAAGGCTCCGGGCGCAAAGGCCGCTCCGGCTGCCGCTGCTCCTGTTGCTGCTCCTGTTGTCGAAGCACCCGTCGCTGAGGCACCTGTTGTCGAAGCACCCAAGGCAGCTCCGGTTGCCAAGGCCGGTGGTCTCGGATTCAAGTCGGGCGCAAAGGCTCCCGGTGCACGTAAGGCAGCTCCGGCTGCTGCTGCACCCGTCGCGGAAACACCGGCCATCGAAACACCGGTCGTCGAAACACCGGTCGTCGAAACACCGGTCGTCGAAGCACCCGCTGTTGAAGCACCTGCTGAGGCACCGAAGGCTGCTGCTACCGAGACTCCGGCTCCCCCGGCTGCCAAGCCCGGTGGACTCGGATTCAAGTCGGGCGCCAAGGCTCCCGGCCGCAAGAAGTAACAGTTCCGCTCGCGAACGCCCCCACCTCAACGGTGGGGGCGTTCGTATTTCCCGGCCCCGGCTAGTGAGCACCGTTTCTGCGTAGTGAGCACCCTTTCCAGCATGCTGAAACCGGTGCTCACTATGCACAGGCGGTGCTCACTCCCCCCGCTTCGCGCCTGAGCCCTACAGCGTTCAGGAACCTGAAGCAGTCCACAGTTTCAGCTCCGGAATGCCCGGCGGTGTGAATCCCATAACCTGGCCGTAGAAGGACAGTTCGGCGTTCCGGGCACTGATAATCGTGGACAGTTGACGGAAGCCATGCGACTCACCGGCAAAATCCAGATATGCGTGCGGAATACCCTTGGCTACCAGCGCATCCCGGAAGCGTTCAGCTTGCGAGGGCGGAACGATGGGATCGTCGAGACCCTGAAGCAATAGGACAGGGCAGTTCAGTCCGCCGACATTGTTCAGTGGCGCACGTTCTGCATACAGTGCTGCAGATTCCGGCAGTGGACCGATCAGTCCGTCGATGTACCGCGATTCGAAATCGTGGGTTTCCTTGACAAATCCGTCGAGCTCCGCGACTCCGTAGTAGGAAGTGCCACAAGCAAAGACCTCTGAAGTTGTCAGTGCCGCCAAAACTGTCCATCCGCCGGCAGAACCACCTTCGATGGCCAGACGGTTCGCGTCGGCGAGGCCCTGTTCAGCCAGTCCGGTCACCGCGGTGATCACATCTTGGACGTCGACGACACCCCACTGCCCCCGAAGGCGATTGCGGTACTCGCGGCCGTAGCCGGTGGATCCGCCGTAGTTGACGTCCACCACACCGATTCCGCGACTGGTGAAGTACGCGTAGACGAGGTTGAGTGCCGGCGCCACGTGCGCGGTGGGCCCGCCGTGGACAAACGCGACGTACGGCGGCAACTCCCCGTCGAGACCAACGTATCGGGGATTGCGCGGCGGATACGCAACCGCATGAACCTCACGGCCCTGACCATGCGCGACGACCGTCTGCGCTTCCGGAAGATAGGCGTCGTCGGGCAACGATTCGACAGACAACCGAATTACTCTGGGATCTCCTGTCCTCGAATCGAATTCGCGCACTCCGGTAGCAACCTTGGCGCCACCGCACTTGAGCAGGAGACGATCCCCGCGAACCTGCAGAATGCTGATGCTCGTAACTCCGGAAATTTCGAGATCTCGCAACTTCCCCGACTCCGGGTCGAGCACGGCAAGGGTGTCCGTGCCGACGGTCCGGACCGTCAACAGTTTCCCGTCCTCGAGCACCTCGTACCAGCGAGCACCGAACTGCCACAACGGTCCACCAAAATCGGCGTCCGCGGCACAGAGTGAAGTAACCCCGGCCCCGACTCGATAGATATTCCACCAGCCACTGCGGTCACTGACTACGTACAGTTCGTCTTCGTTGATCCATTCAGGTTGCAGCACAGACTCTTCGGCGCCACCGATGACAACTCGAGACGGCCCGGCAACTCCGTCGACCAGATCTGCGATTCGCAGTTCCGTTCCGTCCCAGGGCATCTGCGGATGGTTCCAAGCAATCCAGGCGATCTTGGATCCACCCGGCGAGAGACGTGGATACGCCAGGAAATCCGAGCCTCCGACGATGGAGCGAATATCGCCGCTGCCGTCGAGCGGGATGGCGCAGATATCTCGTGTAATCGAACCGTCCGCCGCATGTGACTCCCGCACCGCCCATACTTCGTCGCCGACAATCGACAGGTCCGCGTAGCGCAACGCTGCGGGCGCAGTGGGCTCCGGCGTCAAGGCCCGTGGAGTGTGGCCTTCGAGGATGTACACCCGCTGGTCCGAGAATTCACTGAACACGAGTTGCCTCGTATCCGTGACTGTCCACGCACCGCCGCCGTATTCATGGACCCGTGTTCGGGCGTTCCACGGCGCAGGCAGGACATCGATGGGCAGGCCGTCTACTGCGATGCGGCGGACGGCGACGCGTCCGCCCTCGGTCGGCCGCAACTCCGACCACCAGACGTCGCCGCCCACGTAGCGGCCGCCTTCGACGGGATGACCACCAGCGGCAAGATCCGCTGCGATGATGGGCGAAGTCCACGATCCGTACGGTGCTGCGATCACGTCGGTCTGCGTCATCTTGTCGAGGATAGGACACGTCGGCCGTGCCCCGAACAATCCACTTGCGCAGAAGTGGAATCATGTAAGTCGTGAGCACACCAGAACCCGTCCGCCATCGTCAGCCGCCGCGCGAGCTGGAGCAGTCGTCGAAGCTCCAGAACGTCCTGTACGAAATCCGTGGACCGGTGCATGCGCATGCCGCCCGGTTGGAGGCGGAAGGGCACCGGATCCTCAAGCTCAACATCGGCAACCCGGCACCGTTCGGTTTTGATGCCCCCGATGTGATCATGCGCGACATGATTGCCGCCCTCCCCTACGCACAGGGATATTCGGAGTCCAAGGGAATCTTGTCAGCCAGGCGCGCGATCGTGACGCGTTACGAATTGGTACCGGGATTCCCCGAGCTCGATGTCGATGACATCTACCTCGGCAACGGCGTGTCCGAGTTGATCACGATGACCATGCAGGCATTGCTCAACAACGGCGACGAGGTGCTGATCCCAGCTCCCGACTACCCGCTGTGGACCGCCATGACCAGCCTGTCCGGTGGCACCCCGGTCCACTACCTGTGCGACGAGGGCAATGATTGGAATCCCGATATCGCGGATATCGAATCCAAGATCACCGACAAGACCAAGGCGCTGCTGGTCATCAACCCGAATAACCCCACGGGTGCGGTGTACTCGATGGAAATTCTCCAGCAATTGGTCGATCTGGCACGCAAGCATCAACTGTTGCTGCTGGCAGACGAGATTTACGACAAGATCCTTTACGACGACGCGAAGCACATCTCGCTCGCTACGCTGGCTCCCGATCTGTTGTGCTTGACGTTCAACGGCCTCTCGAAGGCGTACCGCGTCGCCGGCTACCGTTCGGGCTGGGTTGCCATCACCGGCCCCAAGGACCACGCGGCAGGCTTCCTGGAGGGTCTCGACCTCCTGGCGTCGACGCGCTTGTGCCCGAATGTTCCGGGGCAGCACGCCATCCAGGTCGCGCTGGGTGGCCATCAGAGCATCGAGGATCTGATTCTCCCGGGAGGGCGCCTACTCGAACAGCGCGATGTCGCCTGGGAACGTCTGAATATGATTCCGGGCGTCTCCTGTGTGAAGCCGCGCGGTGCGCTGTACGCGTTCCCTCGCCTGGATCCGAATGTGCACGAAATTCACAACGACGAGAAGTTGGTTCAGGATCTTCTTCTTCAGGAAAAGATACTCATGGTCCAGGGAACCGGTTTCAATTGGCCCAATCATGATCATCTACGCATCGTGACTTTGCCGTGGGCTCGAGACCTCGCGGTGGCCATCGAACGGTTCGGCAACTTCCTCACCAGCTACAAGCAGTGAAAATCGGATAAATTTCTTGATATACAGATGCCCCGCAAACGTAAAGTTGCGGGGCATTTGTGCGACCTTCGTCACACATTTCGCAAACCGCTTGGTTTGGTTGAGCATTTAACTAATTAGTGACCTGCCACGATGACAAAAAGGGCCAATCGGTCTGCGTGATCGTTGCCAAATTGGTAGTTGGACAATGCACCACATCGGTTTGGAATTGGGTACATTGGTTAAAGCACTTCGGTGCCGCGAGCACCTGGTATCCCTCCCCCCCCTGTGGATACCAGGTTGGTGGCGGGGACAACCCCCCTGTTCCCCGCCACCCAGCTCGAAAACTTTCGCGAAGCTGACCATCCGCTTCCGCATCATCGCTCGACATCACTGCTTCAAGAGGCCGATTCACCGCGACAACCGCTAGCATGGCAGCGGTGCAAATCCACAGTCCGACACACAGTTTCCGATGAGCCACGGTCACGGCCACAATCACGACGGTCCGCTTCGCATCGGAGCCGCTGCATCCCGGATTGTCATAGGAATTCTCGCCGTCGTCGGACTGGCGGTGGTCATCGGTCTGATTGCACTGTGGCCTGACAAATCCACCACTGCAATCCCCATGCCGTTCCAGAATGCCGACGGCGGAT
This sequence comes from Rhodococcus sp. OK302, assembly GCF_002245895.1. Taxonomy (NCBI): domain Bacteria; kingdom Bacillati; phylum Actinomycetota; class Actinomycetes; order Mycobacteriales; family Nocardiaceae; genus Rhodococcus; species Rhodococcus sp. OK302. Next base: position 5,924,999 of record NZ_NPJZ01000001.1, read on the forward strand.
CCGTGGTGACAGAAGCCGGTACCGTGACAAACCAGAACATCGGCGCCTGCGGAAGCCTCTCGGCGGGAAGACCATTCGTCGGCGAGCCCGCGCCTCCGGCCAACACGAGTTATCAATGCCAGCGCAGCATTGTCGATATCGAATCGGGGCCGAATTCCGGGACCCAGACTCTCCTGGAGATCATTCCCGGCCCGGGCCAGCCCGATCTACGCGTCGGCGATCACATACGACTGGTCCGTCAGACCGATCCGACTGGTGCGACCCAATATTCATTCGAGGACTACTCCCGAGGGTTGCCGCTGGCGCTGATCGTCACGATGTTCGCAGTGGTAGTCATCGCTGTAGCCCGGTGGCGAGGATTGCGGGCTCTGCTCGGATTGGTGGTTGCCTTCGGTGTTGTAGTCGGGTTCCTTCTGCCCGCACTGCTGGACGGAAAACCTGCGATACCGCTTGCGCTGGTCTCCGGCGCAGTCATCTTGTATGCCGTCCTGTACCTGGCGCACGGAGTCTCGCTGCGGACAAGTTCCGCGCTCCTCGGAACGCTCGCCGCAATGGTCCTGGCCGCACTGCTGTCGTATCTGGCAATTCAACTGACACACCTCACCGGGCTCTCCGAAGAGCAGAACACCAACGTGCAGACCTACATTCAGCACGTCGACATCACCGGGCTACTTCTCGCCGGATTCATCATCGGCTCGCTCGGTGTGCTCAACGACGTCACGATCACTCAGGCGTCGTCGGCGTTCGAACTGGCGGAACTCGACAAAATTGCCACCCGGCGCCAGATCTTCGCTAGTTCGATGCGCGTCGGTCGCGATCACATCGCCAGCACCGTCTACACCCTGGTACTGGCATATGCCGGCGGCGCCTTACCGCTACTTCTGCTCTTCAGCGTCAGCGGACGACCGCTCGGCGACGTACTGGTCGGCGACGCCGTGGCCATCGAAATCGTGCGATCAGCCGTCGGCGGTATCGCTCTTGCGTTGTCAGTGCCCCTCACAACCGCCATTGCCGTCCTTCTGGCCCGGCCACCGGGAGCGTCGACGGCATCCACCGCCACCGGGGGCCGGCATTCCAAACGCTGAACGGCTCAGAAACCTGGGATGCGGGGCAACACGGGCAGCAAGATCGGCGGCAACCCGGGGATGTACACCGCCGGCGGAGGCGGTGGCGGCGGAACGTACGGCGCTACGTACGGGGCCTCAGCCTCGGGCTGCTGCTCCACGACCGGCGGCGGTTCCACCGTCGTAGTCGACGGCGGTGGTGTCGTTGTGGTCGGCGGGGGCACAGTGGTCGACGGCGCGACGGTGGTGGTCACCTCGGTCACGACGGGATTGGCTTCACCCGAATCTCCGAAGACCTTTCCGCCATATCCCATTCCCAGTCCGACAATGACAATTGCAGCCACCACGCCGGCACCCAGCCCGGCAAACCGGAAAGGTTTTCTGGAATCTTCGGTCGTTGTTTCCTCACGGATGGTTGACGCCACCCACGACGGTTGTCCACCGCTGGCATCCGCAGCTATGGACTCGGGAGGCATCGCGTCCGGAGGCATAGCCGAGTAAGCGGGGGCGTCGACCATGACCGATTCGACTTCGACGGGAGCCTGTCCGGCGTGTTCGTCGACGGCTCCGCGGAGAGGTGCGACGGCCACAACCGCAGATTCGGTTTCGGAGGCTACTTCGACAACAGCGGGCGCATCGGGCACCGAAGGAACCGTCGGCTCGACACTCGGCCGTCGATGGTGCGTGTTCACGCGACTGGTCCTCGCCAGTCCACCGTGGGCGAATGCTTCAACGGGTTCGGGCACAGCCGCCGGCGTGTGTATCGGATAGGGAGCAAAGATCGGTGCGACGGCCGACGCCGAAACAGTCTGCGCAACCGGTGCCACGGCAACTGTCCGGTCCGTAGGCCCCTCGGCGAGCAAGGCTGCACCTTGGGCGGCCAACAGGTCGGGTTGTTCCGGCGCGATAACCGGGACTTCGAGCCACATTTCCAGAACCGTGCGGATGATAGGAATTCTTGCACCGCCGCCGATCAGTACAACTGCGTCCGGGTGCCTGCCGGAAGTCGCGACAACCTCCCGGACCTCACGGGCCAGTGCCTCGACGAAGGGCGCGACCAAGGAATCGAATACTTCACGGGAGAGCAGAAGCAATCCGCCCGGTCCCGGAAGGCAGACTGCGCTGCGTGTCGAAAGCTGTTCCTTGGCGAGCCTGCACCGGGACTGAAGTTCAGCGATGCTCTCCGGATCTGTCGGGGGCACGATCCGACGTCGTTCGGTCTGATCGCGGTAGACGAGCGCGTCGAAACGATCTCCGGCGACCTGGCTCGATCGCGCCGTGACCACTGTCGAACCGCTCGCCCGATCAATCACGTCCACAGTTGATCCGGTGCTACCCAGGTCGACGATGACCAGGGTGTTCTGCGTCCCGAGTGTTCCCGGTTCCTCGAGCATTCGCAGTATCGCGGTCGATTCGGGAACAAGTTGGTAGTGGTCGATCAGACCGCGATCGAGCGCATTGGTCAATGCACCGGCCTGATTCTGATCGCGGTAGACGACTGCGACGACGTTGTCCTGCCCGGTAAACTCCGCGAGAGCCACACGAATCGAGTCGGCCGCTATGTCTTCAGGTATCTCGCGTCCGCGCTCGATCGCTCTCGAGCGGAACACCGGACCACCGTTGTCGGGCGTACCCGGGCGCGCCAAGCGGACAGCACTCGCCCCCACTGTTACACCCAGCACCAAGTTCATGAGCCACCTTCGTCGACCGCAGACAAATCCATGATCAGATCCGTCACTCCCCGGCGCGAAGTCTACCCATTCGATTGCATCGAGGAAATGTGTCGAGTCGCGCCGAACCAACTTCTCGGCAATCTATCAGCTAATGTCAGCTTAGCTATCATCGACCTAGTCCGCGATAGATCCATCCCGCCGACCGCCAGACCGAGGGATCGAGACAATTTCGCCCGTCGACGATCACCCGAGTCCGAACTGCCGAATCGAGTTCACCGGGATCCAGAGCGACAAACTCGGCCCATTCTGTTGCAACAAGCACGACATCAGCGTTATTACAGGCTCCCGACGTCGAAGTTGCGTAATCGAGGGTAGGAAAGAGATTGCGCGAATTCGCCATCGCCTTCGGGTCGTAGACCGACACTGCAGCACCATGAAGTTGCATCATGCCCGCGACATTCAGCGCGGGCGAATCACGAACATCGTCCGATTCCGGCTTGAATGCGGCCCCCAGTACGGCCACGTTCATTCCCAGCAAACTTCCACCACAAGCCTCGGCAACAAGTTCAACGACTTTTGTGCGCCTTCGCATATTGATGCTGTCGACCTCCCGGAGAAATGACAGCGCCTGATCCACACCCAACTCCCCGGCCCGGGCCGCGAACGCACGGATGTCCTTCGGCAGGCAACCTCCCCCGAACCCCAACCCTGCATTGAGGAAGCTGCGACCGATACGCGCGTCGTAGCCGAGCGCGTCGGCAAGCACGGTCACATCGGCTCCGGTGGCCTCACAAATTTCTGCGATCGCATTGATGAAGGAAATCTTGGTAGCCAGAAAGGCGTTGGCAGAGCTCTTGACCAGTTCCGACGTCGCCAGATCGGTGACAACAAGCGCGACACCGTTGGCCAGGAGCGACTCATAGACATCCCGTAGCGCCCCTTCCGCGGTCCCCGGCCGATCACGCTCGATTCCGAACACCAGCCGATCCGGACGCAAGGTGTCGGCTACAGCAAATCCTTCACGCAGGAATTCCGGATTCCACGCAACTTCGACGCCTTCACCCGCCGGAGCAGCGCCACGAACTCGGGATGCCAACCGTGCTGCCGTACCCACCGGGACGGTCGATTTTCCGACGATCACCGTCGGCCTCGTCAACAACGGCGCCAAGGTGTCGATGACAGCGTCGACATGGCTCAGATCCGCCGCATTCTCGCCCCGCTTCTGTGGAGTGCCCACACACAAGAAATGAAGGTCGGCGAATTCCGCAGCATCTGCGTACGACGTACTGAAACGCAGTCGTCCCGATTCGAGATTCTGAAGCAAGAGTTGCTCCAGCCCAGGCTCATAGAACGGAACCCGACCTTCCCTCAACATCTCGATCTTCGCGGCGTCGATGTCGATCCCCAGGACTTCGTGTCCCAGCTCCGCCAGACACACAGAATGGGTCACACCCAGATACCCGGTTCCGAACACGGTTAGTCGCATGAACACTTGTTACATCTCGTGCGCAGACGAAACAGAAACCCCGAGTGGGTAACTGGCGAACAGTTCGAGTCGAGACCGTGCCGCCTATGATGACTCCATGCACGTCCTATTCGTATGTACCGGAAACATCTGCCGCTCCCCTACCGCCGAACGGCTGGCGCTTGCGTTTGCCGGCGAAGCGCTCATCCCCGATTTTCGCGCATCGAGCGCCGGAACCAGAGCCGTTGTCGGGCACCCGATCGAGCCCACGGCCGCCGACGTTCTCGAGGGGCTGGGCGGCGATCCGACCGAGTTCCGCGCACGATTGTTCACGAAGTCGATTGCAGCCGAAGCAGATTTGATCCTGACGATGACCGAGCGCCACCGTGACCAGGTCCTGACGCTGGCTCCGGCACAGTTCAAACGGACCTTCACCCTGCGCGAGGCAGCCCGCTTGGCCAGGGCTGCGGATGCGAGGGGTGTTTCGGATCTCGCTGCGGCCCGTCCGCTCCACCGAACCACTGACATCGAAGACGTCGTCGATCCGATAGGTAAGGACTCGAACACTTTTCACGCGGTGGGAAACGAGATTGCAACGCTCCTCAAGCCATTGATACTCCGAATGACTACACGCTGAAGCACACAACAGCCCCCTCACTCCAGGGGAGGGAGTGCGGGGGCTGTTTCGCAGACGACGCTGTATGTGGAGCGTGAACGAAGACGGATCAGCTCAACGCGAACAGTGCTGTGACGAGAACACGTGCGAATTCGAACAACTGGTCAACCGAAGGAGCGCCTACTGCTTCACTGATGCCCATGAGAGAACCTAGCATTCTATTCCTCCGAAAGTTGTGGGATCTGAATGGCTCACTGCCACTGCGAAAATGGTAACAACTGTGTATGGCTCACGTCACGCAACTTCGACAAGTCGAGGACGATCCCGGACCAAAGTCCCACGCTCTCTCCGAATCTTTTCACTCAGTGCGTATTTGACGCCAACGCCACATCAGACCTAGGCGTAGCAGGTGCCTGGATGTCCGCAGAGTCCTTGTTCACCACCGGATCCGAGTCGTAGTAGTACTTGTACTCGTAGACTCCACGGCCTCGTTCCGGCGTCATCGTGATCACGGTACCGAGAATGACAGCACCGACACTGCGCAGGTTGCCGACTGCCCGCGAGAACTGATCACGCTTGGTCTCCCCGTGGCGTGCAATCAGCAATGCACCGTCCGACATCGCCGACAGCACAGCCGCATCGGTAACCGGCAAGAGTGGCGACGCGTCGATGATGACGTAGTCGAAACGAGACCTCAGCTCTGTCAAAATTGTTCGTGCAGTATCAGTTCCCAACAGTTCGCTGGGATTGGGCGGAATCGGACCTGATGCGAGCACTGTCAAGCCAGTAGCGCCGTCCTGCTGGAGCACGTCGTCCAATTCGGCCTGTCCGGACAGGACCGAACTCATCCCCACACTCCCGATGATCCCGAGATACTTCGAAATGCGAGGCTTCCGAAGGTCACCTTCGACGAGGCAAACGTTCTTTCCACCTTCAGTAAGTACCAACGCGATGTTGAGCGCAGTCGTCGTCTTACCTTCTGCTGGTAATGAACTCGTCACCACGATCACCCGTGGAGGGTTGTCAACCGCAAGAAATTGCAGATTGGTACGCAGTTCGCGGTACGCCTCGGCGCTCGTCGAATTTCCGACGTTGAAGTCGATCGCTTGACTGACCTGCCGATCCTTGTCGAACGGGATCGTGCCTACCATCGCGGAACCGGCGATCTCTTCTACTGCCCGTCTGTCCTTCACCGTGTTGTCCAGGCGATCTCGGAGGACAGCCAACGCAATACCCAGAAGGAGGCCGACAGCGATACCGAGTGCCACGTTGCGCTCCGTCTTGGGCGACACCGGTTCACTGGGTGCTTGCGCCCGCTGTTCTACCACTACGCGCGCCGGCGGCGTCCCACCGTTGTCCGGAGTACCGAGTTCCTTTGCCATCACAACAAATTCATCCGACAATGCATTGGCGATATCCCGAGCCTGCTCCGGCGACGTGTCCTGCACATTCACATCGATCAGCACGGTATCGGGTGCAGACGTAGCGCTCACCTTCGTTGCGAGTTCTTTCCCGGACATCCCACCGACCTTGTCCGGACCGAGAACATCAACTGTTCGCTGAGCGAGAGTTTCACCGGTCAACAGCTTGGTGTACGACGTCACCAACTGCTGTGACAATTGATTTCCCCTGAATGCCTCGTCCACCGACGTTCCCACCGACGTGGAGACGAACAGTCGTGTCGACGATTGATAGACGGGCGTCGAGATCAACGACGCACCAAGAGCGCCCAGCGCTGCAACTACGGTGACGACAGCGATGATCCTCCACCGCGCCTGCAGAATCTTCAGGTATTCCTGTACTTCCATCTTCGAATCTCCTTCGGCTCGAACACATCTCAACGCATCCGAGTAGTTATCACCAGTCATCCGCAGCGAGTCGTTTTCACTTCTTGACGCTTTAGTTCCCCACGACGAAATCGATACCCTCCCGCTCCAGTAGTACATGTGCGACAGCCGACAGTGGGCCGGCTGTGGTCATATCGGAATGCACGCAGTCCACGAAGTGCGGGCGAACTGCCCTCACGTACTCGGACCAGCGATCGATCAGTTTCGGATGGCGACATAAATCCCTTTGTGCGACAAAAATATCCGCCCGTCCGCAGTAGGGCACGCTCTCGTGATCTTTGACGATACGAGCGAGCTTCTCTACCCTCGACGCGGCAGACTCGAGCACGGCAGGAGTGACGAAGTCGAGTCTCGTTCGATTCCGGATCTCGTCGGCAACTTCTACGAAAGTCAGTGCTTTCGAACCGCTGTCAGGGCATCCCAGTCCGATCTGCGAATACAGTTCGGACGGTGTCGGCGCCTTCTGCGATGCCGGGAGCATCTCGGGAAGCAGAGTGTCGAGTAAGACCAACGAGTCGACACCAGCGCCTGAGCACTCCAACTGCACCGCCATCTCGAGTGCGATCGTCCCGCCTGCAGACCAGCCCAGCAAGTGGTAGTTCCCCGTCGGCTGCGCCGCGCGAACTGCGTCGACATATCTCTGCGCCAATGCCGTTACCGTGCCGGGCAATTCACCCACACCAGTAGCTTGCACCCCATACACACGCCGTCCGCCGAGTTGCGATGCGAGACCGGCGTAGCACCACGAAATCCCGCTGACAGGATGAATACAGAACAAGGGTTCACGGCGATCATCCGGATCTCCACCAAGCAGGATGATCGTATCGAGTGGATCGGTTCTGCTTCCGGATTCGATACGAGCAGCCAACGCAGCTACCGTCGGATCGCTGAACAACCACTGAACTGCAATCTCGCGCCCGGTCAGTTCACGAAGTTGTCCGGCGACCTCGACGGCGCCCAGCGAAGTCCCGCCGAGCGCGAAGAAGCTATCAGCACGGAACACGCTCTCTGTGCCCGTCGTCGCCGCGAATGCCTCGGCGACTTCCCGCTCGAGGTCCGACGCTGGTAGCTCGCCACCACCGCTGCATCCGCGCTGAGGCTCCGGAAGCTCCGACACATCGATCTTGCCGGAAGCCAGCAACGGCATGCCCGCCATGATCGTGACAGAAGCCGGTACCAGATGCCGTGGTAACCGGCCACGCACGAATGTCAAGAGACTTCCACTGCTGACATCGTCATTCCCCGGTATCAACGAGATGTACGAATGTAGGTCAGTCCTACCGAGGTCGTCAGTCGAACCGACAGTGACCGAAGACGATACTGCGCGGTGCATTCCGAGTACAGCATCCACTTCCGCGGGCTCGACCCGGATCCCCTGCACCTGCACTTGGCGGTCGATTCGTCCGAGGAAATCCAAGTCGCCGTTGCCCCGTGCCCTTCGTGCGACATCGCCGGTGCGGTAAATCCGGGTTCCGCAACCGAATGGATCGGCCACAAATCGCTCCGCGGTGAGACCCGCGCGGCCCACGTATCCACGAGCGAGGTTTTCACCGGCCAGATACAACTCACCGGTAACTCCCGCCGGCACGGGGTGCAGACGATTGTCGAGTACGCGCGCCGTCGTCCCGAGAACTTCGGTGCCGATTGACGCTGCTCCGATTGGGCGTTCGGAGCCCGTGATCAGCTTCGACACCGTTGCAGCAACAGTGGTTTCAGTCGGTCCGTAGCCGTTGAAGATCCGGTGATGCCTGGACCAAGCCGCGGCTAGTTCACCGGGTAGCGACTCACCCATCGACTCCACTGAGACGGGAGGTAGTGCAGTGGGGTCCATCGTCGCAAGCACCGTCGGGGTGAGCGTGATGTGAGTGACGCCGGTGCGCCGGATGAAGTCGGTGAGTTCACTGCCGGCAAAGACAAATTCGGGTCTGAGCACGAGAGTTCCAAATCCCGCTGCTGCAATGAGGATTTCGATAACGGATGCGTCGAAGGTCGGGGAAGCCGACTGTAGAACTCGCGCCGGCGCGGCTGACAGTTCGGCGTGGGACGAATACACATTCATCAGACCACGATGCGAAACGGCAACGCCTTTGGGAATTCCGGTGGATCCCGACGTATAGATGACATACGCCAAATTATCGACTCGAGGTGTTCTGACACCGGTCAACTCGGTGACCGCCGCAAGGTCTGCGTCGACGGCAATCCACTCCACCCGTGGCGGCAGATCCTCAATGGTGTCGCTCAGAGAGAGACCGAGTACTGCGCCGCTGTCCTCAAGTATCCAGTCGAGTCGCGCCGACGGTTGATCCGGATCAAGCGGAACCCAGGCGGCGCCCGCCCGCGCAACCGCCCATACTGCAACGATCCAGTAGTAGCTACGCGCTGTCGCAACTGCGACAACATCATCCGGACCGATTCCGCGCGTCACCAAATGATCAGCCAGCCGTGTAGAGGCTTCGAAAAGATCGCGATAAGTCCAGAGTTCGTCGCCGATTTCCACTGCGCAGGCTTCGGGAACTCTTGCCGCCGCTGCCTCGAGAATCTGCCCGAAAGTCTTGGGCTCGGTCAGGTTTGGATTGCACCGAACCAAATCTCTACGCTCGTCGGACTCCAGAAGATCGATATCGCCCACCAGACTGTAGGGTTCGACAACAACAGCGTCGAGCAAACGAAATAGTCTACGTACCAACGCTTCCGCAGTCGCTGCTTCGAAGATGTCCGTGGCGAAGATCAGGCGCAGCGCCATCGACTCACCGGTGTCGGAGAAATCCCAAGTCAGGTCATACTCAGCCGCAACGCTTTTCAGTCCCGTGCCGGCGCCCTCGAACTCAGCTGCCGCGAAGCCTGGAATCGTCGTCGCCGAACCACGCCGGTACGCCAGCATCGTGGTGAACAGCGGATGCACGTTGTCTCGTCGTGGTGGCGAAACTCGCGCTACCACTTGATCGAAGGACACGTCTGCATTAGCCAGGGCACCGAGATCGACCCGACGAACCTCGTCGAGTACTGCGGTGAACGAGTCTCCTGGTTTGACGGCCGTGCGCAGTGCAACGGTGCCCACCATCATCCCGACGGTTTCGCGCAGGGCCGGATCGTTGCGCACACTGACGGCAGCACCGATCACGACATCCTCGGTGGCACATCCCCGGGCTGCCAACACCGCAATTGCGCTGTGCACCAGCATGAATAGCGTCACGCCTCGGGACCGCGCCAGATCCGCCAATCGCGCGTACAGTTCTTTACTCACCGAAGCCGAAATCACGCTGCCTCGGCCGGACGCGACTCCCCGTCGAGCCTTGTCGGTGGGCAGAGCCAGAACCTCGCCCACTCCGCCCAAAGCCCCTTCCCAGTAATTCAACTGGCGATGCGCCAGGCTCGACGGATCATCGACGATGCCGAGAATCGACTGGATCCAGCAACTGTAATCGGCGTAATCGACTGGAGCGGGTCTCCACTGTGGTTGGCGCCCTTTGCTCCGCGCCGCATAGGCAGTAGCCAGATCTTCGACGAGAGTGTCCACCGAGCTTCCGTCCAGCGCGATGTGGTGAGCAACCGCCACCAGTGTCCTCGCGCCGGAGCCGTCGCCCACAAGTTGGACTCTGACCGGTACCTCAGTCTCCAACCGAAATGGCGTGGCTGCATAATCTGCGATCGCCTGATCTACGTCTACTACCTCAACGGTGTCAAGATCAACTGATACAGAGCGGATCTCGCGCTGAAAAGGACCGTACTCGTCGGACGGAAACATCGTACGAAGTGCAGCGTGTCGGACAAACACGTCTTCGATTGCCGCGGTCAAGAACGTCAGGTCTACGTCATCGCCCAGTCGCGTCGCAAATACGAGGTTGTGTGCAGCCGATTCCCGATTGAGTTGGTGCGACAGCCACATCCGTTGTTGAGCGGGCGCCAACGGCACCCTCGACCCGGCTTTGCGCGGTACCAGTTCCGGGCGAGCCAGTGCGCCGTTACCGGCTTCCAACCAACCGGACAACTCGCGAGGCGTCGGATGGTCGAAGACCGCACGTACCGGCACGTCAGTTCCGAAGATCGACGACAGTCTTGCGGCTACCGAGGTTGCTGCCAACGAATCTCCGCCGGAATGGAAGAAGTTGTGCCGTGCACCGAAACTGCCCGTTGCATGCTCGGCCATCACAGCTGCGACCAACTCTTCCGAGGCGTTGAGCGCGGTATCACCATCGGCCGTTTCGCGGAAGTATTCGTACACGGCATCGGTATCCACCTTGCCGTTTCCCGTCACCGGAAGTGCGTCGACGATCGCGATCCGACTGGGTACCAGGTATCGCGGCAAGGATTTCGCCAACTCGGAGCGAAGCTTCTCGTCGCCCTCGTCGCTGGCCACAACACAGGCAGCCAAGCTGTCCCCGAGCGTCACCACTACCGCAGCTCGAACGCCGTCACACCGACGCAGGACCGACTCGATCTCGGCCAATTCGACGCGTATGCCCCGGACCTTCACCTGGCGATCGGTACGTCCGACAAATCCCAGCGCGCCGTCTGCGCGGCGGTGCACAAGATCTCCAGTTCGGTAGCGTCTGGTACCGCCGGGTGCCGCAACAAAGGCACCGGCTGTCGCCGCGGGATCGCCGACATACCCGATCGCCAACCCTGGACCGCTGATGTACAACTCGCCCGTCCCGGCGCACGGGACGTTTCGCATCCACGTATCCAGCACGTCGACGCCGACACCGACAATGGGTTCCCCGATCGTCACTACTTCCCGCACGTCGCCGAGAGTGGCGACGACGCTGGCCTCGGTGGGTCCGTAGGCATTGAGCAAGGTGGCGCGATCGCTCCACTTGCGGGCCGTCTCGGGCGCCAGAACGTCACCGCCCACTCCGACTACCTCGACCATCGGTAGTCGGTCCGGGTCCATCGTCTCGAGTACCGCCGGCGTCGACAAGAGGTGCGTCACACGTTGTTCCGCGATGAAGTGCTCCAGATCAACGCCTCCGTACACGTCGGAGGGAGCGACCGCCAACGTGGCTCCCGATCCGAATGCAAGCAACATCTCGAGGAGCGCCGCATCAAAGCTCGGATTATAGCTTTGCAGTACAACAGAATTCGAGGATACTCGGTATCTCCGCACAGCTTCGTCGGTCAACGGGCCGAGCCCACGATGTGTGACGGCCACCCCCTTGGGTGTACCGGTGGATCCGGACGTGTGAATGACGTAGGCGACCGCGTCGGCAATCCGGGATCCGGCTATCGGACTGTGCGCGTGTAGTACAGACCGCATCTCCCGTAGACGACTTTCGGGAAATGCCGGGTCGATGGGCGCAAAAGCTGCACCTGCCTTGGTAATTGCCCACAATTCGATTACGTAGTCGATCCCCCGTACGGCCGGCAGTTCGAGGACCGCACCGGGTCCGGCTCCGGCTGCGACCAGTTCACGCGAGTGAGCATCCGAGTGTGCGTCCAGTTCTGCATACGTCAGCGAACGCTTGCCATCAACGAGCGCGACCCTGTCAGGGTGGAGAATTGCCGTGCTAGTGAATATCTCGGCTAGCGTGCGCGAAGTATCAACGGGCGCAGCTACCCAAGCCGGCGACCGTTCGATTGCGATGTCCCCCACTGCTCCAGCGGGATTCCGGAAACCCACCCCAAGGATGCTGTCCAGCAGTGTTGCCACCGAGCGAGCGGTATCTTCGTCGAAAGTTCCGACCGCGTACGTGACGGTGCCGTCGAGAGCGCCGTCGGTAGCCGGCGCGAACGCCACCTGCAGCGGGAACTTTGCTTCACGAGTATCGATTTCGGCCGTCGTTACCACCAATCCATCGAAATCGAGCGAAGGTACTGCGAAGTTCTGGAAGGCCAGTGCGACCTGAGGCGTCGATCCACCGAGCAGTTCTACGAGCAGTTCGGACGCGACATCGCTGTATTGGAACGCCGCGACATCGGCATCACGCACACGACGGATCAGTTCGCCGACCGTTTCACCGGACCGAACCTGTACCCGCAGCAGAACGGTATTGACGAACATCCCGACCGCACCATCGGAAACCGGGTGCCGTCGGCCGTCGACGGCTGTGGCAATCACAACGTCCTCGCTGCCGCTCAGCCTCGACAGCGCCACCGACAGCGCGGCATGCAGAACCATGAACAGCGTCACCTGCAGTTCAGCAGCCAATTCATTCAGCGCGGACACGATCCGGGGTTCGATCGAGAATTTCACTCGACCGGCCGTCGACGGAACCTGAACTGGTCCGTGATCAGAGACAAGTGGCGTCACGGACGTTACGTCCGACAGTGCAGTTCGCCAATAGTCTGTGGCCACACTGTCAGTCGGTGCGCCTGAATTCTGTTCCAGTACTGCATAGTCCGCATACTGAACGGGCGTCGACAGCCATCGGGGAGCCTGTCCGGCGCAGCGAGCACGGTAGGCCGTGAGCAGATCAGTGACAACGGGAGTCAATGATTGCCCGTCAGCAGAAATGTGGTGCACGCTCACAGCAAGCACGTGATGTGTGGCAGACAATTCGAAGAGTCTCCACCGAATCGGCAGTTCGAGTGCAAGGTCGAAACCTTCGCAGGCGAATGCCAACAGAGACGCTGCCAGCGAAGCCTCGCTGATGCGGCACTTCTCGAGGACGTGGCCGGGCGCCGGAAGTACCTCCTGCACCGGAGGATTACCGGGGTACCGGGTACGAAGCACTTCGTACCGGTCCATCAGATCCAGCGCCGCGGACGCAAGGGCAGACACCTCGAGTTTCCCTCGAATTTCGATCGCCACGGGGATGTTGTACGCGCTGCTCGACATATCGCGCCGGTTGAGGGCCCACAGACGGTGCTGATTGCGAGAGAGGGGGACGATGTCGGGACGCGGGCCGAGCACCGCCGCGGTAGCGGACCGAACAGCACCGGGTCCATCAGTCTCGTCAAGCACCGCTGCCAGCTCTTCTACCCGGGGATACAAGAACAGCAGCCTCAGGGGAACGTCGCGCTCCAACTCCGCAGACGCCCTCGACGTGACCATCGTGGCCGACAACGAGTTTCCACCGAGTTCGAAAAAGCTTGTACCCCGATAAATTTCATCAGTACCGAGCACGCTGGCGTATGCCCCCGCCAGTACCCGCTCGGTTGCGGTACGCGGCAATTCGTCCGCCGCCGAGACGGGTAGAGGCAGGGCATCGACGTCGAGCTTTCCGTTTCGCATCGGCAGCTCGTGTTCCACTGCGATCACCGCCGACGGAACCATGTACGACGGGAGAACCTCGACCAGACTACGACGAACACAGTCAGTGTCGAGCACCGTCCCCAGCCGCGGGCGAACGTAGCTGACCAGCGCACCGGATCCGGATCTACCGCTGCGAAAGACAGTCGCACAGAATTCGGCGTCCGCTAAACGCCTTATCGCGGAATTGATCTCACCCGGCTCGATCCGAACCCCGTTGACCTTGAGCTGCGCGTCACTACGACCGCGATAGTGAAGGGTGTAGGCGCCGGCGCACACCTTCCACTCCGCCAAGTCACCGGTCCGATACATTCTGCGTCCACCGGCGCTCGCGACAAATCTCTCCGCTGTGAGCGCTGGACGCCCGGCATACCCCCGTGCAAGCGACTTACCGCACAGGTACAACTCCCCGATCACTCCAGTCGCTACCGGCTCGAGAAATTCGTCGAGAACCAACGCGTCGACGCCCACAATCGGTTGTCCGATCGGCACTTCGGACAGGTTACCGTCAAGTCGCCCGGTCGAAATGGCATACATCGTCGCCTCGGCTGGTCCGTAGGCATTGACAACATGCCTTCCACCACCCGTCCAACGATCAACCAGATCGCCGCCGAGCGCTTCACCGCCGAACAACAGCGCCCGAAGGCTCGGTACGTCGTCCGCCGGTACCGTAGCCATGACCGTCGGAGTTGCACAGATATGGGTAATGCCTTCTCGCCGAATAAGTTCCGCTAGTGAACTGCCCACAGACTCCGATACGGGGGCGATAACGAGCGTCGCCCCCGCCGCCCCCGCCGACAACACTTCGAGCAGCGTCATGTCGAATCCCGCAGCACCTCGATGCAGTACTCGCGAGCCCACACGCGCCCCGAACCGTGAGAACAGATCCGAATCGAGGGAACCAAGACCGGCATGGGTGACCACAACAGCTTTCGGTGTTCCCGACGTCCCGGAGGTGAAGACCACGTAGGCAGCCGAAGCAAGCTCGAGCGTGCTCGACCCCCGTCCGGTTCCTCTGAGGTCTTCCAGGACAGTTGCAGTGCGAGCGGCAGGCTGGTCGGGATCGACCAGTACCGGTGCTGCACCGGTTTTCGCGATGGCCCACAAATCGACAATGGATTCGACAGTGCGGTCGGATGCCCAGGCAATCAGTTGTTCCGGCCCGGCCCCGCGAGCTCTGAGCGCCGATGCGACCGTATCGGAGCGAACATCGAGTTCGCGGTACGTCAACTGCTCCGAGCCGAACCGGACGGCAACACCCTCGGGGGCAATACTGCAGCCCCTGGTCAGCATCTGGGCGAGCGAGATACCTTCCGCCGATACGGCACCACGCGCCGGGGCTGTTGCAGCACGCTCGGACGCCTCCAGAAGGTCGATCCGACCGACACGGATGTGCGAATCGATCGAGACCTGATCCAAGAGAGAGAGATAGCGTTCGGCAAATCGTGCGATCGTCGAGGCGTCGTACAGATCTGTGTTGTAGACAAAGTCGAGTGCCGTCCGTTCACCGTCGGTCACCGTGAGCTGGAGGTCGAAGTTCGAACGCACGAAGCCGGCGTCCAGATGCGTCAGGGACAGACCTGGCCAGGACAATTCACTGCGCTGCGACTCCTGAAAGGACAGCGCCACTTGGAACAACGGATGATACGACGTCGACCGAGTCGGCTTGATCAGGTCCACAACAGCTTCGAAGGGGAACTCGGCGTGAGCGTAGGCGGCCAGGTCCTGTTCCCGGATGTCGCGAAGGAAGTGGGAGAACGACTGCGCGGGTTCCACCGTTGTTCGCAGGACGACAGTACTCGCGAACATGCCGACCACGTTGTCCAGCTGCGGATCCGAACGTCCGGCAACCACGGTTCCGATCGGAATGTCCCGGCCCCCGGTATACCGCGCGAGCAGTGCGGCCAACCCGGCGTGGAGAACCATGAACATGGTGGACGAGTGTGCAACTGCGAGGTCACCGAGTCGGGTGCGCAACGCCGGCGGAACCTCGAGACGAATCGACGCCCCGTGGCCGGATGCCTGCATCGCTCGGCCACGATCCGTCGGAAGCGTTACCTGCTCTGACAGACCAGCCAACGCTGATGCCCAGTACTCCGCGTCGACCTCGGTCGATCCGGAATTCTGCTGCCAGTGGGCGTAATCCGTGTAGTGAACGGGTATTGGTGCCCACATCGGTAGGCGCCCGATCATGTGCGCCGCGTACGCACTCGAGGTGTCTCGAATGAGGGTGTCCAGCGACCAGGCGTCAGCGGCAATGTGGTGAACGACCAGCACCAGAATGTGAGTCTGCGCATCGATCCGCAACAACTCGGCTCGCAGTGGCGCGTCGGTCCGCACGTCGAATTCGGCTTCGGCCCACTCTGCTACGCGACTCTCGTACGCAGCGTCGCCGAATTCCACGGCTTCCAACCGCGGAGCAGCCTCGGTGGTCGCCAAGACCTGTTGCCGGACAATGCCGTCGACAATCGGATATACGGTTCGAAGCGTGCGATGACGCTCGACAACATCGGTGAATGCAGCCTCGAGCGCATCCATGTTCAGATCTCCGTCAATGCGCAGGACGACGGGAATGTTGTAATTCGCTGCAGCGGAGTTCAATTGATTGAGCGTCCACATACGTTGCTGAGCGGGTGAAAGCACGGAATCCGTGCCGGCATCGGACGCAACCAACCGTGGTCGTGATCGCCCCGAACCTGCCCTCGAACCAATCCACTCCGACAACTCCTCCACCGTCGGATGATCGAAAATGTCGCGAACATCCACGTCGAGGTCCAGTACGGCGCTCAGCCGCGTAGACAGCCGACCTGCCGCCAAGGAGCTTCCGCCCGCATCGAAGAAGCTACGGGTGAAATCGATCTTTTCCGCATTCAACAGTTCACGAAACACTCCGGCTACGGCAAGTTCCACGGGATTCCGGGCATCACGCCCCCCGGATACAAGTGGTTGCGGATCCGGTAGCGCGGCTCGATCCAGCTTCCCGTTCACAGTGACCGGAAAATTCTCCAGGCTCACGACAAACCCCGGAACCAGATGCCCCGGCAATCGATTTCGAAGGTCACGAATCAACTGTTCGCTGTCGAGGTTCTTGTCCGGTGCGACATAGCCCACCAGCGCGGGACCGCTTGCCAACTCCCGCAGAACTACCACTGCCTGGTCGATGTCGGGGTGTGTGAGCAGTGCACTTTCGACCTCGGCCAGTTCGATGCGGTACCCCCGCAGTTGAACTTGTGCATCCGCTCTGCCGACGTAGAGCAAGTTTCCCTGTCGCATTCGGGCCAGGTCACCACTGCGATACATGACCGAACCGTCGAATCCCGGCTCGGGAACGAATCGAACGGCACTCAGGGCCGGCCGCTGGAAATAGCCCGACGCAATCTGTGGTCCGGCTAGGTACAACTCACCGATAGTTCCCGGCGGCACCGGATTCAACGACGAGTCCAGTAGATACGTCCGCATTCCGGGAATCCCGGAGCCGATGGGTGAGCCGCGACCGCCTGGCACCGGACTGTTCGAGTGCTCGATCTCGAAGGCTGTAGCGTGAACCGTGGTCTCGGTGATACCGAACATGTTGACGGCGCGAATATTCCGATGCTGGTCGAGCCACGGCGTCACCTGCGAAATGTCGACGCGTTCGCCTCCCAAGATCAGGAGTCGCACGGAAAGTTCGGCGTCCGTGGTGACTTCAGCCAACGCCCGGAACGCAGCCGGGGTCTGATTGAGAACCGAGACCTGCTCGCGCACCAAGAGTTCGGCAAAAGCTTTGGCAGACTTGGCCACCATGGAATCTACGATGACCAGACTCCCGCCGGTCGTCAGAGGCCCCCACAGTTCCCACACCGAGAAGTCGAATGCGTACGAGTGGAACATCGTCCACACATCGGCCGGCCCCAGATCAAAGTCTTGACTCGTCGCTGCCAAGAGCGCCAGCACATTTCCGTGAGAAACGACCACACCCTTGGGCGTTCCACTCGAACCGGAGGTATAGATCAGATACGCCTGCTGTTCACAAAAACCGACCCGTGTACGAGCCGGCGCCGGATCTCCCACAGATTTCACGTCGACAACAGTCCGGACCATGTTGCGGAATCCGCGCATCTGGTCTGCCTCGCACACGATGGCGGCCGGTACCGAGTCCTGGAGAAGGTACGCAATGCGCGCCTCGGGATAGTCGAGGTCGATCGGGACATACACGGCGCCGCATCGCACGACAGCGATCAATGCCACGACGAGGTCTAGCGAACGGGGAATCGCCACAGCAACCCTGCAGCCGGGCCGGACTCCACCTTCCATCAACGCGCCCGCCAATTCGGCTGAACGCCACTCCAATTCGGCGTAGGTCAGCGCGTCGGCACCGAAGGTCACCGCCGTCTTCTCGCCACGTCGCGCAACCTGATTCATGAACAATTGATCCAAAGACAGTGCGCTGCAGTCAGGTAAGGAATTACCGGGCAGCAATTCCTGCCGTTCGGAATTACTCAGCACGTCGACGCCGCGCACCGAAATCGCGGGGTCATTCGCCACCGTTTCACAGACCCGCCGCCATCGATCCATCAGTACGGAAACAGTTGCGCCGTCAAAAATGTCGGATGCAAAGGTGACCGTCCCCGTAATCCCGCTGGGCGTGCCTTCGGCCGAACGCTGTTCGGCAACCGAGATCTCGAGGTCGAATCGAGCTTGAATCGGCGGTATCGACTTGCCCTGCAGAGTGATCGACCCCATCACCAGCGCCGGGACGGGACCGACAGCATCGAGCGCCAGCAGAACGCGAAAGAGCGGCTGCCGAACGTCGCTACCCGCAGAACTCAGTCGATCCACGACCCAGTCGAACGGAACGTCGGCATTCGCGAACGCCGCGAGGTCGACGTCTCGAACACGGGTGAGAAATTCCGAGTACGACTCGTCCGGTTCAACCGAGGTACGCAGCGCCACCGTCCCGACGAACATCCCGACAGTGGACTCGAATGCCGAATGGGTACGCCCCGACGTCGGTGTACCGACCGTCACGTCATCCACCCCGGCGACTCGGTGAAGCATTATCGCCAAGGCTGCATGCAGCGCCATGAAGAGAGTGCAATCATTCTTCCGCGCAACTACTTCCAATGCAGCGTGCAACGGGGCCGGCAAGTCGAACTCGATCACACCAGCCCGGATACCCTTGTCCGACAAACGATCTCTGTCGGTGGGAAGTTCCAAGGCCGGGGGCAACCCACTCAGCGTCTCCGTCCAAAACTGCAACTGCCGAGAAGCGAGGGACAGTGAATCGGACGGGTCGCCGAGCACATTCCGCTGCCAGACGGAGAAGTCTCGATAGTCCAAGGCTGCATCGCTCCGCGACGACGACGTGTCGTCCTCGTAGAACTGAACAAGATCGGCAATGATCGTCTTGAATGACAACCCATCCATCGCGATGTGGTGAGCTACAACGGTAAGCCGATGATCGGCTTCTCCCAGCGAGGTAACCACAAGTCGCAGTGGCACTTCGCACGTCAAGTCAAACCCGGTACCCACCGCCAGTGCGGAGGCCTTCCCGTAATCGTCTGCCGAAACCTCCTTCAAATACGCTGTGTCCGAATAGTATTGGATTGGCGCACCGTGCTCAGCGAGCGGAAATATTGTACGGAGCACCCGGTGCCGCCGCGACAGCTCTGCGAACGCTCGATCCAACCGCGCAATGTCCAGCGCACCACCGAGGGCCACTTCGAAGGCAATGTTGTACGCCGACGACTGTGGGTCTCTCCGGTTGATCAGCCACATTCTCTGCTGTGGCAGTGCAGGTTCCACCGCAATTTCCCGAGCAACTCTAGTAGGTTCGAGTTCCGCAGCGGTCCCGAGCATCACTCTGACGCGTTTGCGCAGAAGCGCCGGAGTGGGCGCGTCGAACACATCCCGAACGCCGATGTCGACGCGCAACGTTTCCCGCAGCCTACCGACTACGTGCACCGCGGCCAACGAATTGCCACCTAGCGCAAAGAAGTCGGAATCTGACCCACATACTCCGACACCGAGCACATCACCCATGACCGTCGCAATGACTCGCTCGACCTGATCCGAGCCCGGGAGATCCGAGGGAAGCTGGACGACCGGTGCCGGTAGCGCACGGCGATCAATCTTTCCGTTGGCTGTCAACGGCCATTCGGGAAGTACGGTGATCGAGGCCGGAGTGAGCGCACGGGGCAGAATCTCGGCGACCCGCGACGCGATTTCCGACGAAACTAGTGAAACACCAACAGTTTCCAATGGTAAGACGACGTAGGCGGCAATGCCGCCATTGAACTCGAGTGCGATCGAAGAGCTGACACCGCTCACCGACTCGAGCGCTGCCTCGACCTCGCCCAACTCCACCCGAACGCCGCGGATCTTCACCTGATTGTCCACGCGACCGACAAACTCCAGTTGATACGAATCGGACCAACGAACAAGATCGCCGGTTCGATACATACGAGCGCCCACATTCCCGAACGGCGCCGCGACGAAGCGCTCCGAGGTCAACGCCTCTCTGCGTTGGTATCCTCGCGCCAATCCTGGCCCCATGACATACAGTTCACCGGTCGCCCCGACAGGCACCGGCTGCAATCCCGAGTCGAGGACCACGGCCGTCACACCGTCGACAGGCCGGCCAATCGTGATCGATGTGCCGTCGACCATCGGGTCACTCATGAATACGGCTACGCTCGCTTCGGTGGGTCCGTACGAGTTCACCACTCCGGCGCGCTGTGACC
Source organism: Rhodococcus sp. OK302 (assembly GCF_002245895.1). Classification (NCBI taxonomy): domain Bacteria; kingdom Bacillati; phylum Actinomycetota; class Actinomycetes; order Mycobacteriales; family Nocardiaceae; genus Rhodococcus; species Rhodococcus sp. OK302. Next base: position 5,945,575 of record NZ_NPJZ01000001.1, read on the forward strand.
AACGCTCGACAAGTGCGGGCGTCGGGCGCTCGCCTCCGACATTGACCATACGCAGATCGGGAAGCGATGCCGGGTCCATCGACGCCGGAATCGCCGGGGTGGCAATAAGATGTGTCACTTTCTCGTCACGCAGGTAATCGGCCAGCGGCACACCACCGACCAGATCACGGGGCACGACGACGCAGGTTGCGCCCGTGCCGTGCGCAAGCAGAATCTCGAGAACCGCAACGTCGAAGGCAGGGGACGCGAGATGTGCGACTCTCGCCGACGCATCGACGGCGAGACGCCGCGAGTGCGATCGGAGAAGCGACGTCATACCGCGATGGGTGACTGCCACGCCTTTCGGAAATCCGGTCGACCCTGACGTGTACACGACGTACGCCACGTCGTCGATGTTCGGAGTACGTGCGTTCGGGTGCCCCTGGTTCGAGTCCAGAATCGCTCCCGCGGTATCGATGTCAACACATCGAACCCCCGCTACCACCGTTCTGAACTGTGAACCGATCATCGCGGCCGAAACGGAATCCTCGAGAATGAATCGGATGCGCTCGTCCGGGTAGTCGGGATCCACGAACAGGAATGCTGCGCCGCATTGCACGACGGCATGTAGTGCGATCACGGAGTCGAACGATCTCTCGGCCGAGATCGCCACGACATCACCCGGTCCGATACCGAGCTCGATCAGACTGCGGCACAGATAGTTCGAACGAACTTCCAGCTCTCCATAGGTGAGTGTCACCCCGGCGAAGCGCAGTGCGGCGGTGCGACTGCCCCCGCGCCCGGCCGCGAACACGTCTCCGAGAGTCTGGGGTGCGGACGCGGCCACTCCCGCACAGGGCACCAGATTCCGAGACTCCGCCGGTGACAGGACCGCGAGTGCGCGGATCGGTGTCTCCTCGGGCGCGTGAACGAACTCGTGCAGTACGCGCAAGAACTGACGGTGGTGAACAACCAGATCGTGCTCGCTGTACACGTTCGGGTTCGCTTCGAAACCCACCCGTAGATCCGAGCCGACGACCGACGGATAGATACTGAAGAAAAGATCCTCGACAGGCCCCGAGGTCAATACGTGAAACTCGCCGACAACCTCGCCGAGTCGAATGGTGTCGTGAAACATCATGACGTTGACCGAAGGTCCGGCGGTATCGCGACTTCCGGCCGCCATGTCCTCGTAGCGGAACCGTTGATGGCGCAGCGCTCCCACAATCTGCACTGCGAGTTGCTGCGTCAACTCCTTCGACGTCATCGTCGGATTGACGCTCGCAAACAGCGGAACAATGTTGGCCAGAGTACCGCCGGAGCGCCGCATTGCAGCCGTTGTCCGCCCCGAAACCGGCAGACTCAAGTTCACCTCGGTCGTGTCGGACATCCGCGCGAGGTAGACCGCATATGCGCCCGCAATGATCGGGACTTCGCTGGTATTCCACTGTTGCGCAACGGTAGTGATGCGTTCCACCAATGCGGGTTCCATACTGCGCGTCAACATCCGCTGCGGCATCGAAGTCGAAGCACGCCGATCTGTGAGCCGTACCGATTCTTCAAGCTCCGACGTAACCTGTGACCAGTACTTCCGATCGGACTCGAACCTCGTCGATGATCGATACGTGGCGTCGAGTTGATGAAGTTCGTGCGCGCTCAGACGAGTCGGATACGGAATCTCTGTACCCGAGCGCAGATGTGAATAGATTTCTGCAATGCGAGTCGTCAACGACATGGCACCGTGACCGTCGAACACAAGATGATGGGCGTGCGTGTACCAGAAGTAGTGGGCCTCGCCGAGATGAAGCAACGTCGAACTGATCATCCTGTCTGCCATGACGTCGAGCGGGCGCGAATGCGCTTCCACCATCCACCGATGTGCTTGCCCGACGGGGTCGTCGACGGTCCGCAAGTCCTGGTAATCGAGACCGTCGACAATGGCGTGATCGACAACTTGCCGGGGAACGTCATCCGTGGGTACGAGTCGGGTGTACGCCGCATCGAATTCGTGGCTACCGATATCGGTCGCCTCGACGAGTGCACTCACATCGACGTATCCGCGAAGTTCGACATACTGCGCAACCACGAACGGAATCTGAGGCTCGAGTTGCTGGGCAAGCCACAGAGCGACTTGCGCGCGAGACAACGGGATCGAATCCATACCCGTCACCTCTCTTCCGTCGCCTTCGATTTGTGTCTGCAGAATGGCGGCTCATCACCCGGGATCGCGAGAGCACACGCCACGCACGAACACTCTGAACCCTACTGTCTCAGTCTGCCTTTCACCACTCGCCTCCCACTCGAAAAGGCCTCACGGTAGCCTCTGCCCAACCCGAAAGTCAGGAGCGTTACGCATGACCGGTAATACGTCGGGACCAAAGTCCGACGATCAATCACACACCTCCGAATCAGTCCGATCTACCGATGAGGTGCGTCCCTCGACGAGGCGGCGCGTACGAGTCAAGGCCACGCGATCCCGGCATAAAATCGCGATCGGACTCGGCATATCAGCACTGGTCGTCACCGCTTTCGGGGCAATCCTCGGCTACACCGCTCTCGAGGCGAAGTCCGATCTCGAATCCGCAAAAGACCATGCCCTCGCCGCCAAGGACGCTTTGCTCGACGGTGACACCGAGACTGCGGAGCAGGCTGCAGCCGATGCCAATCGCTATTCTTCGGCTGCCTACGCGAAAACCCGTTCACCACAGTGGAGAATCGCCTCGGCCGTACCGTTTCTGGGCAGCCCCTTCCGTACCACCGAAGAGATGGCCGACGTGGCGTCGGGCTTGACACACGATGTACTCGGCCCTGCCGTGAAGGCTGGAACCTCGCTTGCTCCAAGCACATTGATTCAGCCCAACGGGAAGATAGCACTTACACCGCTACGTTCCGCCGCTCCTCTACTGGCCGAGACAGCTACCGCTGCGCAGGCCCTTGCTGCGCAGGCCCAGGAAATTTCTACCTCCGAGTACATCGCGGCAGTTAACGATGCTCGCACGCAACTACAGGCCCAGACGAGCGAACTGGCAAACTTACTCGACAACACCGCTGTCGCAGCGCACATCGCCCCCGCCCTGCTCGGCGCCGACGGTCCTCGTAGCTACTTCATGGGGTTTCAGACCAACGCCGAGGCCCGCGGCACCGGTGGCCTTCTCGGCGGCTACGGGATCATTCGAGTCGAGGACGGCGCGGCTCGCGTCAACACACTGAACTCCAACTCCGCACTCTCGCTGGACAATCGACCAATAGACCTTGGTCCTGACTTCAACGCACTCTATGGACAGAGTCGACCGACCACAGATCTACGCAACAGTAACCTCAGCGCCCACTTTCCCCATGCCGCGCAGATCTGGCAATCGCTGTGGGCCCAGGAATCGGGAGGCGAGGTTGTGAACGGCGCCATCGCCACCGATCCGATCGCGCTGAGCTACATCCTGAAAGCATTGGGTCCCATCACGATGCCTGACGGTGAAGTGGTCTCGGCGGACAACGTCGTCGAACTTACGGAGTCCACCGCGTACGTCCGGTTTGCCGAGGACAACGCTGCCCGCAAGCAGTATCTGCAGGAGATCGCCGCACGCGTCGTGTCAAAGATGACGGGGCAGATCCGTTCGCCGGCCTCGTTGCTCGACGCGTTGGGCCGCGCCGCGAGCGAGGGTCGCATCGCGGTATGGAGCGCACAGGCCGACGAGCAGAGTGTTCTCGCCGGAACGCCGTTGGGACACACCGTTCCGGACGATGCGGCCCCCTACGCGGGTGTTGTCGTCAACAACCAGGCCGGAAACAAGCTCGACTATTATCTCAGCCGAGAAATCGACTACACGGCAGGCAGTTGCACGGACGGAACTCGCGCCTCGACCGTCACGATCCGGCTCACGAACAACGCTCCGGAAGGCGATCTACCGAACTACGTGGACGGTATGGTCGACAACCGAATCAATGCGAGGGAGGGCACGAACGTCGCAGCGCTCACTCTTCTCGCCACCCGCGGCGCCAAACTTGACAAGGTATCCGTCGACGGACGAATGACGTTTGCCGCCAGTGGAAAAGAGCAGGGACACCCGGCATATATGATCCGAGCAGCCATACCTCGAGGTGCGACGAGTGTGGTGGAATTCAAACTCACCGAACCCAGTTCGGATGGTACGGCCCGCGTTCCGGTTCAACCGTTGGTAGACGATCCGAAGATCACGGTGAACGTACCCACCTGCTGACAGGTAGACGAATGGGCACCCAACCCCCCGGGTTGGGTGCCCATTCGTCTGTATTCGTCAGGCGGTAACGAGACCTACTCGTGCTAGATCCTGAAGTTCCGTCAGCAATGCAGCGTCCCGGCCAAAATTTCGGTTGACGACAAGCGCGTCGTCGAACACGTCGGTGATGCGTTGCCCGAAGTCGGAAACCGGTTCTATGCAAAGGTTTTCGCACCCAAGTAGCCGATAGAGCCCTTCAACCTTCCCCTGCGTGGTCAAGGTAATCGGAATGACTCCACCTAAGACCGACAGCACAGCCAGGTGCATCCTGCCTGTCACGACCGCGTCGACCCTCGAGACCAGTGAGTGAATCGCGTCTGGTGAAAGCAAGCGCGCGACAACAAAAATCTCGTCATCGTCCCGGCCACGCGATACCACGCGAATCAGTTCGAGGTCGTCGTTGCCCGGCCGCATCACATGCGGCACAAAGACTATCGACCACGAATGCTCGATCAACCAGTCGAGAAGATGCGAGTACTGCGCCAGTTTCCCATCATCTTCTCCGATGAGTCCGCTGCAATTGACGACAACAACCTTCTTGCCCTGACTTCTTCGCGCATCGATCCACGCCGAGGCGTCACTGTCTTCACCGGACGTGCAGTCCCGCGCGAAAACGATGTCTGCACAAAGCTGCACGCCTTCGACGCCGTCCTTCGTCAGACGATCGTAGGACACGGGATCTCGAACCCAGAGTTCCACGTCGGCGCTTGCGCGTTGCGCAGACCACACCGCAGACGGCTTCGGGTGTGCGTTCCAACTGAATCCGAGGACGCGGGTGCGGGCGCCGACCTTCGCTGCCCCCCGAACTGCCGAGAACCGCACAATGGACGACAAACTGCTGTATCCACCATCCATGATGTCTGCACCGATCAGCCAGACATTTTTTGCCGCGCGAGCCGCCAGCAAAAATCGGAAGTAGTCGATCCACCGAAGAACTGGGTTTCCGGACAAGAGATTTCGTGATTCGACAAATTCCACACGCCCGCGGTAGCGCGCCGGCAGCGCAAAGTCCTCCCGGTCCATCACCATCACGACAGCACTTCCCGGAGTGTTGTCCAGAGCGGATTCCAGGAGCGCCTGGTCACCGATGTTTCCTCGACCGGGAGGTGCAATTATGAGGCATTCGACGGTTCGTTGCGGAACGGAAACCCTCATTGACAGGGACACAATGCGGACCAGAATCCCGTCCAGCACAAATATTGTCCTCGCAGCAATCTTGCTACCGAGAAGTTCGGAAATTCTCGCCCTGAGCGATCTGATCACAACGCACCCTTCAACACATCGAACTTCGTTTGCATACGCCGATTCATCAAGACCCACATCCCTACTGCCCGGCCACAGGCAACTATCGCCAAGCCGATCTGTGAACCGATCACGCCGAAATAGATACAACCGACAATGACTGCTCCGATCGACATCGGCGCTGTCACGGACTTCAGTACAAACGCCTCCTTAACCTTGCCGATCGCTCGAAGTACCAGACCTGGACCCACTCCCATCGACACCAGACACGTCGCCAAAGCCACAGAGGGGAGCAACGCGGATGCACCGGGCGCCGCATCACCCAGCAGTCCCGTCATAACACTGCTGGGGAGCAAACTGAGCGTCCCGACACAGACCAGCCCGGACACTGCGATGAGAGTCGCGTACATTGCAGGAACGGATCTCAGCCGTCGGAACTCCGAGCGTCCCGCCATCCGTGCCACTTCTGGTGAGAGCGCAAATGTCAGTCCGAGTGTGAGAATGGACAGTGGCATCAGCAACATCTGCGCGCCGCGATACTCGCCGGCCGCCCCCAATCCGGCAATCGCCGCCACAAGGAATGTCACCAGTTGTGCAATTCCCCCGCCGAGCAGGTAGTCGAAGGCGTACACGAGACCGATCCTGAAGCTGTCACGAATCCACGAAACACAGTCTCGCCACGAAAAGGACAGTCGCAGGCACCAGATACCGTAGACGACGCTGCACAGCGCTCCGATCGTCCAGCACAGAACCAACCAGGCCACCGAATGTCGGTCGTATGTCAGCCAGATCAACGGCAACTGCACTGCAATCCAGACGCACTCCAGCACAAGAGCATTGCGTGATCGCTGCGTTGATACGAGGACGAACCGGATGGCGTCCTGCGCTCCCACCAGTGCACCGGCAACTGTGAATGTCGCCGCGAGGATCCAGTTGCCTGTAATCAGTCCGATCACCGGTAACAACAGCAAGGACACTGCGCCGGCAAGCAACGCCGACGATCCCACAACGGCGTTGTGGCGTCTGACCCCTTCGTAGTGGGAGACAGACTCCTCACCGAACGTCATAGGTTCGGAGGTGAAACCCCGAACGATCCCGACCACCAAGCCGTTCACAGCCATGAGGATCGCGAAGAGACCGAGGTCGGCAGCGGAAACGGCTCTGGCAACAAGGACAGTGAGCAGGAAATTCGATCCGTTGGAGGCGATTTGAGAGGACAGTGACCATCCGACTCTACGAATCCCGGATCCCGCTGCGAGTGGATTTTTCACAATGCAGGCTCGAGTCGACGCGCCGAGGCAGTCTCCGACGCGGTGTCCTCGCCTGATGATCGAGCGTTCACATATTTTCCGATTGCCAACCCGCTCAACATCATCAGCAACTGAGATGCTCCAGCGTCGTTCATGTACGGATGAATGAACATCAGCACCATCAGCCCGAGTATGGCGAATCCCAACGCACCACACACACTCGCGCCGAGCGACTCACCGGACATGGAAAAGGATCGCCCGGCCTTACGCAATGAAGAGATGAGGGCCCACATCAGAACGAGGAACAGAAGCAAAGCCGGCACACCGGCGATCACCAGCAGATAGATGTACATGGACTCGAAGTACGAGAAGACTCGATCCGTCGAGCGAACCGGACCGTATCCGATGAGTAGATTCTCTTGGACCAGCGGGAGGTAGTCGCGCATCCAGACGTTCAGCCGAAACTGGATGGTCTGCGGCAGAATTCCGCTCGAGACCGTCGACGTTTCCTGCATTTCGACTCGACGATCGAGGTAGTCGGATACCGGACTGAACTTGACCACCACAAGAACAAAAAGGGCGGCCGGCAGCAGGGCGAACCTTTGTCTACTCCGGAGAACGAAGAAGGCGAATCCGATGAACCCGAAGGCAATAGTGCCGAAGGTCAGGCTCGACAGCAATCCCCCACCGATGCAAGCAGTTACGACCAACATGGACGCGGGGCGCTTGAACAGCTTCACGTTTCGGGAAAGGCAGGCCCCTGCGATGATCAGACAGAGCGCCATGTACCCGGCATAGGCGTGCCAGGAGTTGAAGATTCCGACGCTTCTCGGGACTTTCCACGAAATCGGGTTCAGAATGGACATGTTGTTCGTCATCGCCGAACCGAGCGCCCTCGCGAAGTGGACGCCGAACGCCTGGAGAAGTCCCACCAATCCCATCGCTGCGCTGAGCACGAGTAGGTACTTCACTGTGAGGGTGAGGATTCCGGGCAATCCACCGGCGGCGAACGCACCCAGGTAGATCAACAGCAGGATCGTCGGCCCAAGTCCGTAGTTGATGAAGTCCGATGAATAGAGCGAACTGGAGACCATGATGTGGTAGGCGCAGATAGCAGCGACGGTGCCGGCGTACGCGACAAGCGCCCAGAACACCGCACCACCGATCATCATTCGCCGGTGTAGTCGAAGCACCATGATGCCGACGAGTGCTACGGCAAGTACCTCCGAAATCCGAAAGCCCGGGACTATCAACCCGCGTGCGGTTCCGGCGAGAGTCGGAATCAGCACAAAAGCGAACGCGATGAAACGAACGGAGCCGTCAGCGCGATCAGCCTCGAGGTCACCATCACGAACAACAACAGCCGAACCCCCAACGGTGTTCATCCCCGGGACTCACCGGAAGTCGTCAACGCGCGGAACTCCGGTGGCCCCGACTCCAGGATCACGCGACTGAGCAATCGCTTTCGCGAGATCGTGGCCTTGGCGTTGTCTGCGGCAAACCCCACAGCGATCAACATGACAACCGCCTCGTCGTCCTCGATCGACAACAACCGCCGAATCTTCGCGTCCTGCGCCTTTACTGTGCTCCAGTTCAAGCAGCAGCTCGAAATCCCTTGATCCTGCAGTGCATACACCAAGCTCATCGCGAACATGCCACCGTCCACAAATGGCTGGTTCCTCTCGCCCGCCGAGACGAATGCCGTCAGATCCGACGTCACGACGAGAACATGACTCGCAGTGTGCCCGAATCCTCGATTTCCGTTCTGCAGCGCCAAGACTGAATCCGCAGCCACGCCGCGCGGATAGATCCGGACCCTCGACGACTGTCTGTTACAGACGCTCGGCGTCTTTTGCGCAATGACAATCGCGTGCTCGAGACGCGCGCGGTCCACAAGTTCGTCCGAGAAGTTTCGAATGCTACTTCTGCTCTCGGCAAGATGCTCGAAGCTCCAACTGCCCGTCGAATCGGAAGAATCCTCCCGCGGACTCTTGACCCCACCATAGTGTTCCTCGGCGTCGACGAGAGCGCCTTCGAGCTGAACAAGGACAGCGGAAACCTCTTTCCACCAATCACATTCAATGTCACCGAAGGTCTTCTCGTAAGTGAGCAGTGCTCCCATCGAAGCGCCTGCAATCGACACGTCGAAATCGTCGGTATCCATATACAGCGCCAGGTTCGATACCAGCCGCTCGACCACGTCCCGTCCGAACCACGGTTTGGGCTGAGGAAGACTCAAACCTTTCTCCACACGGTGATAGTCCATGGTGATCTCGGCTTCGACGATTTCCCGGCGCTCGGAAAAAACGACTCCCGAGCGGCGGGAGAACCGCCGTGCATCAGCGACGTACGACACTGCGAGATGCGTCAGCGATCTCGTTTTTCTCACTGCAGGCTTGGTCTTGAGACCGTTCACGACCCACGACTTCACACTGTGCACTGCACTACTCCACATTCATTCGAGATCGTTCTTCGTCGTGATCGTTGATCACTGTGATCGCATCAGAGTCACTCTCAACAGGTAACGGACTTCAACTCGTCGATCGACCGCGACTGCTCGCGTATCCGGTCGTTGAGCACGCCGGTGGCCACTCGCATTTGCGCTGCGCTGTCCTGCGACACCGTGCGCAACGCGTTCGCGATCTCTTCCGACTGCATCGGATCCACGTAGTGTGCCGCCTCGCCGAGAAATTCCCGAAGGACACCGAAATCCGAAGTAACCTGAGGCTTTCCGTACATGAGCGCTTCGTAGCCAGCACGCTGCATCGTGAAGTCCCGGGTAGTCAACGCCACCACTGCAATCGAGCTACCGAGAAGATCGAGATACTCTTCGGTCTCCAGAAATCCGGTGAATTCGATGTTGTTCGGAGCACGGTCCTTGATCTTCTGTGGTGCGCGTCCGGTAAACGCAAAGGTCAATTCCGGACACAAACGTGCCGCCTCGAGGAGTTCGTCGATCGGCTCATCGCTCGCGTAACTCAGAGGGCACAGAACAATATTCGTTGTCGGCTCCGCAGCGCTACGACGGGCCTTCGAACGGTCCGCAAGGATGTCATGAAGAACGACGGACCTAACCCCGGCCTTCTCGCACCGCTGGCGCAATGGTTCGTTGGTGACGATTGCAGTCGAATTGCGCAGCAGTCGAAGCCCGATCGGTGTGAACCACTTCCATTTCGGATCCAGGAAGAATCCGGTATGCAAATCCGCAACGAGTTGACGCTTCCGTCCCTTGAACATAAGGACGGTCAACAGCGCCGGAGCGGGGGGCATCATGAGGTAGATGCTCGCACTGTCCGACTCACGCAGTTTTCCGACGGTCCACCGAATGGCCGAACTGTACCGGCGCAGTAGATTACCTTGTGTATCAGCCGGTTCCAGGAACTCGGCTTCGATCCCGAGTCGCTCGGCCAACTCCTGGCTGCGGCCGTGATAACTGATCCAGCTCAGAAACATGTTGTTACCAATCTGTCTGCTCGATTTTCTTCATGTGGGCACGGTGGATGTCGTCCCGCGACAAGTGCTCGGACTCGACCGATACAGCCAGTCCGGATTCGCTGATCCACTTCGCAATTTGACTCTGGTGATCGTCGACGTGCTCATCGCGGTGTTTACGGCGTGCGACCACTACTGGGCTCTTACCGCACTCGAGGGCCCGGATGATCGTGCCCACTCCGCTGTGAGTGATCACTACGTCGCTGTCGCGGATCGCCGACTCGAACTGAGCGTCCCGCATAGTCGACACCACGGTGCCCGGCAGATCGGACCGATCCGTCGCGCCCACCTGCCATACCGTGTCACCATCTGCCAGGCCGGTACCGATGACTGCGTCGATCATCGAATCAAAGCGATACGGCTGTATCGTCCCCAAAGTCACGAAGAGCTTCAGGGGCCGCGAGAGCGGTGGCCTGTCAACCGCGCAGTACGAACCGAGCACGTTCCCGTCGAACTTCCACCTACCGGTAGCCCAACTCTGATGTTGGGTACGCAGAGCGGCGATCCTCGATGCCGCCAGGAGATTTCCGGTCAGAGACGGACCGTCTGTCCGACAGACACTCTCGATGTATCGAGCTGGGATCTGAACCGAGCGCGCCGCCGGGAGTGCCGCCAGAGCGAGAGCGGCGCCTGTACTGACGGCCTCGTCAAAGGTTTCACCGCTGTTTCGGAGAATCTTCCGGATCTGCGAGTACGCACCGAATACTCCTTTGAAGTCACGCGGTGCGATGTATGGAACGAACATGGTGCGTCGTCCCGCTAAGAGCGATCGACTCTGATCTGTATCGAACGTGATCCAGAGCGAGTCGTCGGATGCCCGCAACTGCGGCGCTAACCTTGCCAGCTCGGAGAGATGTCCACCGGTTGACGCAGCGAGCACAAGTTTGCGGCACGCGTTCGAGTTGGCTAAACCTGCATCAACAGCTGACTTGGCTGCCCTGTTGTGCCGCATGGTGTTAACTCCGGTCCTCGTTCTAGTACGCGCCGTCGCTGCCGACAACAGCCTTCAGCGTTTTGGCGACGATCAGGACATCGCCCATCATGGACCAGTTGTCGACGTAGGAAAGATCAAGTCGCACAGTCTCTTCCCATGAAAGGTCCGATCGTCCACTGACCTGCCACAGCCCGGTGATTCCGGGCTTGACCAGCAGGCGCCGCTTCACGGTCCCGTCGTAGGCTTCTACTTCGCGTCGCAGCGGCGGCCGCGGTCCCACCACACTCATCTCGCGCCGCAGGACATTGACGAACTGAGGAAGCTCGTCGATGGAATACCGGCGAATAATCTTCCCCACCTTGGTCACTCGGGGATCTTCACGCATCTTGAACAGGACGCCGGCGCCTTCGTTGTTTTTCATCAGCGCCTCGACGTGCTTGTCTGCATTCTGAACCATCGACCGGAACTTGAGCATGGGGAACGGCTGTCCGTCGAGGCCCATACGTTCGGACTTGTAGAAGATCGGGCCCTTGCTTGTCGCCTTGACCGCAATAGCTGTAGCAAGGAGTACAGGGCTGATGGCAAGCAGAATCAGCGAAGCGAAGAGAAAGTCGAACGACGTCTTCGCGAAACGCTGCGCACCGTGATAACGCGGCCGTTCGACGTGAATGAGCGGTAGACCTGCCACCGGTCGCATTGACAAGCGCGGGCCGGCCACATCCAGGATGCTCGGCGCAACAACAAGATCCACATCTTTGGTTTCGAGATCCCAGGCAAGTTTCCGCATGCCGTCACACCCGAGCCGTTCCGTTGCGGTCACCGCAACAGTGTCGGCCTGGACAAGATCGAGGGCGCCGATGACATCGTGCTCGTCGCCGAGGATGGGTATCTCCCGGCCACCGACGGTAATGACCTTGTCTTTGGCGCCGATATGCCCGGGGACGCAAACTCCGACAACACGAAAACCGTCGGCCGTTCCACGTTCGAAGTTCTCCGCCAGATTCAATACCGCGCTTCGACTTCCGACCACAAGCACCGAAGTCTGGAACTCGCCGCGAGCACGCCTGCGCGCAATCAACTTTCGACTCACCATGCGACTGACCATCAGCGCACCCAAACCGAGAGGGAAGGCAAAAGCCAAATAGAGGCGTGCGATATCGAGCTGAAGTAGGAGACTCACGATTGCGATCAACCCGAAAAGTCGAACTGTCGCAATGAATATGCGGCGATATTCCTCGGGACCACTACCGATCACACGAATAGAACGTGTCCGGAAAATGTCGAGGGAGGCCAACCACATTCCGGCAAGAGCCAGGGACACACCGGTGTAACTGAGGTGGCCGAGCACTCCCGATGTCATCGAGGTTGCGTCACCACCGAATCGGAACCACTGCGCGAGGAACACGGAAGCAAGAACGATAACCACATCACCACACACCAACCGGCGGCGGTACACGGCTTCCCATTGACTCCGAGGCGCGGAATCGTGAGTCGCATCCGGAACCGCTCGAGGTCGCCTGTGCTCGGAGTTGTGCAGCGTGGATACGTCGAGCGCCGTCACGGAATCAGTCCCTTCTTCATCGTGGACCCAGGGGTGGGGACGACTCGTAGCGAAATGTTCCCCGGCATGCGATCAATACGGATCGGAGCAAATTGTTCGCATCCCGTACTCACCAAGGGAATTCAGATCGATCGAGTCGCACATGCAAGTCGAATGGACTTCATTTCAACACTGTCTCAGCGAAGGATCAAATGCGATGATCGTGCAGTTCAGACCCGCTGAGGGTTCTAGTTGCACAAAGTCGAACCCAGCCACACTTTGCCGGACTTGTCCAGTTTTCGCAGACCGACTGAACGTTCAACTATCCAGGCCCAAGAGAGGGTTTCAAGTAATTTGTTCGTTAACCAAGCCCAAAACCTCGGATCGACGGGACGTTACCGACAGGTACGCGATAGCTCAGCCGGACCGGCGTCACCGAACCTGCAGTACAAGTGACAGATCGGCAACGTAACTGCGCCCCAGCATTTTTCGTGGGACAACGACCAGGCGGAGCGGGGACCTACGTCCTACGCAGGGAATTTGGTCCCGGAACCCGCAACTTGAAGGCGAATCGCGCTCAGGCACTTCACAATACGGCGGACGCCGGCAAATCAATCTGGTCAGCCGTCCAGGTGATCACCGAAATTATGGTCAAAAAAGTTTGCGGTCATCCCACCATGTGGAACGTAAGTGGTTTCGTCGCGCGAGTACGCACAGATCGAACTTCCAGTGCGAATCTCACCGCAGGCAGCGGGCCGGAATATCGAGTACACAACCTTCCCGCGCTTTTACGCTCCTAAGATCGGAAACGCCGGCGATCTCACCCCGAGTAGGGTCGCCTCGTCAGTTTCCGGCATTGGCATCGTTCATCCTCGGCGCGACAATAGTGCTCTACGGGCAACGGTGCCGCACAGACAGCGACTGCACACGAATCTGATCGCGTACATAAAGCACGGCCAGATAGCGGGCTCTGATGAGCATCGCGCAACCCAGGGCGCGTACCCATTGTTTCGCAATCGCCCATATCGGGAATAAACATTCCATGGACTTGGAAACTGATGACATGCATGACTAACCGCTGGGCGAAATGCCCCGATAGTCGGAGTTGTTTTGTAACTGCAGCGATGCGCGAAATGTATAAAGAGATTGCCACAACGTGACAGAAGCGACATTATTTCGGACAAGCCCGACAGGGCAAACTGGCATAAGCGGACATACTCAGGCAATATGGCCGTTATGAGTGGTTTTTCCGAATGGGTCAAGAATCAACTGGAACTTCGCCAGCATGGGGATATCCAGGATGCTGCACGTGCGCTGAAAATCCGACCATCCGAATTGGGTCGATGGCTCGCATCCAAACGTCCACCGACACAAGACACCATGCGGACTGCCAGCCGCATCTTCGATGTGCCGATCCTGGAGATCCTCATCGCCGCGGAGTACCTGACGGCAGAGGAGGCACGGTTGGACCTGCGCACCGTCCCGACGTCGACGCCCCGCGCCAAAGGTCTCAGCACACCAAAGCTGAGGAACGAACTGTCCCGACGGATGGATCTACAACCGGGCAGCAGGTTTCCCACGGTCAGCACTGGGACCGCTGCCGACTGACACCACCACTGCGGTCAGAACCCGCCGACGGATCCGACAAAGAGTTGCCCATGCGGGCCGTCTGCCGCGACGCTCAGTTGACTCTCGCCGGCCGGAACCCAGATTGCCTCACCGCTGCCGATTCTGCGTGCCTTCGATCCACACCGGATTGTCGCTCGCCCCGACGTGCACAGCACTATCGAGGGTCCGGGACTTTTCACTACGCGCTCGGCACTGTCGTCGAGCTCCCACCGGGTGAGCGTGAATTCACGAGCGGGAGTGGGATACGTGAATTCCGTTGCGGTGGGATGGGGCCGAATAACATCAGCCGAGATCGGATTGAAATCGAGAATTTTCGACAACTCGGCGACATCGACATGTTTAGTGGTCAACCCGCCGCGAAGCACGTTGTCGGAATTGGCCATGATCTCGACAGCAGTGCCGCTCAAATACGCGTGCAGGTTGCCCGCCGGGAGATACAGACCTTCTCCGGGAGCGAGGGTAACTCGATTGAGCAGCAAGGACATCAAGACCCCACGGTCCCCACGATAGTTTCGCGCAAGCTCCGACGCAGTCGACAACTCGGCGCGGTACCGGTCCACGACGCTTCCCCCGGAAGCTAACAGAGCGGTGATTCGCTCCAGGACCACGTCGCTCGCGCGCGCATGATGTTCACTCGACATGCCCAGCCAGCGGATAGCCACCTGTTCCAGCTGTTTCGGCGTGGGAGTGGACGTCAGGGCCGCAACATCTTCCGCCAGATCCGGAACGTCGATCGCGGTCAGGAAATCCACGGTTTCCGATATACCACGAAACCCTGCCAGAACCTCGAACTGTTCGAGGGCAACAACTAATTCCGGCTTGTGGCGATCATCTCGATAGTTGCGATGCGCTGCATCCAGCGGAATTCCGGCACGGTTCTCGGCATCGAATCCGGTACGTGCCTGCTCTTCC
Organism: Rhodococcus sp. OK302; assembly: GCF_002245895.1. NCBI lineage: Bacteria > Bacillati > Actinomycetota > Actinomycetes > Mycobacteriales > Nocardiaceae > Rhodococcus > Rhodococcus sp. OK302. Next base: position 5,960,806 of record NZ_NPJZ01000001.1, read on the forward strand.
GTGGGATGCGCTTGAAGTGAAAGAGGTTTCTGCGCTGCAAGAACTTTGAGTAGAAACGGAAGCTTTCCACCGAATGCATCACTGCATTCCTCACCCAGTCCTGCCGCAGGGTCAACTCCGATCCGGCCGAAGAGCGTAGCGGGATCGGAACTCTCCAGGAGCGGCGACGGTGCTGATTCATGTGCACCGAACCACATTTCAGCTTCGGTGTGTGCTGACGGGACGGGCCGACCGGTGAGCTCGGCCAGCGCCGTCCGTGAACCCCAATCGTACGATTTGATCACGCCTGCGATCAATTCCACTGCGGTGCCCGATCAGTAGGTAAGTTGCGGATCAGGTTGACGCAGACGCTCTTCCAGCCACACACGTAAGGCCGGGCCGTAGTCGTCTCTACCAAGCGCATGATCCAACGACGCCCGAATGAAGCCGCCCGGGTTTCCGAGGTCATGCCGAGTGCCGTGATGAACGACCACGTGAACCGGGTGCCCTTCGGCGATCATGAGGGCGATGGCATCCGTCAACTGCAACTCCCCACCCTTGCCCGGTTCGATCCTGCGCAGCGCATCGAAGATCTCACGATCGAGGAGATAACGACCGACAGCCGCCAATGTGGAAGGAGCTGAAGATGTTTCCGGCTTCTCGACCATACCGACAACCTTCAACACGTCACGGTCATTGCTTCCGTGGGCAGGTACCACATCGAAAATTCCGTAGGCGCTGACCTCGTCAGGTGCAACATCGAAGGCACACAGAACCGATCCACCGTATTCGGACCTGACCTTCGCCATCCGGTCCAAGACACCACTGGGATGAACCAGATCATCAGGCAGGAGGACCGCGAAGGCATCCTCGTCGTCACCGAGAACTGTTTCGGCGAGTCCCACCGCGTGCCCAAGACCCAAGGGCGATTCCTGCACCACTGATTCCACCGAAATTAACGCGGGTGCTTTGCGGACCTTCTCGAGCAGATGAAGCTTGCCCGACTCCTGCAACTTCCCTTCGAGGACAAGATCTTCGAGAAAATGCCCGGTCACCCCGGCTTTACCGGGCGCCGTGACGATCACCAGACGGCTCGCACCCGCACGCGCGGCTTCACCGGCTACCAGTTCGATGCCGGGTGTATCCACCACGGGCAGTAGCTCTTTCGGAACGGTCTTGGTTGCCGGAAGAAAGCGCGTGCCGAGGCCTGCGGCCGGTACGACGGCAGTCTTGACCGAGCACCTGTAAGTCGAAGTCATCAATCACCTTTCAGGGCAGCACTACGCACAGTCCTACTGCGTACCGCGACCGAAACAGCGTGTGGATTCCCACCATTCGCACGTTTTGTGCGAGCCGGCCGCAAATGTTGCCGCCTGGAGAAGCACTAGACCGCGAACCTACCGCACACACACCGGTCCTCGCGAGAGCAGCAACCACACTCGCGCACTACGTCCACTCCACACGCAGACGTAGGTCCCGGGCCCTTTGCCTCACCGAAACCCTGGGTCCTCGACCATTTTCCGGGCGTACTGCGTCAGTGATATTCCCTGCGCCTTCGCTGCCGCGACCATCGTGTCCGTCGCAGAACCGATATCGAGGTCGTCGAGTTCGGCGATCATTCCCGCTGCCAGTTCGATCGTGGATCGAGACAACAGAATTTGTTGCGCAGCCACCGTCGCGGCCTCGGTCCGGTTGTCTATCCCCCGCATAGAAAGCGCAATCGCCGCCAAATCGGCCATCGATTGCCCGTAGGCGTTGCTTCGCTCGCGAGAGTTCCACGGGTCGACGGTGAACACGGCCAACGACCCCAGCGTGGCCTGCGCCAGTTTCAGGGGAAATACACGGCACCCCCCGAGTCCGTGGAGCGCGGCGCTTTCCGCGAACGCTGCCCATCGCGGACTCGCGATATCGAAATCGTCGATCATCACAACAGATCCGTTGAGTGCGCTCAGTGCAACCGGAACACGATGAACCAAATCACGGGGCGGTTCGAAGCCCAATTCGATGGACTCGCACACGAGCTCGATTCCGGGCGCGTCGACCGACTTCAGTACGAGCACACACCACGTTGCACCGAAGGCACGACGCGTTCGCTCGGTGATGGTCGAAAGAAGATGCTGGGAGTCGAAATCGGTAGTCAACAGATGAGTGATCTCGGCTATCGCTACCTGTGCCAAGGGCGTGTTCATCGGCATACTTCCTCCCTCGTCGCTGTTCGCCATACTTGCACTTCGCTGGGTCGATTCGTCACTCGCCCTCACCTCCGCGGTCGGAAAAGCGGATACGCCGATGAACAACGTCGGCGGCCACCTCCCAAATCGGCTGGCCGGTTGAAAATGCAGTTGCTCGCAACCTCGACAATGCTTCGGCCACAGAAACTTTCAGCTGCACCGCGATCATCCCGACCGCCTGATTGACTTCCGGACGGTGAAAAGCGTTGGTCACTCCCCCACCCTCCGGATGATCATCAAGCAACAACTCGTCCAACAGCGCTGCGGCGATAGCCTCCGCGGACACCGCAGCCACCGTCATCTGACTGCCAGTCAGTGCGCCGGGAACTCGCCGGTACAGTTCCAACACTCCGAAGACTCTTCGTCCACCACGGAGAGGAAACGCATACACCCCGCCGACGCCGGCACGTTCAGCTTCGTTGGAGAATCCGGGCCACGCAGAAACTGACGGGGCATCCGAAGTGTCGTTGCACAGAACCGGTCGACCGGAAAGAAAGGCGTCGACGCACGGCCCGTCGCCGCTGGTGAACTGAAGTTCGTCGAGATGTTGGGCAAGCGCATCGGTCGCGTACATCAGTTCGCGCGCTGAAGAACTACTCAGTACCGTGACTGCGGCTCCGTCGACAGAAGCGAGCGAAACACACTTTTTGCACAGATCCGCTGTCACCGGGAGTTCGACGGCCGCCCGCGCACTTCGGCTGAAAGTCGGGTTCGAGGCGTCATCCCCGTACGATTCGGGACTACCTTGCCCGTTGCCGCGAGAATGCGTGTCCACGGGTTCACCTCCTCGCGCATCCGACGTCGAAATTTCAGATCACCATGACCACATTGCGTGCGCTATCAAGGTGACATCGTCACGAGGCCCGCGACGACGCCGAACAAGCGTACTGTCGAGATTACCGAATATCGGGACATCTCCGGCGCGCGACCGGGTTGGACGTGTCGATGCCACAGAAAAAATTAGGTGGCGGTCATCTGGCGCGCAGATCGGGTTCCGATTCCAATGGTTATTTCCCGTGAGCCTCGCTCGTCTCCGGACAGGTCCGATTCGTTTCGACGCGCTCATCGCGTGGACCCGATCGCTATGGAACGACTCCAGCGTTACCTGGACATCTCCGCCGACACACCGGATCGTGTGATCGAGCTGATGACTCGATGCACCGGCGCCGCCGTTGATCTTATTTCGGGCGTTCACCATGCCGGTGTGACAGCGACGTTGGACAAGACACCGTTTACCGTCGCGCCGACAGATCCCCTGGTCGAGGCATTCGACCGCGCCCAATACTCGTTCGACGAAGGACCATGCCTGCACGCATCACGATCAGGCCAATTCGTGCGCATGTCTGTCGGCGAACTCGAGGAACGTTGGCCGGCGCTGGGAGTAACCGCCCGCGCCGCGCATCTCACCGATTTTATGGCAGTACCGCTCTTTTCCGAACGATCACCGGTGGGTTCACTCAATCTCTACTCGCAGGCCAGCATCGACCACTCCACTCGCGACCGAGATCTGGTGACCGTACTAGCCGACTATCTGGGACAGGCGCTCGAAGCTGCGTCGCAGGATCAGCGGCGGGGTCAGGCAGCTGCCACATTGCGCCATGCCGTCGGGGCGCGAGTCGACATCGAACGCGCAGTCGGCGTTTTGATGTACCGCCACGATTGTGATGCGGCAACCGCATTTCGCGAACTCGAAGCACTTTCCGATCTAAAATCGGACAATATACTCAAGGTAGCCCGCAAGATCCTCGGAGCGACCGAGGATGAGTCCATCTGAGAGAACACACGTGCGAGGTAGCCATGACTGAACGAACTGAAGTCGAACTACTCGATGCCGAGTACGGCAGCGTAATCCACGGTAATAAGGTCGACGGCAAGGTAGTCGACCAACTCGATGCCCTTGCAAGCGCGTTGGCCGATATCGCAGCAGGACTGGGCAGCAACATCACGACCGATGAGCTTTTGCATCACGTCTGTACCCTCATTGTCGATACCATCCCCGGCGCCGATATGGCCGGGGTAACTCTCCTGTCCGAAACTGGTTCTCCTCGTACTGCGGCAAATACCGACAGCGCCGTGATCGACGTCGATTTCGATCAGTACGCCTCCCGCGAGGGGCCATGTCTCGAAGCTGCACGAACTCGGTCCGTCGTGAGTGCCACCGTCGCCGAATCCGAATCGCGCTGGCCAACTTTCAGTGCGCATCTCGGTAATGCCGGCGTACAGAGTTTCCTTTCTGCGCCGTTGTGGGTCGACGAGCGACATGCAGGCGCCCTCAATATCTATGGTCGCGGCCCTCATGGATTCAGTGAAGTCGACGTATTGATCGTGCGTGTCTATACAACGTCGATCGAAGGCCTGCTTCGTATCGCGCGTGAAGTCGAGTTCGCCCGGAACGAGATCGCCGGCCTCAACGCCGCTATGAAATCCCGGGCGACGATCGAGCAGGCCAAAGGGATACTGATGGCAATACGCGGGTTCGATTCCGAATCGGCGTTCCGGGTCCTTGTGGAGGAGTCTCAACGATCGCAACAGAAGTTGAGTGTGATCGCCGAGCAGATCCTGAAGCGCGCTGAAGCGGCACGTTAAATTGGGACAAAACAAGTATTTGTCATTAAACGGACTGAAAGTCCGTCTTTCGCCATTTTTCATAACCATCGGTTTACCCCGAGTCTCGACGGGGTATTGCTCAGTCGTAGGGGTCGGCCGACACTCGCCCGACACCCTGCGGACACCTAACCACCAGCCGACTCACCAAGAGGTTGGACCCCGAAAAACTCGACTCAGGAGACCAATGCCCGTGACCATCTTCCCGACCGAAGTGGACGCAGGATCTTCCATCCCCACAATCGCAACTGTTCGCGTACGCGCCGCAGCGGAACAATTGAGCACCCTCCGCGGATTTACCGGCACTATCGCCCTCAACCACGGTTTCGACGTCGATGCCGTCGCCGATCTCGAACTTGCCATCGACGAAACCGCCGGCATGTTGATACCCCTGGCAACGCCGGGCACCGATATTGTCTGCACTTTCGAAGCCCCTGTCGACGCACTCCGGATAGTCATGTCCGTGACGACCAGTTCCAGCGTGGCTTCTTCTCAACACTCGTTCGGATGGTTTGTACTCGAGGCACTCACCGATAACGCAGTACTCGAACAATCTCCCCTCGACAAGAGCCCATCGGGTGATGCAAGTAACAGCTCGACGGTGACAGTGACACTGCTGAAGAACCTTCTTCAACGAGGCGAGTAACACAGACCTCGGCCACTTTCTACATGATCGAAGGCCTTCGATAACTCGTCGGGAGCAAAAAATCTTTACCGACACCCTGCCAGCACTACACCCCAAAAAAGCATCATTAATGCAGGTCAGATGCAATATTGCGAGCGCGGGACGCCAACACCAAGGTCCCGAATGTCCATACTCGTTAGGGTTTAGTGCAAGTTATCGAAGACAGAAAAAGAAGAGCATGGCAGGATCAAGGGTGAGACCGAACTCTCGATGGGAGGGCTCGGCTCGATGGATCCAGGAGAATTTGGTTATGGCTCAGGGCAGTGTCAAGTGGTTCAACGGTGAAAAGGGCTTCGGATTCATCGAGCAGGAAGGTGGCGGACCGGATGTGTTCGTTCACTACTCGGAGATCCAGGGCAGCGGCTACAAGTCCCTCGACGAGGGCCAGAAGGTCGAGTTCGAGATCGGACAGGGCCAGAAGGGCCCCCAGGCTCAGAACGTTCGCGCCATCTGAGTTCGATCCCCGTCTGACTTCAGACTGAAAAGGCTGGACGCTCGCACTAAGTGCAAGCATCCAGCCTTTTTATGTCTCGAGTCTCATGCCTCGAGGGATTTGTTTTATCTACGGCTCTGACTCAGTGGTTCTTCGAGATCGAGCGCGAGGTCGCTACCGGAGTGCAGTTCACCGACTTCGGTTTTGAGGATCCGCATCGACCTGCCCAATCCCCGGGCTGCGTCGGGCAGCTTCTTCGAACCGAACAACACCAGCAGCACAACGGCAACGATTGCCCAGTGGGTTGGGCTGAGCGCACCCATCAGGCGGGTTCCTTACCTTCGGGGTACACGGCGTCGACCTCGACCTCGACGAGCCACCCCGCTACCGGTAGTCCGGCAACTTCGAGCGCGAAGCGAGTGGGTCGGGCGCTGTTCCGTTCGATCGGTGCAATTGGTGCCGCCGTCCCCATCGGAACCAACTCCGTGTCCCCGGTATCGAGGTTCGTGTTAGCGAAGAACTGCCGGTAGGCGCGATTCCATCCCGCGTAGTCGGCTTTGTCCGCACCCGGTGCGTTGTCGAGGAATACTCGCATAGTGACGACGTCTTCAAGACTCAGACCTTGGGCTTCGAGATTGTCGCGAATCTTCTTGAGTACGTTGATGCCTTGAGCCTCGGTGACGCTCACTCCGGCCGGCAGAACTCCGCCCGAGAACTGAGAGTCGATATACGACTCGGGAGAGCCTTCGGGTGCGGTCTTGTTTCCGGCCGACGGTCCGATACCACTGGTCTTGTACATCGCGGTGTCACTACCGATTGCCACACCCTGTGCGATCATCGGATTCGCTTGTCCGGCTTCGAGTACCGACTTCGAGACGAAGGAACTCTTGACGGTATCTGCTTCAGCTGTGTCCGTTGTGCAGGCGGTGGCCGTGCTGAGCACGACTGTGGCAGCGAATGCAGCAGCGACAATTTTGGTGGTGCGAGATTTCATGGTGTGCTCCTCGGAAAAGGTGATTGATGGAGACGGCCTGCTGCGCGGTCCGCGCTATGCGTCTTGCGCAACACGCTGGTGGAGGTGAGTGACGACGTCCTGCGCCGACGTGAAAGCCCCGTGCTGCCAAGCGATTGCGTTCGAGAGGTGATCGCCGGCGAAGTAGATTCGATCGACAGGTTCAAGCAACTTCGTGTATTCGGGAGTTGCGACGCCACCGTGGGAATCTCCCGCACCGGCCCAGGACGCCCAGGCCGACTCCGAGTACTTGGTACGTCGCCAACTGCCCGAGAAGGAAGAAGAAATATCGCGGGTGTACTTCTCTCCGTGGATCTCCGACCCCTCGGCAATAGCCTTGGCCAGCCTTTGGCGGTGAGTCAGTGATTCGAATGCCTGCTGACGCTTGCCCGAACTGTAGTAGGCGACAACAATTCCCCGGTCGGAATTGAAATGGTCGTAGGGGAACATGATCTGAGAAATATCGCGGTCGGTGTTGGACGCACCGCCGTAGATGCGGTCTTCCGTCTCCCACCAACGACGCGAGTACTCTATGCCAAGTTTGCCTGACGAACTCGGCTTGGCTGCATCCAATGCCAGCAGAATATCGGCCGGCAGATTGTTGTCCAGCCGCTTGATCAGGTGTGGCGGAATGGTGCAGATTGCGAACTCGGCCGTGATCGACTTGGCCTTGCCGTCTACGACGTAGTCGACGGTTACTCCCTCGGGCACGTTCTTCATTCCGCTTACCTCGGCACCGAATTCGATGTTCTCCATACCGATTGCGTCTTGGAACTTGTAGTAGATCCGGTCCATTCCGCCGACAGGAGTCATCATCGTCATGGCTTGGTCGTAGCCGAATTCGAAGGAGAAGGCCCGTCCGATTCCACCCTGGATGACATCACTCATGCCGAACGGTTCGATTTGAGTGCCGAAGTTCAGGCCGGCACCGGGCTCGGCAGAATGGCCACGGCGCGACGATCCGACGTAGCGTCCGTCACTGGACAGGTCACCGAAGTCCTTGAGGAACGACGACAGCGCTTCCTTGTCGTCCTTGCTCAGGACTTGGTCGAGAGCACCCTGATTGGTGGCCTTCTGCAGCAGTTCCGACATGTACCCGTAGGTGTCGGCCTTGGCTGCACGGTAGGTGATCGACTGGTTGGCAAGAGGTTTGGTGCCGGTGTAGTTGACCATCGTGTTGGCATTCTGGTTGCCGAACATCTGGAGTTCGACGCCCAGTTCACGGCAGTAGTCGACGGTGATGTGGTTCTGTGGAATTCGGGTGGCCCCGAGATTGTAGAAATGCCCCTCGGAGAACGTGCAGGTTTGGGTCTCACCGCCCAGGTCCGTCTCCTGGGTTCCGTTGCGGATGGACCAGACTCGCCCGCCCGGTCGAGTGCGCGCTTCGAGGACGGTGACCTTGTATCCGGCCTTCTGCAATTCGTAGGCCGAGCACAATCCGGCGGGGCCGCCGCCGAGGATGACGACGGAGTGGCTGCCCTTGACTTGCCCGATGAGGTCGCCTGCCGCCGGCGCTTGAAAACGACGCGGGGTCGCCGATGCTGCCGGTGCCAAACCGATGGAGGACATCGCCCCGAGCGCAAGGCCCGCGCCGCCGGTGATACCGAGACTGCGCATGAAAGATCTACGTGTGTATGCCAATTCAAGCTCCCAAGTGTGCGCCCGGCGACCCGGGTGGTTGGTTCGGAACCCAGCATGGTCGGTCGATGGGTCGAGAACTTGTCGCGCAGGAAACGGTCCGTGATGTTCGAGTGAGAATTCTTCTGCTTTCGTTGCCACCTTGTCTCAGGCGAGTGCGATCAGCGGAAGCATGTTCGAAATATCGCTGTTACAGAGTCCGACTAGCGTGACGCGACATGTCCGCTCTCACCGAAGCCATCGCGAAGTCCTTCGCGACGCGCGCCAAGCAGCCACCGGCTCGCTCGCCGCTGCGCGCTCTTGGGCGTCGGCAACTTTCGGGTGCCGAAGTACTCGCGCAATCGGTGGCGACGACGGCGCCCGCGGTCTCGATGGTCGTCCTGCCCGTCACCATGCTGACACATGGACACCTGCTCGGCGGAATGATCACGATCATCGTCGCAACAGTGTTGGTGACTCTGATCGCGTTCTGCGTATCTCAATTCACCAGGCGAATGGCAGCGTCGGGCGGACTTCACAGTTTTGTGTTCCGAGGACTCGGCACCCGAGCCGCCCTCACAACTGGCGTAGCCATGCTGGTCAAGTACCTCGGCAGCGCGGCTATGACCTTGTATCACGGTGGACAAGCAGCCATTGCGCTACTCGGGTTTGCCGGCATACACCTGCACAACACATTTCAGGTGACCGCTCTGTATGCGGGCATCTCCGCGCTGATACTCGGCGCCCTGGTCCGCAGCGTCAGATTTGCGGCCTGGGCAATCCTGATCGTCGAGGCCTGTTCACTGCTCTTCATCATCGCGCTCATGCTGATCGGCCGGTCGGGAAGTCAACAAGCACAGATTGTTCCTCCGACATCAAGTCACGGACTGTTGCTTACGGCGTTGGCTGCCGTATTTGCACTCGCCGGCTTCGAGAGCGCCGCATTCTTCGGTCCCGAAGCCCGGAGACCCCTGGTGACCGTCACGCGCACAGTACTTCTCACGCCCTTGATCTGTGGTGGACTGTTCGTCTTTGCCGGATGGGCAGCGTGGTCCGGACGCAGCGATACTCTGGTCAACGCATATCTTCACGGCACCGCAACCGGCGTGAGCCCAGCAGTGGTGATCGCGCTCAACATCGGGTTGGGGTGCTCGTGGCTGGCTTCGTCGATGGCATCGTCGAATGCTGCTTCGCGCCTGATCTATTCGTTCGGGATCGAACGTCTTATCCCCCGCCGATTCGCCTCCGTACACAGCGTCTTCCGCACTCCCCACATCGCATTGAGTGCTGTCATCACCGCAGTCCTGCTGGGTGGCGGCGCATTTGCGGTTCTCGGACGAGGTGAGATTTTCGACGATCTGCGTCTGACGGTGCGCGGCGCAGTCATCCTCGCCTACACTCTGGTGGCAATCGCGTCCCTCGTATTCCTCACGCGCATCAGCGAACACACTCCCGGCATTCTTGCCGCTGCATCGTGCGGTAGCGGCGCAGGTGGCGTGACTCTCGGTTATCTGGTGTATGTCAACATGATCGACCATTCCTATGTCACACCCATTGCCGTGCTGTCGATCCTGATGTCAGGCACATTCTGGCAGCTCTATCTTGCTCAGCGCAGCCCGAAAAGCCTTCTCCACATCGGAGCCTTCGACAGGCCCGAGACCGAGGACGTACTTCCGGGCGCGGGGGTATTCACCACCGATGCAGCCGGAAACATCGTGCTGGTACGCGAATCGGTTGTGGGCGAATCGGCGACGGGTGCCCGCTGATGGTCGGTAGACCTCGAGATCTGGGCGGCCATGAACCGCGAGCCGTGCAGCGTGCGCTGGCGCTCCTCGAATCGGTTGCCCGTCTGGGATCCGGCGCACGAGCCAAAGACATTGCCGCACTTGCCGAAATTCCACCGGCAACCGCATATCGGCTGCTCAACATCCTCGTCGCCGATGGATACCTGGTTCGGATCGCGGACCTTTCCGGATTTGCGCTCGGCCGACGCACCCGCGAATTGGCTGGAGCAGCAGGAGAACCCACGACTGTGGACAACGCCGCGATTCTCGAAGAACTCCGGGAGCAACTCCGCTACGGGATCTACCTCGTGTCGTATACCGACGGAAAGATCAGACTCGTCGACCGCGATCCTGATCACGAACTCAGCGGTGAACGCACTCTGGTGAGCGTGCTGCATGCGTCTGCCATCGGCAAGCTTTTGCTTGCTTCGCTGGCCGAGCCGGCAGTTTTGCCGCTTCGGAAAGTTACCGCATACACCATCATTGATGCGGATCGCCTCGAATTGGAGCTCTCGCGAATCAGGCGCGGGGAGCCGGCTCGTGAAGTCGACGAAATTCGAGTGGGCCGCTCAGCCGTCGCCGTACCGATTCACGATGCGCAACACAGCGTCGTCGGAGCGCTCGCGGCGATCGGACCGACTGGCAGACTATCTACCGAGGACACCGAACTGTCAGGTTTGCTCCGTGAATATGCCGACAAAATGGTGTCTCCGGAACTCTCCCGCGCAAGCTGAGCGTCACAGCCCGAATATTCGTTTGAGAAGACCGAGATGTTCGTCAGCCCATCCGATAAGCCCGAGAGTGTCGTCGAGATTCTGCGGCGGGTTCCGTACCAGTGTGTCCCGCCTGACCAGCCGATCAAAATCCACAGTCGCGGAATCGAACTGCACCCCCGCAACCGACATGATCTTCACCAGTTCCTGTGCCAGAACTCCGTAGGCCACCGTGGTCGGATGCACTCCGTCCAGCGAGAACAGGCCGCCGGACGCTCGACCTCCCCTCCCGTCGGCGGACAGGAACCGTGAATCCGGTACCGGCGCAAGATCAGTGATCGCCTTGGGCAACGGATAGGGCGTCCACCACGACGGCCTCGCGTTGACGTCAGCGATGTATCTTCGCGATGCCACGCGCTCGAGAAGTCCCGCGACATCGAAGAGGTGCCAGTCTTTGCCCACCCGCCGAGCGTTGGCCACGGCCTGCTCGATCCCCTTGTTGTACAGGTCGATCGCCGTGTCGACTGCCCAGGCCTGCGCTCCGGTGATGTGCTGATCACGTCGGGGATCGAAGTCGGCGTCGCGCACCCAAGGCCGGGCATAAAACGGGAAGTACCGCGAACCGGTTTCGACCTTGCCACCCAGACCGCGCGCTATCGGGGCAATCGTGACGTGCGGAACCGTGCAGAGGATCACGTGTTGCGCATTGATTCGCCGAATCGCAGTGAGTACGTCGGCGTACTCCGACGCGAAGTGACTCGGCTGCCACACCGTGTAGTCACGCTTGGCATCTTGGTCACGAAAGTTGTTGCCGCTCCACTGCACCCGAAGCTCTGTCACCGTCCGAAGCGCATTGTTCGCGCCGAGAAAGACAATCAGAGTTTCGATTCCCTCCTTGCCCAGTTCTGCTGCCGCGTCGAATGCCGTCATGTGTTTCTCGGCATCCGTACCGCGCGGGAGTACCCGCAGTGCGGCGCGCTCGCCGTTGTTCTCGACGATCTGACTGAGCACATCGTCGTGAGGTTGATGCATCGCAGCTTCGCAGGATGCTGCGGTTTTGGTGAGCGCATCCCGCAAATCCCAACCGTAAACCGAGAGATTGTGATTGATCGCCGAGAATGTCGGTGCGAAGCTGCCCGCGCCACGTTCCCAATAGTCCTCGACCTGATCCATGAATCCGCGTGCCGCGAACAATGCCAGTGGAATCTCCCACAAGTCAGTCGTGGTACCGAAACGCTCTTCCAATGTTCGTAGCAGCAGTTCGATGTTGAGCGGAAGACCACCAGGGCCGCCGTATCGAGGGAATCGAAATTGGTCGAACCAGCCCAGTTGATACGCGATGATCGCCGGATACGACAGATCGGTATTGAACACCGCCCCGCTCTGAAATCCCTGGCTCAGGGAGTCCCCGATTGCCACCAACCGATGGCGGGCGGAGCCGGCAGACGGGACTACCGAGATTCCGAGTGTGGAATCGAATTGTGGAACACGCGGCCCGGCAGCTGCTGCGGCCACGACGTCGGCCGGAGTATCAGAAGGCAGTTCCATGCACGTTCACCTCCAGCGAGGTCCCGCAATGTCAGCCGATCAGCGGTGGATTACGACGATCATTGTGCGGACGTTCGGATGATGCGTCCGCTTCGAAGGACGCGGCAGTCCGATCCGCCCAGGCTTGATTGCGGCTTTCGAATTCGGCACGGTCGCGCCTCGCAATGGCCCGACCGAAAAGAATGGCGATCGGAATGGCACACACCACCCACACGAGCAGTACGCCGCCCACAATCCACCACATAACACGCCATTATGCCCGAATAGTGGAGAAGATCCCGACAGCTATCCCATGAGTCCACAATGTGACATCTGAGATGCCACTCATCAGTCGGCCGAATTGTTGGATTCTCGGCGTCTACGGATCCGAATCCATTCACGAACTGCAATGCCGAATGCCGCAAAACCCAGCAAATCAGACATGGTTAGTCCGTGCTGCGAGTTGAGCGACCACAACACTTGTCCCTCGAGTGGTCCGTTGAACAGCAGCCACGCCACTGCCGCAACTGCAGTGGCCACGGCACTGCCCATCGAAGGCTTGAGCAGACACACAGCGGTGGTGACAAACAGCAAATTCATGAAGATCAGGCCGTAAAAGAGACTGATCATCACCGTGATCCACCGTCAGCCGCGGTTGAAGTTCAGGTACGCCTTCGACGGGGTCGGTCCGCGCTGGCCCTGGTACTTGGAACCTGCCTCGGAACTTCCGTACGGGAACTCGGCTGCGCTCGAAAGTCTCAGCAGGCACAGCTGACCGATTTTCATTCCCGGCCACAAGATGATCGGGAGATTCGCGACGTTGGACAACTCCAGCGTGATGTGGCCGCTGAAGCCCGGATCGATGAAACCTGCGGTGGAGTGCGTCAGCAGGCCCAGACGCCCCAAGCTGGACTTACCTTCGAGGCGTCCCGCCAAATCGTCGGGCAGTGAGCACACCTCGAGCGTCGAACCGAGGACAAACTCTCCAGGGTGCAGAACGAACGGCTCGCCCTCCGCCCGCTCGACGAGGCTGGTCAGTTCGTCCTGACGCTGCGCCGGGTCGATGTGCGTGTATCGCGTGTTGTTGAAGACCCGAAACAGACCGTCCAGTCGCACGTCGACACTGGACGGCTGAACCATCGTGTCGTCGAAGGGGTCGATGCCCAGGCGTCCAACGGAAATTTCGGCACGGAGGTCACGATCGGAGAGCAGCACACGTAGAGGTTACCGGTTCAGGCCCTCCGAGCCGACCAATCGTCACAGCCGTAGGGGTCAGGGCCATCACACCGTGACGTGCCGCACCGCCCTGGTCTTGTAGGCCGAGAGGTCGAAGCGTGAGAGCTTACGACGCAAGTTGCTCATCGATCCCGGCCACGGCAGCGCCACCCGGCCGTTATCGGCAAGGTAGTAACTCGCGCATCCACCCAGCGCAAAAGTCGATGATTTCATTGTCTTGTCCACGGCGTCGACAAAAGCCTGCTGCTCTTCCTCCCGAACCTCGATGCTGGTCAGTCCGTGCGAACGTAAGGATTCGAGCGCCCCGAGAATGTAGTCGGTTTGCGCCTCCGCCATCACGAAACCCGACAAGGTTCCCGCGTTGGGTCCGAACATGATGTACGCGTTGGGGAATCCCGCCATGGTGGTTCCCATGTAGGCCGTCGGGTTGCCGTCCCACACGTCGGCGAGGCTCCGGCCGTCTTTTCCGTGAATGCGTTCAGCCACCGGATGATTTTGCAGAGTATGAAATCCGGTGCCCAGAACGATGGCATCGGCGACAGCTTCTCGGCCGTCCGCCGTAATGACGGAGTTTTCGGTTATCCGAGCTGCCGGGGACGTCCAGAGGTCGACATTGTCGCTCGCCAACGCCGGGTAGAAGTCGTTGGAGAACCCCAATCGCTTGCACGCCGGCGCGTAGTCAGGAGTGAGATCGGCAATCATCTGCGGGTCGGTAATCGACTTCCGGATGTGTGCCTTCGCCACGGTCGACATCGCACGCGCGAAACGCGGAAACTTCGTCGCGAGAACAAAGAAGATGTCCATCGGAATCCAGATTCCCAGTCGCATTGCCTTCATCAAAGCCGGGAATCTGCGTAGCATTCGACGCTCGAATGCTGTTGTCTTCCAATTTGGTTTGGCCATCACCCACGACGGAGTTCGCTGCAGAACCGTCATCTGCTTCACCGCTGGTTGGATGGCCGGTACAAACTGAATTGCCGACGCGCCCGTGCCGATGACTACGACGTTCTTGCCCGTCGGATCGAAGTCTTTCGGCCAGTTCGACGAGTGGAAGACTTCACCCGTGAAATCCTCCAGGCCCGGCAACGACGGGATGATCGGCTCGTGGAGTGGACCTGCGGCGGCGATGAACGAACGAGCTTGGTAGACACCTTGATTCGTCGTAATTTGCCAACGCTGGAGACCGTCGTCCCACGTTGCGTCGAGCACTTCCGTTCCCAGTTCGAATTTCTCCGCCAACTGGTACTTCTCGCACACACGATTCAGGTAAGTCTCGACTTCACTCTGGGGTGAGAATCCGGCGCTCCAATCGGGATTGAGCTCGAACGAAAATGAATAGACATGCGACGGAATATCTACGGCGCAACCGGGATACGTGTTGTGGTGCCAGGTCCCGCCGACGCTGTGCGCTCGTTCGACGATCACGATGTCGTCGATCCCTTTTCGTAGGCAGCCGATCGCGGCCGAGATTCCGCAGAGTCCCCCGCCCAGAATCAGCACGTCGACGACGCGCTCGCCTTGCCCTTCGACAGTGGGAGTCGACTCCGCGATTCTCAGGTCCTGTGTAGGCATGTGTATTCACCTTCCCGATCGGCCGAAACTGGCCATTGAAGTGACGCACACCACACGTTAGTCAGTAACCACTTACTTGTCTAGAGCCAATTTGGGCACGTCAGAGCCCTTGACAAGGGATGCAAAAGGGATAAGTATGCAAACACTTACTTGAGATCAGGGGTTTCGCTCGACCAAACCGTCGATCACGATCGCGGTGATCTGTTCCGCCAAGGTCACCCGATCACGCGAGCGTTGATTGAGCTGATCCGAGACAGTGAGAAACCATGCCGCTCCGAAGATCATCTGAACAACCAGCTCGGCATCAAATTTCTTGTGCGCCCAGGCTTTCAGATTGATTTCCACAACTTCTTGAATCTTGTCCAGCGACGGCATGATTCGAGTTCGAAAATAGTCGGTCGACGCTTCCGACTGACCGAACAGCATCACACCCAGTAGGGGCGCAACCTCCCCCATCACATCGAGGAGTTCGGCAATGAATGCAGATGTACGAGCGCGCATGACCTCCGCAGTCACGTCGAACTCTTCGGGTGGGGCACCGGACGCATCGACCAATCGCATCACCGCAGCCTCGAGGGGCGCCGCCACCGCAGCCTCGAACAACTCTTCCTTGGATGCGAAGTGCCGGTACAGCAACGCCTCGTTGACGCCGGCTTCCACAGCGATATCGCGGGTTCTGGCTCCGGCGAGCCCGGTGCGCGAGAAGACAGTTCGAGCAGAACGAACAATTTGTTCGCGACGGTCGTCGGCGCTCAAACGCTTGCGCGGCGCGGTCACCGTTCACGCTCCCATCGCACTGACACTGTTCTAGTCCGGTTCTGCACCATCCGACCCTACCGCCCGTCTCCCAGAAAGAAATCTCATGAAACTACGAATGCCTCCCGCACTCCTCCGAATGGGACTTCGCGGTGCCCGCCCCCTCTTCACCTCATCTCGCCTACCGATTTCGACCAAACGCACACTCGTCGACCTGCTGTCGCAAGGTGCGCGGCCACCCCGAGGAACCCGAATCCAAGGCACCGACCACATCGGCGGCGTCGAAGTCGAGCGGGTACGGCCACCCAATTCTTCGGACTCCCACACACTCCTGTACCTGCACGGCGGTGGCTACGCCCTGGGAAGTGCCCGCGGCTACACCGGATTTGCGGCCAACCTCGGAGCTGCAGCGGGCATGAACGTCGTCCTGGTCGAGTACAGACGTGCCCCCGAACATCCGTTTCCGCACGCCCTCGACGACGCACTGGCCGTGTACCGGGCACTCGTCTCCAGCGCGGAAGATGCATCGAAGGTGGTGATCGCCGGCGATTCTGCTGGCGGCGGTTTGGCTCTGGCACTCGCGATGGCCTTGCGTGACAACGGAGATCACCTACCGGCGGCCCTCGGATTGATCTGCCCGTGGGCCAACCTGGCTGCCGACGTCGAACACCGTCGGAAAGCCGGAACCGACCCCTTAATCATTCCTTCACTCATCTCCGATTGGGCGCCCGCCTACGTCGGGAGTGCCGACGCGGCAGATCCGATGATCTCCCCCGTGTACGGCGACATGAGCGGCCTACCGCCCGTCGTACTTCATTCAGCCGGGCAAGATCCGATCTCAGCAGATGCCCATCTGCTCGAAAAATTGTTCCACGACAACAACTCTGGCGCCATTGTCGAGCACTTCCACAATCCGCATCGGTGGCATGTCTATCACCTGCAGGTCGGATTTCTCCGCGATGCGGATGATGCCCTCACGCACTTGGGTCAACGACTGGCTGCGTATGCAAAACACCCGCGGCAACAACGCCAGTCAGGCTTCGCACACAATGGGCAGGTCGTCTGATAATGTTCGCAACGCAGGGTTTCGGGTGGGATGTGAACGTCCCCGATCCCTGGTTGTGCCGGTGTGGTGAAGTGGTATCACGTGACCTTCCCAAGGTCGAGTTGCGGGTTCGATTCCCGTCACCGGCTCCATAGGGTGTTCACCACGCGGCTCTCACGGCGCCGTCCGGGTAATCCGCCGCGAGAGCGTCGTCACCGTCGCGCGGCGGGAGCGACGCGTCGCATCCGAGACACCGAGACACCGAGACACCGAGACGCGGGGTGACGGCATAGCGGTTCACCGTGGCCGGATGAAAGATCTGCCCGACGTCGAGCGGTAGCCCTTGCTCTCGAGCCCACGCCACCAGCCCTGTCACCGTCGCGATTCTGTCCATCACCACCTGCGACCGCTGGGTAGGCGCGAAGCCCTGCCGGACGGAAGATACGGGAGAGGATCCGAGAATGCCTTCCTGCTCACGATCCCGGCGGCCGAGAAGATCTCCGCCACACCAACGTCGGTCAACACACCTGTCAGCCACGTCGACCTCAACGCACCGCCACCAACCGCGGCAGTCTCGCCGGGTACTCGAACGTGGCTATCAGCGCCGCCGCCTGATCCCGGCTCGTCCGGTGCGAGGCCACCAACGGACCCGACCCCGCACCAGCAACATCCTTCTCCAGCCGTTCGACCCACTGCGCCCGCACCGGACCACACGAACAGCTCCGGAACCGACCCGCACCGCGGTCACTCTCCCGACATCGACGATCATTCTTAGCGACGGAAAATCAAAACCAGATGTGCAGTCGTGGTTCGCGTCTAGCGTTGGAAATGGCTGTTGATCGATTTGGCCGGGTACTTCGGTCGTTTCCACAGAGGGACGTTCTCGACGACGGCGTCATACGAGTCGATGACGAGGCTTTCGACCAAATCCTCCGTAATACCGGGTCCTGTGCCGACGGATACCCAATGTCGTTTGTCGAAGTAGCGTCCGGGCGTTATGGTTTCGTGGTTTCTTTGAAGTGCACGCCCACGTTCTGGTGGCACTTTCACGGTCACGATGAGATTGGCGGGGTCGTCGGTGACGATCAGGAACACCTTGTCGGCGACCTTGTAGACATCCAAAAACTCCGTCAAGGGGTATCCGTGACTGACTCCGGGAAGACGCATCGCTGTACGTCGACCGACCAGTTGAACGTCGGTGTCAGGCAACGTCATGATCGGCTCTGTCCGAATGTTTTCGGGTCGACAGGCCTCTGACTCTTGGGAAGCTTTTCCAGTACCAGGAGGTACGACTCCGTCACCAGTTCGTCGACTAGTTTCTCGTCGATCCCACCACCAGGAGTCAGCGTGATCCAGTGCTGTTTGTTCATGTGATAGCCCGGCGTGATGTGCTCGTGCGAAGCCTGTAGCGATTTTGCATCTTCCGGGTCCGCTTTCAAGATCACCATTGGTTCACCCGTGACTTGGGTGAGCAGCATAAAGACCTTTCCACGGACTTTGAAAACCTCCCAGCCCTCCCCGAACGGGTGCTCCAACCCTGCTCCTGGTAGTTCCGCCGCTCGCTCGGCCGCTCGCTGCTGAAGCTTCGTCCCATTCATAATTGCTCCCGCCATGTCGCTGTCCTGGGTAGCCTTGCGTCACACGCGACCGGTGATGGACTTTCACAGGTTAACTTCTGAGTCCCGAGACGCTCCGATGTTCGTGTGAACAATTGTTTTCCAACGCCATTGCGGAACGACACCTACGCGTCGTCGCCATGGTTGTGCCTCGAAACGTCACTGGGGCTCTTCCGGTTCGGCCGACCGAGCGACGTCGCAGAGGTCAGCTGTGCGGTCACTGCGGCAGGAGGACGGACACCTGGCCCCTGATGTCCTCCACGATCTCGTCGACACTGCGAGCAATGTTGATCGTCAGCGACATGCTCAGGAACATGACCGCGGAGACTATGTGCGCCAGGGTGGCTGCGTAATCGGGCCGCACGCTCTGGTCGCGTTGCAACACCGCAGCGATCGCCTGCTCCGTCTGGACGGTCAGGTCGAGGGCCTCGGCATGGTGCGGTTCGCTCGGATCGCCGAAGACCATTTCCTTGAGATAGGTGCGGCCGTTCTCGATCTGCGTCCGGTTGCATTCGACTATCTGTCGGACAATCGCCATGATCGCGCCGAGTGCGTCAGGGACGATCTCGGCTGCCTCCCGGCCGCGGGCGAGCGCCTCGGTGTAGGCGGAGTTCTGAACGAGCAGGAGTAGTTCGCCTTTCGTCTTGACGTACAGAAACAGTGTTCCGGTGCCAACGTCGGCTTTGTCGGCGATCTGTTGGGTTGTGACCTCGTCCACGCCGTGTTCGACAAAAAGTTCTCGGGCGGCGGCGGTGATGCGGTCGAGTTTCTGCTGCTTGTTTCGCTCGCGCCGTCCGGACGGCTGGGGAACGGATGACATGACGGATATCCTTCGGGAATAATTTCTGAGTAGACTCAGTTTTGAGTATAGTCACTATTGATGCAGTTCAGACGTTCCTCTCGATCGTCCCACGAGAAGACACATCTGCTCCGGACCGGTGACCTCCCTGGCCGATCAACCTAAGGAACACCCAGCTCATGACCTCACCTTCACTCTGGCAGCCGTTCACCCTCGGACGCGTCGAACTCCAGCACAGACTCGCCTTGGCCCCGATGACCCGCAACCGGGCACACCCGGACGGCACCCCGGGCCCGCTCGTAGCGACCTATTACGGCCAACGCGCCTCGCTCGGACTGGTCATCACCGAGGGCACACAGCCCTCCGACGACGGCCAGGGTTACCCGAACACGCCTGGGATTTACACCCCGGCACATATCGAGGGCTGGTCGCACGTCGCCGACGCAGTCCACGCTGGAGGTGGGGCACTGTTCATCCAGCTGATGCACGTCGGCCGGATGTCGCACCCCGACAACACAACCCACCACCGCCAGCCGGTAGCGCCGTCGGCGATCTCGGCCGATCAGGACATGTTCACCGCGACCGGTCCGCAGAAGACTCCGGTGCCGCAGGAGCTGAGCATCTCGGACATCGAGACCACGATCGCCGATTTCCGCCACGCCGCCGCATCCGCAATCGCGTCCGGCGCCGACGGCGTGGAGATCCACGGCGCGAACGGGTATCTGCTGCACCAATTCCTCTCCCCCAATTCAAACCACCGCGCTGATCTGTACGGCGGATCGGTGGAAAACCGGTCCCGATTCGTGATCGAGGTTGCCGCCGCAGTAGCCGAGGAGATCGGAGCCGACCGGGTAGGAATCCGGCTGTCACCGTCGATGCCACTCGGCGGTATCGACGAGGGCGATACCGAGAGTGTCCGCGCCCAGTACACGCACCTGGTCGGAGAACTCGCGGCGCTGAACCTTGCTTACCTCCACCTCCACCACGTCGGTGACGACGAGCTGCTCCGCACTTTCCGCGACGTGTGGCCGACCGCAGTACTCGTAGTGCGG
Source organism: Rhodococcus sp. OK302 (assembly GCF_002245895.1). Taxonomy (NCBI): domain Bacteria; kingdom Bacillati; phylum Actinomycetota; class Actinomycetes; order Mycobacteriales; family Nocardiaceae; genus Rhodococcus; species Rhodococcus sp. OK302. Next base: position 5,981,467 of record NZ_NPJZ01000001.1, read on the forward strand.
TACGGACGCACGCGTGAGCAGATCGCCGGCGACATCGATGCCGGCCTGGCGGATATCGCGCCGCTGGGACAGTTCGCACTGGCGAACCCCGATGTCGTCGAGCGCCTGCGCACCGATGCCGCACTCAACGCTGTGGATCCGGCCACCCTGTACGGCGGCGGTGAATCGGGGTACACCGACTACCCGACCCTCGCACGCGTCTGACCACCCGCCACGCAACCCAAGGAGCCTGACATGCCCTCACTCAACGGATCCGTCGTTCTCGTCACCGGAGCGAACGGCGGCATCGGAACCCACTTCGTCCACCAAGCCCTCGCTCGCGGTGCCACCAAGGTGTATGCGACCGCCCGCACCCCTCGCACGTGGGACGACAAGCGGATCGTCCCTCTGACCCTCGACGTAACCGATCCCACGTCTATCCGAGAGGCGGTCGCCGCCGCACCGGACGTGACGGTGCTCATCAACAACGCGGGCACTTCCACCTCCAGTGCCGGGATCCTCACCCATACCGACGAGGAAATCCGCGCCAACGTCGAAACCAACTTCCTCGGCCCCCTCTTTCTCGCCCGAGCCTTCGCACCCATCCTGAGCAGCAAAGACGAGTCGGCCATCATCGACATCCACTCGCTACTGAGCTGGTACGCCGTCGCGGGTATCTACAGCGCCACCAAGGCAGCCTTATGGTCGGCAACCAATTCCCTGCGCCTCGAACTCGCTCCCCAGGGCGTCCACGTCGTGGGCGTGCACGTCGGCTGGGTCGACACCCCCATGGCCGCGCACTCCACCGACCCCAAAACTGATCCCGCGGACCTCGTACGCATCGTGTTCGACGCCGTCGAGGCCGGCGAGTACGAAGTGCTCGCCGACGAAGCCACCGTCCAGGTCAAAGCGGGACTCAGTGCACCCGTCGAAGCGCTCTACCCCCAACTCAAGGCCACCGACGCCTGACAAGCCATCGCGGAGGCGTCACGGAACACAAATAGCCGCGACGCCTCCGCTAGCTACCCGTCCTCGTATCAGAAGGAATCAAAGTCATGAGAGCGTTCGTCGTCACCAAATACACAGGGCCACTCCAAGAAACCGACGTCCCCGAGCCGGCTGTCGGAGACCACGACGTACTCGTTCGGGTTGACGCGGCGGGACTCAATCAACTCGACGAGAAGATTCGCGTCGGCGAATTCAAACAGATACTCCCGTATCAACTTCCCTTGATCCTCGGCAACGATCTCGCCGGCGTTGTCATCGAGGTCGGGCCGAAGGTTCAGTCGTTCAAACCCGGCGACGAAGTATTTGCCCGACCTGACAAAGACCGCATCGGCACATTCGCGGAGCGCATCGCCGTCGCAGAGTCGGACCTGGCGCTCAGGCCGGCATCGATCAGTCTCGTAGAAGCGGCATCCATGCCATTGGTGGCGCTGACGGCGTGGCAGGCACTTGTCGAGCGCGGCAACGTGCAGCCCGGGCAGAAGGTCCTCATCCATGCCGGCGCCGGTGGTGTCGGATCCGTTGCGATACAGATCGCGAAACACCTCGGAGCAACCGTGGCAACCACCGCAAGCGCCGCCAACGCCGACTTCGTTCGTGAACTCGGCGCTGACGTCGTCATCGACTACCGCAACGAGGACTTCGCCGAACTCCTACACGGCTACGACCTGGTGCTCGACAGCCTCGGCGGGAAGAACCTCGAAAAATCCCTGCGCGTGTTGCGGCGCGGTGGCAAGGCGATCGGGATCTCCGGTCCCCCGGATCCGGCTTTCGCCCGCGAGAACGGCCTCAATCCGCTACTGCGACTGGCGATCACCGGCCTCAGCTTTGGCGTCCGCCGCCGGGCCCGCAAGCTGGGGGTGAGCTACGAGTTCCTCTTCATGCGTGCCGACGGCGATCAACTCCGCAAGATCGCACAACTCGTCGACGACGGTGTGCTCCGTCCCGTCGTCGGAAAGGTCTTCCCGTTCGACCAAACCCCGCAGGCGCTCCAGGCGCTGAGCAAGGGCGGCATCCGAGGCAAAGCTGTCATCAGTAACACCCGACACTCCGAATCCGCAACCGACACAAGGACATCACCATGAGTACCGACAGCGACTCCGTCGTCACGTCTTATGCGAAAGCTCCGACCCGCACCGTCACCGCCGGCGGCGTCACCTACGCGTACCGCGAAGTGGGCCCGAAGGGCGGTATCCCTGTCGTCTTCTTCGTCCATCTCGCCGCGAACCTGGACAACTGGGATCCTCGCATCGTTGATCCCATCGCCCAGGACCACCACGTCATCACCTTCGACAACCGTGGCGTCGGGGCCTCCACCGGAACAGTTCCCGACACCATCGAAGCAATGGCTGCCGACGCCGTCACCTTCATCAAAGCTCTGGGCTTCGACAAGATCGACATCTTCTCATTTTCTCTCGGCGGAATGGTTGCCCAAGAACTTACGGTCCAACACCCCGAACTTGTCCGCAGGCTCGTCCTCACCGGCACCGGCCCCGCAGGAGGAAAGAACATCGACAAGGTCGCCGGCACAACCTATTACGACATACTGCGGGCTACCCTGACCCGGTCCGACCCGAAGGAATTCCTGTTCTTCAACCGCAACACCACCGGAAAACGTGCCGCTGCCGCATTCGTCAAACGACTCGAGGAGCGCACCGAAGACCGAGATACACCCGTCTCGGTCAAGGCCTTCCTGACCCAACTCAAAGCGATCAAACGATGGGGCCGCTCCACACCGGCAGACCTCTCGAGAATCACCGCACCCACCCTGATCGCCAACGGCGACCACGACCGCATGGTGCCATCGAACCTCTCCGACGACCTACACCGCCGAATCCCCGGTAGCAAGCTGATCATCTACCCCGATTCCGGGCACGGCGGCATATTTCAATACCACGACACGTTCGCCCCGGCTGCCGTCGAGTTCCTCTCACACTGAATGCGCGAAAGTACCTCCAGGCCAAGATAACCGAAAGGAACCGCCGGTGACGATTGACCAGATCCTTGCTCAATGGAGCGAGGACGAGAAGGCAGTTCGCGCGCAATTGAGCTCACCCGACGCCGACCCGAAGTAATGTGCTGCGACAACCCCTCCATCTCCGCCTCCGCCGCATGCCTTCTCCCACAATCTCTCGGTGACTGAACTGCCAAGGGCTCGCGAAATCGATCATTCTGTTCAGAGAAATCGACACCGGCACAACCGGATTCTCGATGCACCCGATGCGATCAAAGCAGGCACCAACTGGACGAGCGACATATATGGTCTTCTAGGCGTCGTTCGGCGTCGAACAGCACTAGCGAAGAGGATCGACTTGAAGCGTTCAATCATCGTTGCGCTGGCCAGCGCAACCATCGCTCTCGGCACCGTCGCTTCGGCATCGGCCGCGCCCTCTAACCTCGCAGCTCCGACCGCTGGCGGCAGCTCCGGCAGCGTCGACTTCTTCTACGGGCCCCCTGGCGGCGGCAACTCCGGATCGACCGATCTCGCCAACAGTTCGATCCAGGGCCCGATCAGAGTGCTGTGCTTCTTCGTCGCAGTCTGTGGTGAGCTTCCCGACTGGCCGTAGGACTGACGGCGCAGTTGCCGTGCCGGAAGCCGACCCTTCGCCTCGACCAATTCGCATGCACCCCAAGGTGACCCACCATTTGCGAACACCCCCTCCATCCACCGTCCGAACATGGGGCAGATTCCGGCCGACCGCCAAGGTGGATCGTCGACATCCCTCGATGCGGCGATCCGCACTGCGCGTGTGACCAGTCCACTAAGACCTGCCCGCGGTTCCACCGCCGAAAATTCGCTCAGCATATTCTTGGCTGGCTACGATCGAACACTCAGGTGTCAGATGGGATTCGAGTTCCTCCGGCTACACAGTAAGCGCTCCGTCGAAAGTTCTTTGTTCGCTTCGGGTGATGTGCTGCAGGACCATTTCTCAGGCGCCTGGCGAGCCTTCATTGGAATCCTGCGTGAGGAGTTGCTCGGACAGCATTCCAATGCCTGCCGGGCGTAGCCGCGCCACATCGAGGCGAGCAGGGCCATGACGACGTCACCACCACCCTCGCCGCCCGCCGGCAACACCCGAAACGCCCCGCCTACCCTAAGTTAAAGCCTGCCAACGCTCGAGACTTGTACGATCGCCAGACACCGCCGTCGCGGTAGCACCCACAACGCTCGTTGCCGGATTACCTTCGGCAGCAACCCGACCGCTCAAGCTGACCAGAGGAGTCCGAGGGCCATGGCCCGACCGTCAAAGCCGTTGATCAGCCGCGCCGCCGCCGTTGCCGCGGCAATTGAGATCATCGACAACGAGGGCCTGGAGGCATTCAGCCTGCCGCGGCTCGCGCGGGCGCTCGGCGTCAAGGCCCCGTCGCTCTACCACCACTTCGCCGACAAGTCGGAGATCCTGTCCGAGGTCGCGAAAGCAATCGTCTATGAGACCCGTATCCCCCGCGACCGGCCCTCGGACCAATGGCAGGACTGGCTCATCGCCTACAACTTGAACTTTCGAGACGTGATTCTGCGCCACCGGAACGCGGCCCCAGTGCTGTTGCAGTTCCTACCCCGCGACATGGTTACCGATGTCTGGGAGCAGGCTGCCGTCTATCTGGAAGAGTCCGGGGTCCCGATCCAGCTGCACGTCCCAATCCTCGACGGCACGGAAAAGCTGACGATGGGTATCACGCTCACCGAGGCGATGCGGCCGGAGTCCAAGCGCGCAGTGGTCTTCGCCAACGTCAAGGCCACCGCGCACCCGGTCCTCAGCGCGGCAGAGGCAGCGCATACGGCCACACCACGGCAGCGCCACGAGCAGATGCTGCGCAGTTTTCTCTACGGCGTGACGCACGAGGACCGGGACGAGATAGCTCACTGACTAGACGGCCGCGAGCTCCTTGGTCGCGGCGCCGGTCGTCCGACTGTTGCGGATCTGTGCGTAGGCGATCCCGAGCGCTGCGAGCAGGGCCGGGAGGACAAACGTGAGGAAGATCGAACTGGTCGGCCAGCCGAGGTCCACCATCGCGCCCACGATCATCGGGGTCGCAATGCTGCCGACCCGGCCGAGACCTGCAGCGATGCCCATGGCCGAGACTCGGGCCTCCGGACGGAACAGGATGGGCACCATGACGTACAGGCCGGTGAAGGTCGCCATCAGGCAGACACCGAGCAGTGCGGTGGAGACCAGAACCGGGTTGAGCTGGGTCGAGATGATCGACATGAAGCCGAACAGCACCGCACCTCCGAGTGCGAATCCACAGGTCACCCACATTGCGGAGAATCGAATTGCGAGCGCAGCGAAAATCAGCGTTCCGATCACGCCGCCGAGGGAGAACAGCAGCCCGCCGCTGATCCCCTCGTTCTGGGACATGCCCGCGAGCGTCAGGAGCTTGGGCGTCCACGAGTTCCCGAAGAAGTAGACAGAGTTGACCAGGAAGAACACCAGGCACGTGATGACGAGCGCCCAGGACTTCAGCGCCGCGTTGCCGGAACCGGCGGCGACCTTGGGAACGACGCCCGCGGCCTCGACGACAGTGGAGGGCTTCAAGTTCATCTTCCGGACCAGCTCGTCGAGCTTCTTACGCGCGGCGGCGGTTCCCCGGGACTCGAGGTAATCCGGCGATTCGGGGATGGCCAAGTAGGCAACGAGCGCGATGACACCGGTCATAACCGCACCGAGCCAGAACGCGGACCGCCAGCTGAAGTGGTTCATCAACACGGCCGCGACGGCCCCACCCAGTAGGCCGCCGAGCGGGATGCCGATGGCGAACAGCGCAATTAGTGTCGGGCGCTTGCGTGCCGGCGCGTACTCGCCCACGATCACCGGCAAGCTGGGGATGATGCCGCCCATGCCGAGCCCTGTGAGCAGACGGAGCAGCGCGAGCTGGGTGACGTCCCCGGCTACCGCCGAAAGTGCCATGCCGAGGGTAATGATGAGCAGCGAGGCCACCAACAGCGGCCGGCGACCGTAGCGGTCGCCCACCGGGCCTAGCGCGATGGAGCCCACCGCCATGCCCACCAGCCCGGCGCTGAACAGCAGCCCGGATTCGGTGCCGGTGATACCCCAGTCATCGGTGATCGGCAGCACCGCGAGCGAGATGGAAATGATGTCGTAACCCTCAGCCATCGCGGCAAGTCCGCAGAGGAGGATCACCCGGATCTGGAGTTTGCTGATCGACGAGGAGTCGATCAGTTCGCGTGCTGTGAGCATCGAATTCCTTACGTGAGACTGGGATCGTGAGACTGAGATCAGTGAGACTGGGATCGGGGGCCAGGCCTAGTGCGCGAACGCGTCCGGGCTACCTCATTGGAACGTGATGAGGGCTGCGGCGGCACGGCCTGTTCGGCCTGCACACCGGGGCGACACAGCAGCAGAAACACGTCCGCTTGTGCCTTGAATCACATCGGAAACCTAACCCATGTCGGTTAATTGGTCAATCGATAAATTGACTGGAGCTGCCACTTTGGGTTCACTTGTGATGTCTCGCACATGATGATTTAATCTAACGTCGTACGGTTTAACGTGAATAGTGGCGGTCGGCGATGCCCGACGAAACTACAGCGCCGCCGGGCGTCAATTGCCTCCCCGGACCGTAAAAACCACGTCCTGGATTTGCCACAGTGGACACGATGGAAGGACGACCCCTTGGCTTTGTCTGATTTCTTCGATCAGGGTTGGAACATCAATCCGAAGGCCGTCGCCTATCGCCACGGCGATACCACCTGGACCTTCGACGAGGCGGGCGAACTGTCCTGCCGAGTCACCAATGCACTGCTCCGCGACGGCATCCAGCTCGAGACGAAGATCGCGGTGCTCTCGCCGAACGACCCGGCAGCGTGGCTGTGCGTCATCGGCGCCTGGCGCGCCGGTGGGGCCTGGGTGCCCTTGAACCCCAACAGCCCGGTCAGCGACAGCATCGGCTTTGTCCAGCGGTTCGACTGTGAAGTGCTGTTCTACCACCCGTCCAAGGCCGCGTCCGTCGACGAGATCCACGCGGCAGTGGGCGACGCCGTCAGGTATGTCTGCCTGGACGGCGACAGCGACGGACACCGCCCGTACGCCACCCCGCTGCAGGAATGGCTGGGCGACGTACCAGCCACCCGCCCCCGCGTGGACATCCCGCAGGACTCCCTCGCGATCATCTCGCCCACCGGCGGCACCACGGGCCTGCCCAAGGGTGTCATGAACACCCACCGCAGCTTCGGCATGTGCATCACCCAGCTGATGATGGCCATGCCGTACCGGGCCGACGAGCCCGTGGTGAACCTGGCCGCGGCCCCCATGACCCACTCTGCGGGCATCCTCACCCTGCCGGCCAGTGCCCGCGGCGGCAGCGTCGTCGTGCTGGCCCGCCCCGACCCGACCTCCCTGCTCGATGCCATCGACCGGCACCACGTCACCGACGTGTTCCTGCCGCCCACAGTGATCTACCGCCTCATCGAGACCCCCGATCTCGGCAACTACGACTTGAGTTCGCTGCGGTACTTCCTCTACGGCTCGGCGCCCATGTCCGTGGAGAAGCTGCGCCAGGCCATCGGCCTGTTCGGCCCCGTCATGATCGAGTGCTTCGGCCAGACCGAGGCCCCCGGCTCCATCGCGTTCCTGCGCCCCGAGGAGCACTTCGTCAACGGTGAGATCGCCGACGACAAGCGCCTGCTCAGCTGCGGACGCCCGTTCCCGCTGGTCAAAATCGAGATCCGCGACGACGAGCACAACCCGGTGCCCACGGGCACGCACGGCGAGATCTGTGTGCGCGGCGACCTCGTGATGAGGGGCTACTACAAAAACCCCGAGGCCACGGCCGAGGCCGTGCGCGACGGCTGGCTGTACACCGGCGACATCGGTTTCCTCGACGACCGCGGCTTCCTGACTCTGACCGACCGCAAGAAGGACATGATCATCTCGGGGGGCTTCAACGTCTTCCCCGCCGAGGTCGAGCAGATCATCTGGACCCACCCCGCTGTCCAGGACTGCGCCGTCATCGGCGTGCCCGACGCCACGTGGGGCGAAGCGGTCACCGCCGTCGTCGAGCTCAAGCCCGACGCGGACATCGACATCGCCGAGTTGCTCGAGCTCTGCCGGGAAAAGCTCGGCTCGGTGCGCACCCCGAAGCGGGTCGACATCATCGAGCGCCTCCCCCGCAGCGTCAACGGCAAAGTACTGAAGAAGGACCTCCGCGAGCTGTACTGGACGAACGAAGACCGGCGCGTCTAGCCCCGAATCGACTGCCCTTCAACCGAACTAACAAGAGATGAACCCCGTGAGCCATCCCTCCTTTGACAACGCCGCGCTGCGCGTAGACGACGACGCCGTCACCCTCCGCGGCGCCCGCTGCTCCCGCTGCGACACCGTGAGCTTCCCCTCCCGCGAGCGTTGCGCGAGCTGCTACGCCCCTGCCAACCTCATCGACCTTGCCGGAACCGGGACCGTCGTGTCCCACTCCACCGCGATGTTCCCCATCGCCGGCGCGCAGCCGCCCGTCACCATTGCGCAAGTCAGCCTTGAGAACAGCGGCGTCGAACTGCTCGGCGTCAGCGACGGTCCGGTGCACATCGGCGACCGGGTCGCCGTAATCCCCCGCGTCGTGGGCGCCGACGACAACCTATTCACCACCTACGGCTTCGGCAAGGAGTCCTCCGATGCGTGAAACCTACATCGCGGGGGTCGGGATGACTCCCATCGTCTCGCGCACCACGACCCCTGCCCCTGTCCAGGGCGGGCAGGCGCTTACGATCGCGCTCACCGATTCGGGTCTCGACTGGGGCGAGGTCGGCGTGCTCGTCGTCGGCGCCATCGGCACCGACATGTCGGCCGCACCCTCGGTACTCCATGAGATGGGCTGGACCGGAATCCCGACCTATGCCGTCGAAAATGCCTCTGCCACAGGAACTGCCGCGTTCGAGCAGGCGCGCTTCGCTGTCGCCTCCGGCATGGTCGAGACCGCGGCGGTGGTCGGCATCGGCAGCCTCGGCGCCCTCCTGATGAGTCGCGCAGCCGAGGAGGCACGGCCCCCGGACCTGATCTCCGTGTCGGGCATGTCCGTCCCCGCAGTGCCGTTCGCGCTGATGAAGCAGGCCCGCATGCACCGGTACGGCGAGTCTGCCGACGCCAGCCTGCTCGTGGTGGAGAAGAACCTCTATAACGCCAGCCGCAACCCGATGGCCCAGCGCAACAAGGCCCTCACCATGGACGAGCTCAAGGCCGCCCCCATGCTGGTGGACCCGCTGCGGCGCGTCGAGTCCTGCCCGATCGGCGACGGCGCCGCCGCCGCGATCATCACCAGCCGCAAGCCGTCGAACGGCGCCCGCGCGGTTCGGATCGCCGCCGCGGTCGCGGAGAGCGACAAGTGGCACAAGGCCGGCGCATTCATGCCGGACCTCACCGTCACCCGGAGGACCTCGTCGAAGGCCTTCGCGCAGTCCGGCATCACGCCGGAGCAGCTCGACATTGTGGAGGTGCACGAGGCGTTCAGCGTCGAGGAGCTGCAGTACATCGAGGACCTGGGGCTGGCCCCCGAGGGCAAGGCGTCCGTCGCGATGGCTGACGGGGACTTCCACATCGGCGGCCGCGTCGCGGTAAGCCCCAGCGGCGGGCTCATCGGCCGCGGACACCCGGGCGGCGCGACCGGTATGTCGCAGTTTGTCGAGATCGTCCAGCAGCTGCGCGGGCAGTCCGGCGTCCGCCAGCAGCTGGGCGCCCGCATCGGCTTCGCACACATGATCGGGGCCGGCGGCGTGAACTACGCACACATCATGGTGGGCGAGGACTAGCCAGTCCGCCGTCCTCACCCCCCCCCCGACAAACGGAGAATTGCCGATGACTGTCCCTGACCGCGTGTTCGTCAACGGAGCAATCCAGACTATGTCCGAAGAGCGTACAACCACTCTGCCGACCGCGATGGCTTGCGCGGCAGGGACATTCACGGCAGTCGGCTCCGACACGGAAGTCCTGGCGCTGGCCGGACCGGCCACCGAGGTCGTGGACCTCGGTGGAGCCGCCGTCGTACCAGGGTTCATCGAGACTCACCTGCACCCACTGATGTGGGGCCTGATGCTGGCCGGCGTCGACGCGACGACAAACGCCTGCCCGACTACCGAATCGGTCGTCGAGGCCCTGGCGGCGCGAGCCTCACAGACTCCCGAGGGCACACTCGTCGAGGCTTGGGGGTTCGACGACTCGCTGGTCGCGGAGGACCGGGGACTGACCGTCAACGACCTCGACCGGGCCTCCACCCTGCATCCGATCATGGTGCGGCACACTTCCAACCACGGGATCTACCTCAACTCGGTGGCGCTGGCAGAGGCCGGGATCAATGCGGACACGCCGGAACCGGAGGGCGGCATCATCGTCCGCTTCCCGGATGGCACGCCCACCGGCGAACTCCGCGAGATCCCGGCGATGGCGATGTTCAGCGGCCTGATGCCCGCGGCCGACCTCGACGCCGCTCGCCGCGCGATGCTCCGTGCACAGGACGAGATGGCCCGGGTCGGCGTGACGAGTTTCCACGACCTGCTGGTCCCCGCGAACCTGTACGCCGCCTACCGACAAATGGACCAGGACGGCGATCTGCGACTGCGCGCCCGCCTGTACCTCCGCAGCGATGCACCCGATCAGCTTGGTGAAATACCTTGCACCACTGATTATCTCGAGGTCGGCGGAGTGAAAATCGTCTCCGACGGGTCAATCCAGCTACACACCGCGGCGCTGACGGAGCCGTACCACGACCTCGGCGGCTGCCACTGCGGCGAGATGGCGATCCCGACCGGCAATCTCGCACAACTCGTCGCCGAGAATCACGCCGCCGGTCGTTCGGTCGCGATCCACACCAACGGCGACAGAGCCATCGACCTCTCTCTCGACGCCATCGAGAGGGCCCAAGCCGCATACCCGGAACAGGATGTCGCGCACCGCCTCGAGCACGTGCAGACCCTGCGCAACGACCAGATCCGGCGTATGACCGAACTCGGCGTGTTCGCCTCGATCTTCGTCAATCACGTTTACTACTGGGGCGATCGGCACCGCGACCGCTACCTCGGCCCCGGCCGTGGCGAGCGCATCAGCCCTGTCGCGTCGGTCGCTGCTGCGGGCCTGCCGTACGCGCTGCACTGCGATTGCCCCGTGACTCCCGTCGATCCCCTGTTCACAATGAACACAGCGGTACACCGCATCACCCGCGACGGCCATGTACTGGGGCCGCAAGAACGCGCCAGCACCCGCCAGGCGCTGGCCGGCTACACCAGCGAGGCCGCCCGCGTCACCCGCGAGGACAACGTCAAAGGGCGGATCGAGCCGGGACTGTGGGCGGACTTCGTTGTGCTCGACGCGGACCCCCTCGCCGACGAGTCCCACTCCGCGGGGCCGGCTGACCTGTCCACACTGGGCGTCCTGCGGACAGTGGTGGGCGGCGAGACGGTCTACCAAGCCTGACGGTATCGAATCATTCGAAGTACGACGCATAGTCGCTGAAAGGAACCTGGCCGGTAGGACTCGACTTCACGGCGTCGGCAACCACTGAAGGAATGGGAGCCCAGTGCGCCGGCATCGCGGCCGCAAGGGAGGGCTTCACAATGTAGAGCAACGCAAAGTTCACTATCCAGAGCGGCGGTGCCATTGACATGCCCACCTCCGAACTCACTCCACCCTTGGTGTTCGTCACCAGTTGAGCGTTGCCCGAAATTTGTTGCGATGCAATACCAAAGGGCAACTGCACCGTGTAGGCCGACCGATAGAGCGCTATCAGGGTGTCTGTCGCATCGTTGTTCCGCAACCAGGTTCCGACATACCCGCCGGGAGCAATCAAAGCGTTCACCTGCCGGGTAGGCGCATCCGCGTTAGCCGGACTTTGCAACATCCCATTTGTGTTCACGTAGAGCCCATAGCTGGCCAGAACCGACGGCGTGAGGTGACCGTCAGCGTTGGAAAAGAATGGACGGCCGTTCGTATTGGTGAGAATGAGAATGCTTTCCTCGATCATCTTGGCAGCGTCGCGGTCGCCACCGACTCCACCTCCGGTGATGAGATCTCGATACTGCTGATCCGATAGTGCGTCAGCCGGCTTGAGCCCGATCTGACTGGCGATCTGGTCCGCCGCTTGCTGACCGAGTGGCGCGTTGAGCTGATCCGGACTGGTCATCTGCGTCGGCCCCAATCGCTCGTAGCCGGGCGCCCCGACAAAGGGCATCGCAAACCCCGTGTCGCCCATCATCTCTACTGATTCGGCGCTGACGGTCTGAGGAACTGCCAGAGCAAGAAGGCACGCTCCAACCAATGTCAGTACCGAGATGGCCCTGCGGTGGGGTGCTCCGCGTCGATCTACCGGACCCGCTAACCCTTTGTCGCGCATACGTCAACCTCCCAGAACACAGTCGGGCGATTCAACACAAGCAAGTACATCAGTCAAACGCCGCGACTGATGCCGTGTCAAGACCTGGCGTTGACCCGCGCACTATCCGTGGGCGGGACAAGGCAAACGATTCCGGAACTGCCACAGCGGAAATAAACGATGCTCGAACGAGAATGGATACCCAGTGGCGAACTCTCTTACATTGCCCCCAACAGTATTTGTGAATTAGAACCGTAAACGATTCGTGCAGTGCATCTTTCGGTTGATCATCGAACATGACCTGTCCGGAGCTCGTTTCCAGTCGGCGAGGACCGTGCACCGGAAATTCGTAGCGGGAGCTCCAAAACCAGTCGCACCGCTGCGCTTTTCGCGCAACGTGACAGTGCCCGCGATACTGCGTACGCAGTAGATGACTGTCGCCAATGCCCACTGGCCTCCTACAACTCGGGCGGAACCAGCTCCAAGGCCACGGTATTCATGACCACAGTATTCATGGGCACAGTATTCATGTCTGGAGATCTGGCAGTAGTCATGGCCGTCACGGACAGTTCACCGCGCTCAAGGATGCTCGGCCGTGGCTAGCCAGGCCGGGGCGAGGAGTCGGTTGTTCGAGTCGAAGCCAAGGCCGTCAACAATCGCAGCCAAGGGCGAATTTGGCTGACCCGCAAGATCATCCCGCGTGAATGCGGTGGTATACGTGACCCTTTCCAGCCGTCGAACTATCCATCCCGCGTCACCTAGTGTGCGACGGAGGTTGTCCTCGCTGATGCGGTATGGACCCGGAAACTGTTCGGGAACCTGGTCCGAAAAACACACCAGGTGGAGCCTGGCCTGAGGTCGGCAGGCCTGCAGCACCGACTCGGCGTACCGCTGACGCTGGTCCTCGGGAAAGCAGTGGTAGAGGGCACTGTCGATGACGGTGGAGAACCGACCGGCGTAACCGGACAGGTCGGTGGCATCGGCGACGCCGAAGTCGACGGCTTTTTCCAGCCCACGGCGGCGGGCACGTTCGCGGGCGATGTCGATTGCGGTGGGCGAAGCGTCGAGTCCGCACACCTCGTACCCACGGTCGGCGAGGAACAGTGCGTTTTCGCCTAGCCCACAACCGATGTCGAGCACCTCGCTGCTGAATCGACCGTCAGCCTCCAAGGCGCGGACCACCGGCTGAGCTTCGCCGATATCCCAGGGCACTCGGTCGAACTCGAAGTCGGCGGACTCGGCGGCATCAGGAAGTTCGACGTTGCGCCTGAAAGCGTCGAAATCGCCGCGATAGAGGGCATCGAAGTCAGCGGGGCGCGGCTGGCCTGGCGGTTGAGGTTGTATGTCGTCGGTGGTCACGAGTCACTCCTTCAGGATGACGCGGATTTCGGATCCTGCGTAGAGCGCGGTGTTCGAGCTCGTACGGTGAGCATGTTCAACTGCTGACGGCTGTAGATACGCTCGCAATCCAGGTACTCGAGTAGGATTGCCACGTCATCCGCGTTGAACATGCGAGCACCGGCGAGCCGTCCGACAGCGTCGATCATCGGACCGGTGACCGGCGCAGTGAGTCCGGTCGGTCTGCACGGGACCATCACCAGCAACCACCCGCCCGGTTTGACGATCCGAATCATCTCGGTCAGGGCATCAACTGGTTCGGGCACAAGCATGATTACCGCGGTGGCGCAGGCCGCGTCGACGCTGTCGTCGCGGATCGGAAGCCGGGTGGCGTCGGCGCGGATCAGCCCCATGTTGGGTCGGGCCTGATGTGCGGCTCGCGCCAACATCGGCGCGGAAAGATCCACTCCGACGGCCAATCCGTGGGGCCCGACCGCGTCAGCCAAACCGATCGTGACATTGCCTGGTCCGCAGCCCACATCAACCACCGTCTCCCCTGGCCGCAACCGGATCTCCGCGGCGACCGTCCCATATCCGGGCGCCAAAAGAGCCATAAACCGTTGCATCCGTTGATATATCGAGGACCCGAGCTGCGTTTGCCATGCTGCCTGCGCTCGCCCCGGGGGCGGAACCGTCTCTCCGGGCAGGGTGTCCATAAACCCGTCCGACGTCGGTACCCAGTTGGTCTCCGGGCGCAACAGTTCCTCGATCCGCGGAGCAGTCGCGATCGTCGAGATCGGTTTCGACTCCGACTTGCGATTCACCGCGAACCATCTCCTTCGTTGTCTGGCCCGATATGCCAGTGTGTCCCGAGAGGCTCTGATCAAGACTGATGGATCGACTGGGCATGATCATGCCGTCGGCGTTGTAGACCAAGTCGATTGGGTAGCCAGTAGTAATTGCACCTAAACCCGACCGGAGTGATCCTGATGGTCGGCGGCAATCCCCACGACAAACTTCGCGGCGGAGTATCCCCGACGCGAAGCTTGACACTGTCTGCAGTTTTGGCAAGCATATGATTCTGCCGCAACACAATTCACGTGCGCAGCACCGGACCGGGCGGCAGCGTTGACCGCCGCGGCCGCTGCTCCGGATCGATCCCCGCCGGCGGAACGAACCAGGGCCTGCGATCGGATCCCATCTTGATCTCCCACTGCCCGGCAAACCCGGCCTTGCGGTGAATCAAAGTGTGATGCGCTCGGCAGAGCAGGGTGAGGTTGTCCATCACCGTCGGCCCGCCCTGAGACCACGGCCGAATATGGTGCGCGTCGCACCACGCCGGCACCGCATCACAGGAGGGGAAGGCACATCCCTTGTCGCGGGCGATCAACGCCGTCCGCTGCGCCGCCGACACCAACCGCTTCAACGGACTCACATCGAGCGGGGCACCGTGTTCGTCGAGGAGGACCGTCGAGAGCATGCAATCGCACGCCAACATCCGGGTGCGGGTGATACTCAACGGGCCCATCCACGGCATGTGCCCGACATCAAGATCGTCGAAGTCCTCCAGGTCGTCGAAGCCCCACACCGGTGCATCCTCATCGGCCCCGTCTTCGACGTCACCGTCTCCACTGTCTGAGCCGGAAGCTGTCGTCCGGGTCGAGGCGCAGTCCCGATGCTCCGCAAGATCTTTCGCCGTCACATGCACATTCACATGCGGACGCTGACCACCATCCACCCCCGTCGCAGCATTGTCGAGATACCGACGAATCAACTCCGTCAACGCATCCGCCGACCGCTTCGCAGCCGACCGAGCATCGGGAGTTCCGTCCGCCGCCGGGACGGGCATCGACAACCCCGACAACGCCGACAAGAGCATTTCGCCGGTCAACGCATCGAACTCACCCTTGATCACCACCCGACCGTTCAACGTCGGCGCGATGCGTAGTTCGTTGCGGTCCTCGTCCTCCCCAGCCGGGATGTCCTCGGATTCGAAGATCCGCTCCAACACCGCGATGGCGTACCGCAACTTCGTGGTGGTCGCCTCCACCCCGGAGGCTGCCGCGAGCAAGGTTTTGATGCAGTGCGGCAGCGCCTGCTCGGGCATCCCTTTGGGTGGGGACTCGCAGAACGCGATGATCAGCGCGGCATGATCGACAGTGAGGTCCCCGGCATCGAACTGCGCCGCGATAGCCGGGAACGCTCGCAAGGCCACCCCGAGGGCGGCGATCTTGATTCCGGCCGCATTCTGCAGCATCGTATTGGCGGCCAGCCAGCGGCCGACGCCGCGGTAACACAGCACCGACTCGTCCGGATGAAGCGCCAACTCGTCGACCGCGGCAACCCGAATCGCTTCCAGCCGAAGAATTTCCGCCGATGCCTTGACTGCGACGTCCCGCACGTCGCACGGCCGCAACCGCCACAGCCTGCCGCGCACATTCACAGCAGAACCGGCCACGACATCGGCAACTACGGTATCGACGCTCATCGGATCCCCCATCCTTGCCCCCAATTATACTCGAACATCCATTCGAGTCAAGGGAAAGTTTCAGATAGGAAAATCTCTACAGCGCATCGAATGCCGTTGCAGCACCCAACTTTCAGACTTCTACGACAGAAAAGCAGACTCTCCCCGTTATCGCGTAACCGGTGCGCACCACAGGCCGACAAGCGCGTCGACAAGATCCGTTGAAAAATCATTCCACCCGGAGACCTCTAGCCCCTCCCCATCGGCAAGCATCTTTTCGCGCTCGGCGCACATGTGCACCATCACCTGCCGCGCCATCTCGGCACGGGCATGCCGGACTTCAGTCGGCATGTCAGGTAGGCAGGCAGCGAGCGAAACAAGCGTCTCCTGCAGCGATGGCGCGGACAGCGCCTCGATGTAGACAACGGAACGAAGACCCGGATCCGTCAATACCTGGGCACTGAACCGCGCATACCAGGTGGGCGTCCCCAACTCTCGGTAATAGTCAGTGGACGCTCGAACCAGGCAGGTAATCCAGTCACGTACATCGGTCGACCCTTTGATCTCAGCCAACAGTTCGAGGCGATTTTGCTCAATCTGCGTGGCACGTCTGTTCACGATCGCTCGCACCAAATCAGTTTTTGTACCGAAGTGATACCCGACCGCAGCATTGTTGCCCTGCCCGGCAGCCTCGCTCACCTGCCGATTCGATACCGCGAAGACGCCATGCTCTGCAAACAACTGCTCGGCAGCATCAAGTATTCGTTCGCGGGTCGCAACGGACCGAGCGGCATTCGCCGGAGCGTTCCGAATGCTCGCTACGTCTTCAGATTTTGTCGTCATTTCTACCGTCGCAGTCGCTAGCCCAGCGCAGTCCTGCGCCCGAGATCTTGGTCACCATCAACATCACACCCTTGCATCAAGTCAGTCAATTGCTTTAACTTTAGTTCAAGCAATTGACTTAATTCACGAAATCTCCCCTTTTCTCCGATGGAGCCTCCTCAATGTCGATACCTACTGCTGCACCCGCAGGGACCAAGCCACCGTCCACTACCGCTGTAGTCGCAGTTCTGGCGTTCGCCGGCATCGTCGTCTCCCTGATGCAAACACTTGTCATCCCGATCATTCCGCATCTGCCCGAATACTTGAACGCACCCGCGTCGGACACCGTGTGGGCCGTGACGGCCACATTGTTGGCCGCGTCCGTAGCTGTCCCGACGATGGGCCGGTTGGGCGACATGTTCGGCAAACGCCGACTACTTCTGATCAGCCTGGCGCTTCTCGTAGCCGGCTCGGTTATCGGAGCGCTGAGTTCGAGCCTGGTACCGCTTATCTTCGGACGCGTATTACAGGGACTGGCCGCCGGTGTCATCCCACTGGGCATCAGCATCATGCGCGACGTACTTCCCCCGAAGAAGCTTGCGGGCGCGGTCGCAGCGATGGGTGCATCAATGGGAGTCGGTGGCGCACTTGGTCTCCCACTTGCAGCTCTTATTGCCGAATATGCCAACTGGCATGTTCTGTTCTGGACATCGGCTGCCCTCGGCATCCTCGTGACAGCGTTGGTCGTCGTGAATGTTCCCGAATCCACGGTTCGCACCGGTGGCAAGTTCGACTTCGTCGGCGCCGTATCACTCTCGGCCGCTCTGATCGCCCTCCTCCTGGCGATATCCAAGGGCAACTCCTGGGGCTGGACAAGTACCGAGACCCTCACGATGCTCGGCATCTCGCTGGTCGCGTTTGTCATCTGGGGATGGTGGGAACTACGAACCCCTCAGCCGCTGGTCAACCTGCGGGTATCCGTACGTCCACAGGTACTGTTCACCAACCTCGCATCCATCGTATTCGGGTTTGCGATGTTCGCCCTGAGCATGGTTTTCCCGCAAGTTGTTCAACTGCCCGAAGCCACCGGCTTCGGACTCGGCGGGTCCATGCTCACCGCGGGTCTGGTTATGGCGCCGTCCGGCATCGTCATGATGCTGATCGCACCCGTCTCCTCCCGCATCACCAACTTGTACGGTGCCAAAATCACCCTCATGATCGGTGCCGTTGTAGTCGCGGTCGGTTATGCAATCGGCATCTTCGCTATGCATTCGATCTGGCAGCTGATCATGATCGCGATCATCACCGGTGCCGGCACCGGAATGGCCTACGGCGCAATGCCTGCCCTCATCATGGGCGCCGTCCCACTGTCGGAAACCGGAGCAGCCAACAGTTTCAACACACTGATGCGCTCACTGGGAACGTCGTTCGCCAGCGCCATTGCCGGCGTTGTCATCGCCCAGATGACGATGTCGCTCGGCGGCGCAACGCTGCCCTCCGAAAATGCTTTCCGGGTGATCATGGCCCTGGCCGCCGGATCCGCGATTATCGCGCTCATCCTGACCTCCTTCATCCCCAAGTTCCAGAAACCGAACTCCGCCACAGAGACTCACGACAACTCGGCCGTGAGGGAACCTGCCAACGCGAACTGAATTCCAACCGCGGACGGATAGACGTTCCGGGCATTTTGCTTGACCGGGTCGCTGGCGAGAATTCCGTCAGCGACCCGGTGCATCGCGGTGATGCCGCTCCAGCACCGCCGGATCTACGTTCATACCGTCGCCAATGCCGTCGGTGCCGAGACTCGGATACTGCTGTCTACCCGGTATCACCATCGGGGCAAGTTACACGCCCGGCAGCATTGCGTTGCTCGCGTCGCGGCTACCTACGCGCACAGCGCACACTGCACTTGCCACCGGTCGACGATACGGCGGAATCGATGCGCTGACAGCAGGACTCGTCGATAAAATTGCCTCCGAAGCCGAAGTTCTGACCAAGGCAGTCGAACGCGCTCGCACACTGACCACCACCCGGGGCCACACTCTCGGAGAAATCGAGAAACAGTTGTATGCCGCTCCCCTTGCACTGCTACGCAGGCCGGCGGCAGGCATCTCCGATCAGAAGATCCTGCAAGAGAACTGAATACACCGTCACCAGCTATTCGCGCGACAGCATGGCGACGGCCTCACGTTCCAGATCAACATACGGTTCACCGCTGACATCGACGGCTACCCGGTTGAGCGTCCCACCTGTGAATGCCCATGGAGACGTCCCCGAGTAGTCGTCGGTGACGGGCTCACCGCTGTCTCGGCCCGCGTTGAGTCCTTCCCCGCCTCCGATACTGAATTTGCCTGGCTGAGTTCGGATCCGGCCCTCACCGACCTTCTTGTCTCCGTAGTAGAGGCTCAGCAACCCGTGGGCAGTTCCTGGCGGGTCCTCACCCTCCTTGTCGAAAGAAGCTGCCAGTAAAAGGTTTTCACCGATCGGAAGATCTTCGGTGGCGTCGATTTTCTCCTGTTCGCTACCGAGGAAGTTGTACACATAGTGCAGGCGGTTGTCCTTGACATACAGGGAGTGCCCACCGAACCTCCCACCGTGCGAGAACAGAACTCCTTCCGCGTCCGGTTCCGGTAGATCTACGACGGCGCCGATCGAGAAGGAGCGGTTGCGAAGATTGACCGCGACGGCCTCAGGCACTTCAGCTCCACCGGGTCGGTAGACGTAGCGGTTGCGGGGAGGCGCGAGTTGGGGCCGAGGCGTGGTGAGAAGTTCGACGCCGGAGCGATCATCCAGCGGCAGAGCCTGATTGGCACCTGCCTCGTAAAACCACAACCCGACGAGTTCGGCGAGCCGACCAGGTTCGTCTGCTGCTCTGTCATGGAGTTCAGCCCGGTCCACCTCGGTATGGTAGAGCTCCCAGGTATCTTCCGAGAAGTGACCCCACCCGCTCAGCGTCGGGTGTGTCGTGACGGCCTTCCAACCGTCGTGCCAGATTCCGCGACCTCCGAGCATCGAGTAGAACTGAGTGTGCTTGGCCGTCGGAATGTTTCCGGCGTCGAAGCTGTAGCGCATACTCACGCCCTGGATCGGATGCTGGGTATATCCCTTCACTGTGTCGGGGAGTTCCAGACCGACACAGTCGAGCAATGTCGGGACTACGTCGATGGCGTGGTGGTACTGGTCCCGAATTTCACCACGAGCCGCGATTCCGTCAGGCCAGGAAATGACGCACGGGTCGCAGGTGCCGCCGTTGAACGAGTACCGCTTCCACATCTTGAACGGGGTGTTGAAAGCCATCGCCCACCCGTTCGGGTAATGGTTGTAGGTCTCGGTGCTGCCCAATTGGTCCAACATTGCCAGGTTCTCGGCCAGGTCGTCCGGCACTCCGTTGGCGATCTTGTTCTCGTTGACCGAACCGTTGGGCCCACCCTCGCCGCTGGCACCGTTGTCGGAGACCACCACGATGATGGTGTTGTCGAGTTGTTCGATCTCCTCGAGGTAGGCGAGGAGTCGTCCGATCTGATCGTCGCAGTGGGAGAGAAAGCCCGCGTACACCTCGGCCATCCGAGCGAATAATCGCTGCTCGTCCGCCGAGAGCGTGTCCCAGGGACGCGTGAAATCCAACGGCGGAAACTGCTCGCCGCCGGGTCCTGTTCTCGTCTCCGGGGTTCCGATCGGGTTGAGCGACGGCAGCACGGTGTTCGGTGGGACCAGGCCCATCGCCTTCTGCCTAGCCAAAATCTCGTCCCTCATCGCTTCGTAGCCTGCGTCGAATCTGCCGGCGTACCGATCAGCCCATTCGCGCGGCGCGTGATGCGGGGCGTGCGCACACCCTGGTGCGTAGTACAGGAATACCGGCCGCTCCGGAGCGATCGCCTTCACATCCCCGATGTACTCGAGGGCCCTGTCGGTGATGTCGACGCTGAAGTGATACCCCTCTTCCGGCGTCGACGGTTGTTCGACGGGGTGGTTGTCGTGAACCAAATCTGGATACCACTGGTTTGTCTCGGCGCCGAGGAATCCGTAGAAGCGCTCGAAACCTCGACCGACCGGCCAATTCCGTTTAGTGGAGGCAAGATTCATCTCGTCCTCGGCGCACAGGTGCCATTTTCCGACCATCGCGGTACTAAACCCCTGCCCGACCAGAACCTCGGCGAGTGTGGCGCATTCCGGAGGGATGTGACCGTTTCCGCCGGGAAAACCGACTGCACACTCGCTGATACAGGCCATGCCGTTTGTGGTGTGGTTGCGGCCGGTCAGCAAGCACGATCGCGTCGGGGAACACAGCGCAGTGGTGTGCCATTGGCCGTACCGCAATCCGTTCGCGGCGATCCGGTCGATGTTGGGAGTCTCGATCGGCCCGCCGTAGCAGCCGAGTGCGCCGAAGCCAACGTCGTCGAGCACGATGTAGAGAATGTTCGGTGTCCCGGGCTCCGCTTTCGGTTGCTCGTACGGACCCCAGTCGGGGACCGAGTCACGAATATCGAGATTGACGACGCCGTTGAATGTTTTGGCCATAACCTGGCTCCTTGTGTGTGGTCTCACTTCCAGCCTCTGCGGCCGCATAGTCGGTGGCATCCCCCGAAACGGGTGACCGAAACCCAGCTCGCCCGAAACGGGCGATGCCATATCCGCCGCCGGATCAGATGATGAGATGGCTGGGCGTCACGACCCGTTCAGTAGGAAGCCGACATCATGAGCAATCCTCTCGGCGGTGACGCGAACTCGGATGCGCACGATCCCCTCCTGACCTGGCAAGCCGGCGAGAGTAAACGAGCCATTGTGAACTTCGTCGAGCGGGTGACCACCCGAGGCGATCCTGACGAAGTCCCACCGGAAGACCGCATCGCAGTTTTCGACAACGACGGCACCTTGTGGTGTGAGAAGCCGATGCCGATCCAACTCGACTTCATCCTGCGCCGTCTGGTGGAGATGGCCGAACACGACCCGCAACTCCGTACCCGCCAACCCTGGCGGGCCGCGTACACCCGGGACTATGTGTGGTTGAACGACGTGATCACCGCTCACTACCGCGGCGACGACACCACCTTGAAGGTCATTGCTGCCGGTGTGTTGACCGGGTTCGCCGAAGTAACCGTCGAGGAATTCGAGGCCCCGGCCGACACATTTCTACGTGCCGCCCGTCATCCCACCCTTGACCGCAGCTACTTGACGTGCAGCTACGCACCTATGGTCGAGTTGCTGAAATACCTGAGAGACAACGGTTTCCGAAACTACATCGTCTCCGGCGGCGGACGTGACTTCATGCGGCCCATCAGCGAAGAGATGTACGGTATCCCGCGACAGCGAGTCATTGGCAGCGGCGTGTCACTGGACTGGCGGGACGACGGCACCAGCGGCAGTATCTGGCGCAAGCCAGAGGCAGATGTAGTCGATGACGGTCCGGAAAAGCCGATTCGGATCTGGAACAGAACCGGCCGACGGCCTCTCATGGCAGCCGGCAACAGCAACGGCGACATTCCCATGCTGAAGTTTTCCGAGCAACCGAACCGCCCCGCTCTGCGTCTTCTAGTACTCCATGACGATCCCGACCGTGAGTTCGACTATGTGGCAGGTGCCGAAGAAGCACTCAAACTAGCCCGCGACAACAACTGGACGGTGGTCAGTGTCAAAGACGACTGGACCACAGTGTTCTAGCTGCGTCCAGATTCACGCTGAGTCGAGTCGACCAGCAACCAGTATCGAGGGCAATGGCACGGGAACACAGCACGGGAACACGGAAGCCGCAGACGCCTATCGGTGCCGACGGCTTCCGTATACCGCGGCACGGCAACATCCCGAAGGCGTCAACGAGCCGAAATCTAACGTACGCAATCTTGCTGAGAATTCTCTGAGTGCTAACGATCCGCGATACGGCGATCGAGCGCCTCGTCGATCGCCGAATCTTCGGTGTAGAAGAACCCCGGCATCGTTTCGCCGGTATCGGCGAGGGCCACAACCAACTGTGTCAGCCGCAAGTCGGGGTTTGCGCGCCAGAGGGCGCCGAGCTTGGTCAGTATCGGGTCGATCCGGTCCGGGCTTCTCATCAATGTTCTCCTGGCGTAACGATTCTCGAAGGTACATCGAAGTATGCAATGTGACCCGATGGTCCGGCCAACGAATTTCGGTTACGCGCTCGCAGCGACCATGCACTCGCCAAGGCAGATCATCGCTGCCCGGCTGCTCACTATTGAAAGACGCGACACATTGATGCGGAAGTGGATACTGCTGGTGGCGGCTTGGCCTTGATCCTCGTCGGCGTTCTGTTCATCGAACTCGGCGGCGCACACTGATCAAGGCCGGAGCTTGTCACATCTCGGCGAATATCACGCCGTGGGAGTGATCAGCACGGTCCTATCCCCCTTGCCGGTAGGCGCTTTCAGTTCGAGGATGCGGGTTTCGGGGCTCCAACGGCCGACATCTGCGCCGACTACGGCGCCGCCGTTCGGGAAGGTCCGGGCCGGTAAGTAGATTTCCGTCGGCGCCGTGATCGACCGGTCCGGGGTGTAGGAGAATTCGAGCCGATCACTCTCGACGGTCAAGGAAAGCGGCTGGCCCGCGATTGCACGTGGGTACGGATTATCCAGCGCCGCAACCAGATTACGTTCGGTTCCGTCCTCCTCGTACGGACCCCAAGAACCTGGATCGCGTGACCAGTAGGCCACCCCGGCACCCATGTCTGCAGCTGTGGAATACACCTTGTCGACGTAGTCGAGCGCTCCGGGCAATGTTGTATCCAACCCGAACTCACCCAGGATAATCGGCACGTCACCCAACGCTGCCGCTGTCCTCAGGGCGTTGTCACGCCACGCGTCGACAGTGATATCGACTGCGCTCTGCGAACTGCCGACGTATCCACCGCCGAGGTCCATCGGTAGCGGATAGATGTGCGGGCAGTAAGCAATTCGCGCATCTCCGTCACGTCGATCATCGACCGCACCGAGTCCGCTCGGCGTGCCCCAGTTGGTACCCATGGCCTGAGGAGCCACGCATACCCACGTGTCCTGATCGACGGTTCGGATCGCGTCGGCGGTCTTTTGGTACAGAGAGGTGAGTGGTCCGGCTTCGAACGCCGGGCCTTGGAGCGTGCCGCCGTACGGTTCGTTCATCAGGTCATACGCCACCACGGCAGGATTGTCCGCAAACCGTTGCGCGACAACCTTCCAGGCGTTGGCATAGTGATCGGACAGTTCCGGATGTTGCCCGGTTGTGTTCCAGAAATTGTCGAAAGCACGAATCACTCCGGCATCGAGGTAGTACATCTCCCACATGTCGTGCTCCCCCACGGGAAGTCCGTCCATGTAGGTGGCCCACGGCGGCGCACCGTTACCCGATTGCCCGCTGGGAGTGATTGCGCTCGAGTACAGATCCTGGTGCATGTCGAGCATCACCGAGTATCCACGCTCGGAGAACCAGCTGACCCGCTCGGCAACTCGATCGAGATATGCGTCGTCGTACTGACCGGGCGACGGTTCTACCGCCCGCCATGAAATCAGGAATCGGACGAAGTTGGTCCCCATATCCGTATGTTCACGGTCGAGGTCGGCCTCGGTGAATTCGGGCATGCCGTCCGGGGCACTCTTGGAACTCGAAGCGGTATTGAATCCCCGCAAGATCAGAGCGCGACCGGCGTCATCGGTGACGTATGAAGCAGGCGACACCGGATCCGAACGCACAGCGGCACCGATCCCGCCGGCGAGAACCAAGGCACCGACAGTGGCCAACGTGACCAGCGTGCCCCGGCGCATTCCGAGTGCCATCAATACCCTCCAAAGTTGGACGATCGTCCTACCAATTGGGTTAATGTTGCGCCATGTCAGCAAACGAGGTGGCGTTTTCACAAACGACGCAGGTCCGGAGCCTCCGCCTGCCTGCCGTATCGGCCGCAGCGACGGTCGCAGCAATCTCCGCGCTTCTCGGCTTCTGGCCTCTCACCGGACGTTGGCTGACGTCGATGCCGGAAGCCCTCGTTCCGAGTGCCATCGGGTTACCCTTCGCAGTACCGCCACTGCGATTGTTCCCGTTGGGCGAGACCACCTGGCTGTACTGGGCAGTCGATGTTCTTGCCGCATTCGTGATGATCGGGATCGTGTTGCTGTATCTGAATTCGTGGGCGAACCGGCACCCACAGTCTGGTCGCGCTCGCGCCTTCCTTGCCGGTATAACCGCCACCGTCGCCGGGGCAGTGATCGGCAACGTCATTCGAATTGTGTTCCTCAGCTTTGATTCTCACCACAATCTGGCCACGTACATTGTTGCGGTGACAGCAACGATTCTTGTCACGTTGATCTGGGGTGCGATCCTCGGAATCCTCACCGGGGTAGTGCACGCCGCGATTCGACCACCGCCGGTAAGGGAAACCGAGGACGCCGGTCGTCACGGCGCAACGCCCTAGCCTCCGCGGGAAACACCAAGCGTTCGCAGTGCCCGGTACTGGGCCAGCAATACCTGACTTCGTGTGTTTCCGAGTGCGATCGCGGTGTCGTCCGCATCGAGTCCGACAATCACCCGCAAGATCAGCACCTCACGTTCACGCTCCGGCAGTACATCGATCCCGGCTGGAAGTCGAGTCCGAGACTCCGCTCCCGTACGCGCGATCATCCGGCTTGTCGTGGAATACACCAAGTGCAACAACGGTTCGTCCGGCGCAGACCTGTCAGGGACCGAGTTCACTACCGCACAACAGGCAGCGTCGGCGACGGACTCTACCGCGGCGGGATCGAGTTCGGCTCGTGCACGTTGCACCACCATCGGCCGGATAGCGAGATACAGCCCCGCCATCGACGCAGCGTTTCCACTGCGTGCCGCTGCTGCCAGGCGGTCAAGCGAATCATGTTGCGGTGAACGCATGTAGTCAGTCAATGCGATCAACCTGACTGCCCGCTGGGACAGCCCTGGCAAGTCCCTGACAATATTGTTTTCAACTCGAAAAGTGTTGCACTACAACAATTTCAACATATGATTAATTCTCGCCTACTTCCGCCAAATCCACGGGCCTGCCCTCGTTTCTCGACGAGCGTAGGATCAAGAATGGTCGGACGGCAAGAGCAGATGTGCACCCACAACACTCGTGCACCGAAACAGGCGTGCACCAAAATCGGGAGGAAACTCAACGATGCGCACAGATGGAGATACTTGGGACATTGTCAGCAGTGTCGGCCTGACTGCGTTGGGAGTGGCAACATTTCGAGCGATCGAATCACTGCGCCCCAATGCGTTGATCGAGGATCCGTACGCGCCCTGGTTCGTAGAGTCCGCCGGTGAACCACATTTCTCCGCACTACTAGCCAGCCCGTCGTCGTTGGACGACCTACCCTTCTCCGGCTTCATGGGGATGGGCATGGGCATCAGAACCAAATTTTTCGACGACTTTTTCCTCACTGCTGCCCGATCCGGAGTATCTCAATCGACGATCCTGGCGTCCGGTTTGGATGCGCGGGCCTACCGACTGGATTGGCCAACCGGCACTACGGTTTTCGAGGTCGACCAACCAAAGGTGTTGGAATTCAAGGAGCGGGTACTCACCGAACACGGCGCAGAACCGAAAGCAGACCGTCGCACTGTCGCAGTCGATCTACGAGATGACTGGCCCACTGCGCTCAAAGCTGCGGGGTTCGAACCGAGCACACCCTCCGCGTGGTCCGCGGAGGGACTCTTGGCCTACCTCCCTGGCCCCGCACACGACGCACTGTTCGAAAGAATCGACAACCTGTCGTCGTCCGGTAGCCGACTTGCGTTGAACTACTTTCCATCTGGTATAGATGCGCAACGATTCGCGGACATCCGGGCAAAGTATTTCAGCAAGGATCCGTTCGGAGACTTCGACATGGCTGCGCTGTTCTACGAGGACGAGCGTGCCGATCCGAAGCAGTGGTTGACCGAGCACGACTGGTCGGTCGAGTGCCTCAATTCCATCGAATTGGCAAACATCTACGGCGAACCGATCCCGGATCTCCCACCGGAACTCGCCGACCTGTCCGAACAATCGGGATATCTCACGGCGATCAAGACCGCGAGCTAGCTTGAACACCCAGGTCCTCCATCACGATCAACGTCGGCCGTGGATATCGATTGCGAGCGCACGCATCGTCGAGAAGGTCATCGAAGGCCCTCGACAACGCGTCTTCGTCTCGGACCTGCACAAGTAGGTCTGGCGGTGTCAGCGCCACGGTCTCGATAATCAACTCCGACATCAGGATTCGATGTTCACGATGGACTCGTTCCATCAACCCTACGGCGCGGTCAGCGGCCTTCCGCAGGTCGATTTCGTCACGATGACCGACGCCCAGATTGACGCACAGTCCGACCAATTTCAGATGCGGCCGCGCAATCATCGATTCCAGCACGGCGTAAGTTTCCGCCGATTCGATATCGGTCAACTCGACGCGGGCCAGGACGCATCGCGTCGTTGCACGTTCCGAAGCGAGAAAACGAAGAATAGTCATGACCGACCTTTCATGGATCTCCGGAGCTGCGAGTACACCGGTACTTCAGCAGCTCACTTTCAGGACTACCCCGAAAACGTTGATCCGTACGGCTCACTGACGTCGTCTTGACGCCCAAAGGCTCATCCTGACACTGTATTTACGCCTACAGCACTCAGAGCGTCTTGATCAATCCGCCGTCGATCACAAAATCCGCACCTGTCACATTCGCCGCCCGATCCCCAGCGAGAAACAGCACCAGATCCGCGACTTCCTCGGGAAGCGTAAATCGACCCGTCTCCGAACCCGCTGCCGCACTGTCCACCACTTCCTGCGCACTGACACCGCTGACCTCGGCAAGCGTCGATGCAACTCCACCCTCTGCCAGCCAGAGTGCGGTTCGAACCGGACCCGGACTGACGGTATTCACACGAATCCCCTTCGGAGCCAATTCTTTCGACAACGACTTGCAAAGATTTGTCAGTGCAGCCTTTGCCGCACTGTAATCAATTACGGCAGGGTCGGGAAGGAATGCGTTTACCGAACTGACCGTGACAATGCTTCCGCCGCCGCGACGCTCCATCTCAGGTAGGGCCGCCCTGATAGTTCGTACCGCGGACATGAAGGTCAGATTCAGTGATGACTCCCAGTCCGCATCCGCGACACTGACAAATCCTCCGGTCCGCGGCGTCACGGCACCGACGTTGTTGATCAGTACATCGATTCCGCCCTGTTCTGCCGCAACCGCGACGAGCGTCTCCGCCCCCTCCGTACTCGACAGATCAACCTCGACGAAGGTGATGGCGCCGGCGGCCTCGAGCGAATCGATGTCTGCCGTGCGAGTCCGCGAACCCGCAATCACGTAGGCACCTTCTTCGGCCAACGCCCGAGTTATCGCAAGCCCGATGCCTTTGCCGGCCCCCGTGACGACGGCAGTCTTACCTTTCAGATGCAGATCCATGGAACCTCCGATTTACCCGACCGGATCAAGCATTGAGCCGGTCACCAACGCTGAGCAGAATCCCAAAGGATGAATTCCAGGGTGATTTCTCTGTAAATCGCGGGCAAACCGACGCAGTCCGTCGTAGTCTCGTTGACGCGCGCTTCGGTGTGCTCGGACTCGTTGACGCTCTAAGAGATGTTGGCAAGACCGATCGAAGACAGGCCCCGCACTCCCATGGGGCGCGGGGTCTGTCCTCGATCCGGTACTGCAATAGGCGTACCAGGCACTTCAGTAATAGTGCCGCCTCCCGCCAACCGCTCGTCCCGTCGAACCCAGCACGAACAGAATCAATCCGATCACCAAGAGGACAACGCCGATTGTCCACAGAATCGGAATGTTCACCAGGAATCCGATAATCAGCAAGATAATTCCGAGAACAATCATGGCAGTTCTTTTCAGTCGACTGGCCGGTTACGTGCGCTCGATACCAAGGCACTGAATCTCGAGTACCCGAACTGTTCGCCTTCCATACTCGCTCTGACCGGCTATTTTCCCGGTCGGCACAGTCCGGAACCACAACTCTCGATGTACCAAACCAACTAGTCGATAGGCTGGAGGTGATTCGACAACACCGAAGCGAGGCGCACGTGACTACAGCACCAGACCGCACCAGGATCGAGTTTCCCGACATCAGTTCCCGCGCTTGGGAGCATCCGGCAGACCGCGCAGCTTTGGTCACGCTCCGCACCCTTCGCGGATTCGACACTGTGCTGCGCACACTGTCGGGACTACTCCAGGAGCGCCAACACCGGCTGATGTATCTGGCCACCGCTGTCCGCGTGGACGAACGCCAGTTCCGCGACCTTCACGACCTACGACGCGATTGTGTCGACATCTTGGGAGCGGACGAAACTCCTGAACTCTTCGTTCTGCAGACTCCGATGGTCAATGCCTTCACCATCGGCATGGACCGGCCGTTCATGGTGGTGACAACGGGCCTTCTCGACATAATGAATTACGAGGAACAGCGATTTGTCATCGGGCACGAACTCGGACATGCGTTGTCCGGTCACGCCGTCTATCGCACGATCCTGATGCATCTGATGCGTTTGGCCGGGACCATCGGTTGGCTACCCGTCGGAGGCTGGGCGCTACGTGCGATCATCGCAGCATTATTGGAATGGCAACGCAAATCCGAACTCTCGGGCGATCGTGCCGGCCTCCTCTGCGGCCAGGACGTTCACGCCGCTATTCGTGTGCAGATGAAGTTGGCCGGCGGGTCGCGAGTGAGTGAGATCGACATCGAAGCCTTCCTCGGCCAGGCCGCCGAGTACGACTCCAGCGGAGACCTCCGGGACGGCGTGCTCAAACTTCTCAACATCGAACTACTGACACACCCATTTTCGGTACTGCGGGCCGCCGAACTGAAGAAGTGGGTGGACAGTGGAGCGTACTCCGACGTTCTGCGCGGCAACTACCCGCGCCGCGTCGACGATGACGACGCAAAGATCAGCGACGAATTCAAAAACGCCGCCAAGACGTACAAGCAGAACTTCGACGAATCCGACGATCCACTGATCCGGATGGTCCGCGATATCGGCAGCGGACTCGGGGGCGCTGTGGGGGCCGTGGGCAACGGCGTCGGCGACGTCGCGTCCGACATCAAGGAACGCTTCACGCACTGGCGTCGGAGTTCGGAAACCAAGAATGACGAATCCAACAAAGGCAACTGAACGCTGAATCCCGCAAATCGGTGCCTGACGTAAATCGGTGCCTGACACTGAAGGCAGTCAGCGTCAGGCACCAGATTTTGGCGTGTGGGTGGTGCAGGCTTCCCTCTGCACCACCCTCACGATCACCGACACTAGCAACTATCGAACAAATGTGCGACTCGAACGGGAAACCTACTCCGAGCCACCGTAGTCTGAGGCTGCCAACCCCAGGCTGAACAGCATCAATACCATCAGAAACCAGCCCGCACCCTGCCAGATCGGCCAAGTGCCGCTGCGTCGCCAGACCCGATACGTCTGAACAAACGCAGCCAATCCTCCGATCAGAAAGACCGCCGACGGCGCAAATGCGAGAATGCCGATCCCGGACATTCCCGATTCGCCGCCTCCGGATTCACTGTCTCCCGACTGCCGGTTTACTGCGAGCGCGTCGAGCAACAGGACCGCAAGTGCCGTGCCGACCACCACGATCGTGAAAATCGCAGCCCGACGGAATTCTTCGGGATCCGACCACCGCTTCTCGGTGTCCCGTCCGTTGCGCCGCGCAGCAGACATCGGGCACTCCCTTCGCCAATCAGATTGGGTACCCCGTCCTCGTGTCGGATCAACCTCGAGCGGGTACGCCTGGCAAGACAACTACAGATACGACGACAAGAGAGGAGTCGCCATGCATGCTGGGCGACTGAAGAAGGTCGGTTCGAGCGAAGGACCATTTGCCTCCGTGTACTTCGAGGACGTCAGAAACCGTGAAGATTCACGTGAGCGCTTCGAGCAGGAATGGCGGTCGATGCGAAGCCAACTGTCCAAGCAGGAGGCTCCAGCGTCGTTGATCGAACAGTTCGACAGCGTGAAAGACAACCACCACGGAATTTCCGGTCGCGCCGGCCGAGCAATCATCGTGACGCCCGACGCTGTTCTGGTCGACGACATTCTGCTCGAGCCCACGACGTCGACCATCGTGACGGTCGGATCACTGCCCTATCTGATTCCGCTGATTGCGCACGGTCACGACACCGAACCGTTCATCATCGCGAAGGTCGATCACACCGGAGCTGATCTCTGTGTCCGCGACTCGCGGGGACGTGACGTGTACGGGGAGTCCGTGGACGGTGACGGATTTCCGGTACACAAGGCCCGAGTCGGTGGCCCGGACCGCTATATCGACACTCAATCCCTGGCCGAGGAGAATGTACGAAAGAACCTGACTCAGGCCGCAACTCGCACTGCAACATTAGCGCGCGAGCACAACGTTCAACTGGTGGTGATCATCGGAGAAGTACAGTCGCGGAACGCATTCGCCCAGCACCTTCCGTCGTCGTTGCGGGCTGTCGAAATCGAGAGGGGATCGCGTGCGGCGGGTTCCTCACCCACGGAGGTTGCCAAGGAAATCCGCGAACTCATCGATACGGAACGGCTCCGCCGAATGGATGTGGAGACCGAACGCTTTGTGGCAGAACAGGGCCGAGACAGCGACCTGTCCGTGGACGGTACCGCCCGCGTGCTGGACGCTTTGGAACAGGGAAAGGTCGAGACCTTGCTCTTCACCGATCCCGATGACAAAGAGGTGTCCAGCGATTCCCTCTTCGCCCCCGCCGATCGCCTACTGCCGTATTTAGCGATCCGGACCGGCGCAGAGCTGGTACAAATCGACGAACGTCTCACTCTCGCAGACGGATACGGGGCAATACTGAGGCATATCTGACACTCAACTACACGCACCGGTCATCTGGACGCGTGCTTACCCGGAGACTCGGGAAATCCGTCGGCAATGGCGGCAACCAATTCGAGGTAGGCGCGCGCGGTGCGTTTGTTCAACAACTTCAAGTCGATCGGACCGCCTTCGCCGAGATGATCGTCGTACGGCAACGTGCGTACCGCGCGAACTCCTCGCTGCGAGAACACATCCTCGAGTTGATCGAGATCGAGTGAAGAAGACCCGGGCCGGGTCGAGTTGATCGCAACCACCGACCGACTCACCAAATCGCCGTAGCCGTGCTTGGTCAGCCAACTCAAAGTGGCCGCGGCGCTGCGCGCACCGTCCTGCGCTGTCGGACTGACGACAACCAAAGCGTCTGCCTCATCGAGGATTCCGTACATTGCCGAGTGCATGATGCCAGTTCCGCAGTCGGTGATGACGATGTTGTAGTGCACCTCGAGGATGCGGAGGGTATCGAGATAGTCCTGCTCGTTGAACGACTCCGACGTCTCCGGATCCGCTTCGCTGGCAAGGATTTCCAGCCGACTGTCCCCTTGTGAGGTGTAATAACGCACGTCACTGTAGGTGCGAATATCTCCGTCGGCCAACAGATCACGGACGGTCAGGTGATGTTCACGTCGTTCCCGATCAGCCAGGGTACCCAGATCCGGATTGGCATCGATCGCGACAATCCGATCGCCCCGAATCGACGCAAATGTCGAGCCGACGGTCTTGGCTGCCGTTGTCTTCCCCACGCCGCCCTTGAGTGAGATGAACGCAATCTTGTAGACACCACGCACGGTCTGATTTGCGCGACGAACCAACGCTTGATGTTCGAGTTCGGCCGCCGACTGCCCAGTGTTGATCCGTCCGCCCGAGAGCTTGAACAACACACTGCCCAAACCTCGTTCGGGAGGACGCTTCGCGCGCTTGATGATGTCCAGATCGTCGACAGATGTCATTTCCGCAGGTGTTGCGGTCCGGAAATCGGTCGGTTCTTCGCGCCGCGTCTGCCGCATTCTCTGACTGGGCAACGGCCGGGGAGGAACCTCGTCGAACTGCGGAGTGAAGGTGACCGTTCGAATCGTGTTGGCATAGGAATCGTCCGTCCCGACCGACCCTGAACCGCTTCGTAGAAATCCGCCATTCGAGCCGTTGTTATCGCTGCGCACCGTTTTCCCAGTTCGAGTTCGGAATCATTCGGACGTAATGTTTCGGACGCTATCACTCTGCGGCCTTGTTTCTCTGCTGTCGATACCGTGATCGAGCGCCAGTCCGTTACACCCGCAATTCGATGACTTTGGTCCCATCGGCCGTCCAGGACTCAGCAATTCGAGAATTCGAACTATCTGCTGCACTTATCCGTTCGTACGGTACGGAAATTCTTGTTCCGCAATCGACAGGCAAATTCGTTGCCCCGAACGACACAACGCCGCGGAAGGAATTCGCCGTCACCTCCGGCAGCGCCGACGCCGGGGTCGACGCCGGGGTCGACGCCGGGTAATGGTCCGGAAACTCACGGCAACTACTAACTCTCGTAGTAGATGCCGTATCCTGTGGTCCATGACCCCAGGGCCCGCAGACGTCGCGCAGTTGCGCGGGGCCTTCGTGGGCGGCACATCCGGCGCCGTCAGCATCGCTGCCCACGCACTCGGTGGCGGCGGTACTGCTCCCTCGGAAAGTGCAGTGGCTTTGTTGATCTTCGCGTGCGCGAGCGTCGGAGCGGTTGTGTCGTCCATCGACATCCGCCGCTCCCCAGCGGTCGCACTTGCACTCATGCTTGCCGCGGGTCAGGCAATCGGCCATACAACGCTGACCATCGCTTCGGAACATCAGCACGGGCTTCTCTTGTCCTTCCCGATGCTCGCGGCACACATTGTCGCCATCGGCGTCTGCGCCTTGCTGATTCGTGCAGCAGAGCACGGCTACGTTGTCGCCGCATCGACAGTCGCTGTCATCGTTGCCGTCCTTCTGAGTCCGCAGACCCCCGAACCCGCATCCGCCTCGATGCGCACGCGCTACCGCGCCAAAGTTGTTCTGCGACAACTTGTCACTTCGGGCACTGGTACGCGCGGTCCGCCGGCAATCGTGTAACTCACCTATTCCCCTATTACTTCACGCACGAAAACCCGTGCGCCACTTTGCTGTGCGCCTTTATTAACCCTGGGCGGTTGACAAAGGCGCACAGCGGGATCGAGTACACGCATGTCCGCACCCGAATTGGAACGCGCACCCGAACGCGCTTCCAACGACAGTTCTCCCCCGACGAAAAAACCTCGCTCCGCCAGGCCCTTGATCCTGCGTCTGCACTTCTACGCCGGCATCCTGATCGGCCCCTTCATCCTCATCGCAGCATTGAGCGGTGGCCTCTATGCAATCGCACCCAGTATCGAGAAAA